>NZ_CP141643.1:1800000-2100000 GCF_038452275.1 Corynebacterium sp. BD556
CAAAACACACACCCACACAAAGCAGGCATGCACACAAACAAAGAATAAAGATGCTCGCGTCCACTATACAGTTCTCACACACCACACCCACACCCACACACACAACCACAACGACCATGCACACAGACGAAGCCACAAGGAACAACACGCATGCCATCCCAGACACCCAACAGCGCACCAACCCAAACACAAAAGCCTGCATCCACAATCACGCCCACCTAGCTGCAACCACACCCACACACACCAACATGCAGGGAATGCGCATCCACCCGGACACACGCAACCATTTACACACAACGATGGCAGCACCACACACGGACACTCAACCACCAACACCCCACAACTGCGAGGCACAAAAAAACTCCTTAGAAAGGAGGTGATCCAGCCGCACCTTCCGGTACGGCTACCTTGTTACGACTTCGTCCCAATCGCCGATCCCACCTTCGACAGCTCCCTAACAAGTTTAGGCCACTGGCTTCGGGTGTTACCAACTTTCATGACGTGACGGGCGGTGTGTACAAGGCCCGGGAACGTATTCACCGCAGCGTTGCTGATCTGCGATTACTAGCGACTCCGACTTCATGGGGTCGAGTTGCAGACCCCAATCCGAACTACGACCGGCTTTCAGCGATTAGCTCATCCTCACGAACTCGCGCACGCGCTGTACCGACCATTGTAGCATGTGTGAAGCCCTGGACATAAGGGGCATGATGATTTGACGTCGTCCCCACCTTCCTCCGAGTTAACCCCGGCAGTCTCTCATGAGTCCCCACCACAACATGCTGGCAACATAAGACAAGGGTTGCGCTCGTTGCGGGACTTAACCCAACATCTCACGACACGAGCTGACGACAACCATGCACCACCTGTACACCAGCCACAAAGGGAAAGACCATCTCTGGCCCGAACCGGTGTATGTCAAGCCCAGGTAAGGTTCTTCGCGTTGCATCGAATTAATCCACATGCTCCGCCGCTTGTGCGGGCCCCCGTCAATTCCTTTGAGTTTTAGCCTTGCGGCCGTACTCCCCAGGCGGGGCGCTTAATGCGTTAGCTACGGCACGAACCCCGTGGAAGGGACTCACACCTAGCGCCCACCGTTTACGGCATGGACTACCAGGGTATCTAATCCTGTTCGCTACCCATGCTTTCGCTCCTCAGCGTCAGTTACTGCCCAGAGACCTGCCTTCGCCATCGGTGTTCCTCCTGATATCTGCGCATTTCACCGCTACACCAGGAATTCCAGTCTCCCCTACAGCACTCAAGTTATGCCCGTATCGCCTGCAGTCCCACAGTTAAGCCATGGACTTACACAAACGACGCGACAAACCACCTACGAGCTCTTTACGCCCAGTAATTCCGGACAACGCTCGCACCCTACGTATTACCGCGGCTGCTGGCACGTAGTTAGCCGGTGCTTCTTATCCAGGTACCGTCACTTACAAAAGCTTCGTCCCTGACGAAAGGAGTTTACAACCCGAAGGCCTTCATCCCCCACGCGGCGTCGCTGCATCAGGCTTGCGCCCATTGTGCAATATTCCCCACTGCTGCCTCCCGTAGGAGTCTGGGCCGTATCTCAGTCCCAATGTGGCCGTACACCCTCTCAGGCCGGCTACCCGTCGACGCCTTGGTAGGCCATTACCCCACCAACAAGCTGATAGGCCGCGAGCTCATCCCATACCGCAAAAGCTTTCCACCAACACACCTACATGCCGGTCCTATCCAGTATTAGACCCAGTTTCCCAGGCTTATCCCGAAGTACAGGGCAGATCACCCACGTGTTACTCACCCGTTCGCCACTCGAGTACCAGCGCAAGCACTGGCCTTTCCGTTCGACTTGCATGTGTTAAGCACGCCGCCAGCGTTCATCCTGAGCCAGGATCAAACTCTCCACAAAAAAGTTTCAACACAAAAGCGAAACAGGCCGTGAAAAGCCCAAAACCCAACAAAAAACAAACCAACCACCACACACAACATGCGATGAACTGGCAATCCAAAAATTACTGCAACCAACCCCCACACCCGACGGGGCACAACAGGAGATTGGCAAAAAATAGTTCACAGCGAAACATTCATCCACCATGCACCACGCAAAAACGTCACGTGAAGCAGCATCCAATCATTGGTTCAGACACCACCCACCGGCACGCACCCCACCACCCACAAAGAGCAGCCAGGCACACACGGCACACAACCAAACAAACACAACCATGAACACAAACAAAAAATGCTTGAATTGGCACACTATCGAGTTCTCAAACAACACACGCACACCCCCACACCCAACCCACACACAGGCCAAGCATGAAAAGCGGCTTGAACAACACTACACAACCACACCCACCAAGTCAAAACCCGGCACAAGTGCATCAAAACTCGATTGCTTCATGTCACGCCAACAATCGTTTTCCTAACCGCCTAACACACCAACCCTAAACAGCTAGCGGGGCGCTGTCGGTCTTGCTGACACGACATAAAGCTACACACCCCCACCAACAACACCAAATCCCCAGCTCAAAGCGGGTATTCTAGATGCTATTTATACATGCCGCGGCTTGCTGCGACGCGGTCTATGAGGTTTTGGAGGCGGCCTTTGTCGTAGCCGAGTCTGAGGGCTTCGTCGATAAGCGGTGCGATGAAGGCCGCAGGAAAATGCTGCCGGCGGCGACGCTGAACCTCCTCGCGCGCGCCGCTTGCCACGAAGTTGCCGATACCCCGGCGAGTTTCAATGATCCCGGCCCCGACAAGTATGGCGAGGCCCTTTCGGGCGGTGGCGGGGTTTATTCCGTGGAAACTTGCCAACTCGTTGGTGGAGGGCACGCGGGCACCTTGTGCGAGGTGGCCTTCGAGGATGAGGTCTTCGACATACGTCGCCACCTGACTGAAGAGCGGCTCAACTTCCGAGTTCATTGTTTTGAAAATTTCTGGTTAGTTACTTGTGTAACCAACCGTATAAGAGGTGGAAGAAACCAGCAAGGTTTCTTGTTGACCTTTTACGTACAGTTGTTGTAACGATTCCCCAGCACACCGTGACTCAACGAGGAAACGTAGTGCACACTGGGAAACGTCCAACGAACAATTTTTAGAAACAATAGATACGGAATTTAGGAGCCATGCTTGAGCGCACAGTTGTATTCGTCGATACCTCATACCTGCTTGCGAGCTTTTACAACTCGTGGGAGATCGGAGCACGTTCACAGTTAGAAATTGACCTTCCGGAAGTTGTGGCGACCCTCCACACCATGATCGGCCAGCAACTCAACCAACCCGTCCACCGCCAATACTGGTACGACGGCATCCCCGAATCGGGTCCACACCGTTACCAACGCACACTACGTCGCTGCGACGGTGTGCAGCTACGCACCGGACAACTCATCGAATTGGGCGAGCGCCGCACCCAAAAAGGAGTGGACACCCGCCTCGTCGCCGACGTGGTCCTCAACGCCACGCGCGGCCAGTTCAGCGACTTCGTCATCGTCACCGGAGACGCAGACATGATCCCCGGCGTCGAGGAGGCCAGCAACCACGGCGTCCGCGTCCACCTCTACGGCTTCGGCTGGGATTCAATGTCCTCGGCGCTGCGCCACGCGTGCGATACCACCACGGTGCTCGACCCGCGCGAGGACTTCGCCGACGCCATGCAGCTACAGGTTTTAGAAGGCCCGTTGCCACCGTCGATCCGTGAGCGGCCGCTTAACGACGCCGAACCGCTCGAGGCCGACACGGGACCAGCCCCCATTCCGCTGGGCAACCCCCTCCAGGCCGACACCGCCGAAGAGGAAAGGCCCACGGCGGAGCAAAAGCTCACTGAGCAAAAGCTCACTGAGGAACCCGATCCGGCCACTCCCTCACCGGCGACACTCGCCGCAGCCGCGCAACAACCGCCGAAAGACGATGATTGTGAAGACGTCGAGCCAACCGAGGCGGAGGCCGAGGTCAACCGGCAAAACAATGCGGGCCCGAAGCCCGCGCCGAAACCGTCAATGATGGCGCCACGGCGCAAGCTTCGTTCCCGCTACGTGCCCCTGCCGGAGGAGGTGTGGACCTCGGCAGGATTCCAAACGCCTTACGACGTCGGCCAGCAATACGCCACCTGGTGGTATGAAAACGCCGCCTCCTCAGAGCAGCGCGACAAAGCTCACATGCTCTCCGGTGGCGGGCTGCCACCGGAGATCGACCGGCCACTTCTGCAATTCGCCTGCGAAACTCTCCACGAATACACCCTGAGCGAAACCCAGCGCGTCAACCTGCGCGACGGCTTCCACTCGGGTATTCGCGGAGTGCTCATCAACATCCGCAAATCGAACACCTAAGGACAGGGCTTAGTTGTCTTCCTCGAGGTTGTCTTCCTCGAGGTTGTTCGGGGCCTCGTCGTCAGCGTCAACACTCACGGTGTCGTGTGCGTTTTCGGCAGCGGACTTCCCCGCCTCAAGCTCGCCTGCGTTATCCATCGAGGCGCGAATTTCGGCGAGGCGGGCGGAGGCGGCGAAGTCGTTGCTGCCGCTTTCAATCTCTGAGATGCGCGGAGTCAGCGAGCTTTGCGCCAGTTCCTGCGCGCCGAGCGCGGTGGCGTGACGGCGCTCAATCTTTTGACGCACCGCATCAAGAGTAGGCACGTTGTCATTGCCGCCGAACTGGTTAATTGAATCCATGGTGGCGGCCGTCTGCTCCTGCATCTGTGCTTGTTCGATCTGGCTTTCCAGCTCAGCGACCTGGCCGAGTTGCTCCTGCAGGCGCGCTTCCGACTGCTTTTGCTTCTGCTGAGCTTCGGCGGCGGCCTGCTCAGCGGCATGGAAGGCGCCTTTGGTCTGCTCGATCTCCTGCTCGACGGAGACAAGTTGGGAGGCAAACATCTCGGCAGTCTGATTGAACTCCCCAGCCTTGTGGGTGTCACCTTCTACCGTTGCCTTGTCGGCGGCTTGCAGGGCGGCGCGGGCTTTGCCCTGCAGGTCTTCCTGCGACTTCAGCAGACGCTCAAGCTTCATCTGGAGCTGGTTGCGGTTGCCGATGATGTGGGCAGCGTGATGAGTAATTTCGTTGTGGCGTCGTTTGGCCTCTGCAATTGCCTGCTGGACCTGAACCTTCGGGTCGGCATTTTCTTCGATTTTCGCGTCGAGGGACTGCATGAGATACTTCCAGCCCTTATTGAACGGGTTCGGCATGGGTTAAGACCTTCCTTCGGAATTCATGTGGGTGTCTTAACGCGTGAGTGTACGCAAAAAGCGCCCACCAACTGGTGAGCGCTACAGGGAGGCGTCGAAAAGCTTATTGGCCCTTGTTCTGCTCCTCGACCTGGCGACGTACCTCCTCCATGTCCAGCGCCTTTACCTGCTTGACTAAATCATCTAAAGCGGCCGGGGGCAGAGCGCCCGCGTTGCGGTAGAGCAAGATGCCATCACGGAAAGCCATCAAGGTCGGGATTGCCTGGATCTCAAGCATCTGAGCGGTCATCTGGTTGGCCTCGGTGTCAAGCTTGGCAAAGGTAACATCGGGGTGGTCCGCGGAGGCCTTCTCATAGGTTGGAGCGAAAGCCTTGCACGGACCGCACCAATCGGCCCACGCGTCAACGAAAACAATGCCGTCGGCCTCAACAGTTTCCTGAAAGGTGTCATCGGTCACGTCGATGGTATTCATTGGGGATTCTCCTTAATATGTCTGTTAGCTTGTCTGTGGGTAACAACAATAGCGAGCGTCTGTTCATTCCAAGCGGCGCAAAGACCCGGCTTAAAGCCTTGGACAACAGCGCACAGGTGAATGTAAATGCGAAAGAACTACCACATCAGCGGCCCAACGCACGAGGCCGCCGTTGACTCCCTGATCGACGAGGTTAATCTTGTCGAAGGCACCCAAGGTGTCGAAGTAGAGGCCGAGAAGGGCGTCATGGCCGTCACCGGCGTGGATTTTTCCGATGCACACATCCTTGCAGCCGTCAAAGCGGCTGGTTTCACGCTCGACGACGACCTGGCCCCCTAGGAAAGGATCATCATGGCAACACGTCAATTCACGGTCGAGGGGATGACCTGCGGCCACTGTGAGATGAGTGTGAAAGAGGAGATTTCCGAAATCACCGGGGTTGAAAGTGTCACCGCCGACCACATCACCGGTTTGGTCGAGGTCACCGGCGAAGGATTTACCACCGCAGACGTCGCGAAGGCCATCGCGGAAGCCGGCTACTCCTTAGCCTAGATTCCTATACCCCCAAGGGGTATAGTTGGGTGTATGACTACACCATCCTTGGAGCACCTTGAGCTCGGCGTGACCGGCATGACCTGCACGTCGTGCTCCTCACGCGTCCAAAGAAAGCTCAACAAGCTCGACGGTGTGGATGCCACGGTGAATTTCTCCACCGAAACAGCCACCGTCAACTACGACCCGGCGCAAACCACCCCGGAATCACTCATCGAGACAATCCGTGGCGCGGGATACGACGCCTTTAAGCTTGCCGACGCCACCGCGAACGAACCGGCCGCCCCGCCAACGACCTCCCGCCTTGACGAGGCGCGCGACCGCGAAGCCGAACATCTGAAATACACGACCACCTGGGCGGCGTGTGTGTCCGCGCCGGTGGTGTTGGTGTCTATGATCCCGGCCTGGCAATTCCCGAACTGGCAGTGGGCAGCATTGGCCGCCACAACGCTGGTTTTCTTCTCCGCAGGTTCCGTTTTCCACCGCGCCACCTTGACCAACCTACGCCACGGCGGGGTGACTATGGACACCCTGATCAGCCTGGGCACGACCGCGGCGTACCTGTGGTCTATCTGGGCTTTGTTCTTCGGCGCTGCCGGCGCACCCGGCATGCGCATGGAGATGCACCTTTTGCCATCGCGCGCCGGCATGGACGAGATCTACCTGGAAACCGTGTGCGTGGTCATCACCTTTCTCCTGGTGGGCCGGTGGTTTGAGGTACGCGCCAAGGGGCACAGCTCCCAAGCCTTGCGCGAGCTTTTCAACATGGGAGCCAAAGACGCCGCCGTGATCCGCGATGGCCGAGAAGTGCGCGTACCTATTGAGCGCGTCGCCGTCGGTGATGTTTTCGTCTCCCGCCCTGGCGAGAAGATCGCCACCGACGGCCGGGTGGTCAGCGGTTCTACGGCAGTCGACGAATCCATGATGACCGGCGAGTCCGTCCCCGTCGAGGTGACACAAGGCTCTTTGGTCACGGGCGCGACCTTAAACCTGACGGGCCGCATCCTAGTGGAAGCCACTCGCGTCGGCTCCGAGACGACCTTGGCTCAAATGGGCCAACTGATGCGCAACGCTCAGGCCGGCAAAGCTCCGGTCGAGCGGCTCGTCGACCGCATTTCGCGGATCTTCGTGCCGTTGGTCATTGCAATCTCCCTGATGTCGCTTGGTGTCCACCTTGCTTTGGGCTTCGGTGTGGCGCCGTCGTTTACCGCCGCGGTGTCAGTGCTCATCATCGCCTGCCCCTGCGCACTTGGATTGGCCACGCCCACCGCGATCCTGGTGGGTACTGGCCGCGGCGCTCAACTCGGACTGCTGATTAAAGGCCCGGAGATCCTCGAAAACACCCGCCGTACCGACACAGTGGTGCTTGACAAGACTGGCACTATCACCAGCGGCGAGATGAGCGTCGACCATGTCCGCGCAGCCGCGGGTTTCAACGAGGAGGAGGTTCTTGCTTTCGCGGCGGCCGCGGAGACAGGTTCGGTGCATCCGATTGCGCAGGCCATCTCCGGCGCCGTTGCATCTCACCCCACAGCCAGCGAGTTCAGCAGCCGCGCCGGCTGGGGTGTGACAGCCAATGTTGAGGGCCACCGCGTTTACGTGGGGCGCCCGAACGCAAAGCTCGGTTCTCTCGCCGGCGCTTTCCGCGCTGCCGAAGACAAGGGTGGCACCGCCGTGGCTGTCGAGGTTGACGGGCAGCTCGCTGGGGTGATCTCGGTGCGTGACACCATCAAGGCAGACTCGGTGGAGGCTATCGCCGCTTTCAAGGAGCTGGGGCTAAACCCGCACCTTGTGACGGGTGATAACGCCAGGGCTGCTCAAGCGGTCGCTTTCGCGGTGGGTATTTCGGAGGACAACGTCACGGCAGGGGTGCTTCCGGAAGATAAGGTGGAGGCAATCAAGCGCTTGCAGGGCGAGGGCAGAATCGTCGCCATGGTCGGCGATGGTGTCAACGACGCCGCCGCCCTTGCCCAAGCAGACCTCGGGATGGCGATGGGCGCGGGCACCGACGTGGCCATTGAGGCTTCCGACATTACTTTGATGCGCAGTACGTTGGGTTCGGCGGTTGATGCAATACGCCTGTCACGTCAAACACTCGCCACCATCAAGGGCAACCTGTTTTGGGCCTTCGCCTACAATGTCGTCCTCGTTCCGGTTGCCGCGATAGGTCTTCTCAACCCGATGCTTGCCGGCATCGCCATGGCGTTTTCCTCGGTTTTTGTGGTGTCGAATTCTCTGCGCCTGCGCGGGTTTCGCCCGCGTTTTGCGTAAACTTCTCCGTCATGAATGACCTGACTCGCTCTGAACGGCTCGACCGGCTCCCCGTTACTCCAAAGCACCGCAAACTGCTTGTCGGTTCGGGCATTGGGTGGGCACTTGATGCGATGGACATTGGTCTGGTTTCTTTTGTCATCGCCGCGCTCGCCGTCCACTGGCATTTAACCCCGGCGACCTCGTCTTTGATCGCGTCGGTGGGTTTCGTCGGCATGGCGATCGGCGCTTCGCTCGGCGGCTTGCTCGCGGACAAGATTGGGCGTCGTCAGGTTTTCGCCGCAACACTGCTGGTGTATGGCCTGGCCACGGGGGCCAGTGCTTTGGCCAGTTCGGTCGCCGTCCTGATGGTTTTGCGTTTTCTGATCGGTTTGGGTCTCGGCGCTGAACTACCCGTGGCTTCGACCCTGGTCAGTGAGTTCTCGCCGCGGCGGGTGCGCGGCCGGATGGTTGTGCTTCTTGAGGCTTTTTGGGCGATTGGTTGGATTCTGGCGGCCCTGATCGGCACCTTTGTTGTCTCGCAAGGAGAAAACGGTTGGCGCTGGGGGCTCGCCTTGGGTGCAGTGCCGGCTCTCTACGCCATTTACGTCCGTCTCGGTTTGCCGGAGTCGGTTCGCTTCCTCGAGGCGAAGGGCCGTGAGGAGGAAGCTGAAGCTGTCGTGCGCTCCTTCGAGGCCGCCGCTGATCCTTCGCTTTACGACGACACCCCCGCGCCCAAACAACCCGCCGTCACCGGCGGAATTTGGGGTGCAGAGCTAGCTCCCCGCACGTTGGCTTTCTGGGTGGTGTGGTTTTGTGTCTCCCTGGCCTACTACGGGGCTTTCATTTGGATTCCTTCGCTGCTGGTCCAGGAGGGATACACCTTGGTGCGCTCGTTTGCCTTCACGCTGATCATCACCTTGGCGCAGTTGCCTGGTTACGCCGCTGCTGCCTGGCTCATTGAGGTTTGGGGCCGCCGCATTACCTTGTCGGTGTTTTTGGCTGGTTCGGCGATCTCCGCTTTGCTTTTCGGGCTGGCTGGCTCGCAATGGCAAATTATCGCCGCTGGCTGTTGCTTGTCCTTCTTCAACTTGGGCGCGTGGGGCGCTCTTTACGCCATTGGCCCAGAGCTCTACCCCACTGACATCCGCGCCACCGGCACGGGCGCTGGCGCAGCGTTCGGGCGCATCGGCTCAATCCTTGCTCCGATCGCCGTCCCACTGGCGCTGAGTTTTGGGGGAACGAGCATGGTGTTCGGGATATTTGCGGCGTCGTTTGCTATCGCGTGCGTCGCCGCGTTTACACTTCCTGAGCAGCGCGGCGTCGCATTGCCCTGAAGCTACTAGCGGAAAAGTGAACGTAGTCGCTCGGCGATTCCGCCGGGGCGGCCAGCGCTGCTGTCGATGTCCCCGATATCGCGGGGCAGGTTGTATAGGACCGTCGCGTTGTCGGTCCTGGCTACTGTGATGGCGCCGTCAAGCCGGGCGAAAGTGCTAGCGCACGGCTCGGACGCTTTAATGGATCGTACCGTCACGGCTCCTCCTCTCATGTGCCTGCCATGATAAAGGCAGCTGAGAGAGTTTTCATCGTTGCCAAGGCTACCCTTACTTGTCGTGCGCCATGTTGACGAAGCGCGAGTAGTGGAGTTGGTGCGCCACCGAAATCGTATCTATCGGGCCACCGCGGTGCTTGGCCACGATGATGTCAGCCTCGCCCGCACGCACGTCATCACGATCCTGCGAGTCGGGCCGGTAAAGCAAAAACACCATGTCGGCGTCTTGCTCCAGGGAGCCGGACTCGCGCAGGTCCGCTAACTGCGGCTTCTTGTCGGTGCGGGACTCGGGGCCACGGTTGAGCTGCGAGATCGCAATGACCGGCACATCAAGTTCTTTTGCCAGCAGTTTCAGGTGACGGGAAAACTCCGACACTTCTTGCTGGCGCGATTCAACTCTGCGCCCGGAGCTCATCAACTGCAGGTAGTCGAGCACGATTAAGTCCAGCCCGTGTGTCTGCTTGAGGCGCCGCGCCTTGGAACGAATCTCCATCATGGTCAGGTTCGGGGAGTCGTCGATAAACAGCGGCGCTTCCTGGATTTCCGTCAGCCGATAGGTGAGTTTTTCCCAGTCTCCTTCGTCCATGTGCCCGGAGCGCATCGCGGACAGCTTAATCTCGGTTTCCGCCGAGAGCATGCGCATGATGATTTCGGAGGCGCTCATCTCTAAGGAGAAGATGACGGAGGTTTTGCCGTGAGTAATTGAACACGAACGGATAAAATCCAGCGCGAGTGTGGATTTGCCCACTCCGGGTCGGGCGGCGATAATGACCATCTGCCCGCCGTGCAGGCCATTGGTGAGCCTGTCTAGATCGATAAAACCCGTGGGCACGCCCTGTTCGAGCCCGCCTCCCTGCTCAATGGAGGCAAGCTCGTCGACGGTGGGTTTAAGGAGGTCTTTGAGTGGCTTGTAGTCCTCACCAGCCTGGCGTTTGGCAACTTTAAAGACTTCTTGCTGAGCCCGATCGACGATCTGCTCGACCTCGGAGCCTTCATCACCTTCGTATCCGTACTGCACCACGCGGGTGCCTGCGTTGACAAGCTGGCGCAGCAGCGACTTCTCCTCAACGATCTGCGCGTAGTAACGCGCATTGGCCGCGGTGGGCACCTCGGAGATCAAAGTATGCAGATACGGCGCGCCGCCTGCCCGCTCTAGTTCGTTCAAACGGTCCAAACGCCCGGCGACGATGAGCACGTCGATGTCGCTGCCTTGCGCGAACAGGTCGAGTATCGCGCGGTAGATCGTTTGGTGCGAGGGGTAATAGAAGTCATCCGGCTGGAGGTTTTCTACCACGTCGACGACGGTGTCTGGGCTAAGCAGCATAGCTCCGAGCACGCCGCGTTCTGCCCTTTCGTCGTGCGGTGGTTTGCGGTACTCCTTGAGGTCCGCCCGCTTGTTGTCGAATGTGCTGTACCCGCTTGCAGGCGGCTCTTCCGGGGGTGTGTAGTCACCGTCGTCGAAGCTTGTTGCGCCCAAATTTGTTGCCATATCTGCCTCCCTCGGCTCATCGTACCCTGCGATCTTCCCGCACTACAGCAGTTATCCACAGGGGCTGTGAAATGCGGCGACAACCCCGCAGGTGGGCTGTGGACAATTTGTGGACAACCCATTGCATTACTTAGCGTACCCCCAGTTCAATCGGTTTATATTCACATTCCAACTGAAGTGCATAAAGGTGAATAAGTTGCCCACCAGGGGGTTTGACAGCAAGCCCCGCGAACGCTAGTTATCCACAGGCAAAAACGAAGCGCGGGCCCCACCCCTCACAGTGGGACCCGCGCCAAAGCTGTTGTCGTTGGACCTAGAATCTAGATCGTTGTGGAGTGCTTAAACGCCCACAACCTCGAAGTTCACCTTGCCCTCCACGTCGTCGTGGAGGTTGACCTTAACCTGGAAACCGCCAGTCTTGGTGATGTGACCCTTGGGCACAACAATGCGGCGCTTATCCAGGTTCGGGCCGCCTGCGGCACGAACCGCCTCAGCAATGTCGGCCGGTTTGACGGAACCGAACAGCTTGCCCGAGTTGGAGGTGCGAACCTTAACCTGAACACCATTGAGCTGGTCGAGTTGGTCGCGCAGCTCCTTAGCGTGATCCAGGTCGCGGACCTGGCGCTCAGCCTGGGCACGCTTAATGTCTTCGATCTGCTTCTCTGCGCCGCGGGTGGCCGGGATAGCCAGGCCGCGCGGGAGCAGGAAGTTACGTCCGTAGCCGCCCTTGACCTCGACAACATCGCCGGGTTCGCCAAGGTTATCAACGGCAGCGGTGAGGATCAGCTTCATAAATCCTAACCTTCCTTGTGCTTGAAAATACTTGGGGTTTTAGAACGGGGGCTCGTCATCCATCCCGCCGAATCCACCCGCTGGCGGGGCGGAGTTCCACGGGTCAGCTTGTTGGTTGCTTCCTTGCGAGTTCTGCTGCTGGCCACCGAAGTTGCCGGCACCAGAGTTGCGGTTTTGCTGTCCGCCGCCGTAGCCGCCCTGGCCGCCCTCACGCGGCGTGCGGGTCACGGAAGCGGTCGCATACTTCAAAGACGGGCCGACTTCGTCGACGTCGATTTCGAAGACGGTACGGTTATCGCCCTCACGGGTTTGGAAGGAACGCTGCTTCAAGCGACCATTGACAATCACGCGCATGCCCTTGCTCAGGGACTCCGCCACGTTTTCGGCTGCTTGGCGCCACGCGTTGCAGGTCAAGAACAAAGCTTCGCCGTCCTCCCACTGTCCCGAGTCACGATTGAAAACTCGGGGAGTGGAGGCGACGCGGAAATTCGCCACTGCGGCACCGCTGGGGGTGAAACGCAGTTCGGGATCAGCAACCAGGTTGCCGATCACGGTGATCGGGGTGTCGCCTTGTGCCATGTTCTTCTACCTTCCTCGCAAGCTGCTCGATTAACTGGAAACGAGCCTATCCGCTCTTACTTGTCGGTGCGCAGAACCTTGGTGCGCAAGATGTTGTCGTTCAGGCTCAAAACGCGGTCGAGCTCAGCCACGGTGTCAGCCTCACACTCGAGGTTGACCACAGCGTAAACGCCTTCTTCCTTCTTGTTGATCGGGTAGGCCAAACGGCGCTTGCCCCAGACATCAACCTTTTCCACTGTGCCGTTGTCCTTGCGGACTGTCTCAAGGAACTTATCCAGGGACGGGGCGACAGTGCGCTCATCCTGCTGCGGATCGAGGATGATCATTACTTCGTAGTGACGCACGGACCTCATCACCTCCTATGGTCTGAAAAATTGTAGTTTCGGCCACCGCACCATGCGATGGCAGGAGGGTCGTTGCGTCAAGCAACCCCTCCAGCGTACCCCAGGTGTCTTAGGAGGCAAAATGCTTGTCGACGCCCTACTGCGGGTTCGGCACCGCAACAAAGACAGCCAAAGACACCGGTATCACGGTGATGAACAAAAAGGCCGCTATACCCAAGCCCACCGCCAGCGAAATCTTTCGGAGCTTCGCGGTGACCCAAAAGGCCAAACCGAACAAGGCGAAGCCGATGACGACGGAGACGATCCCGACGATCGTTGCGGTATCCATTTACAGCTTCAAGGGGGCGTCGATAAGCGGGTCGCGTCCACCGTGAGCTTCGGCCACTTTATCTCGGCCCTTGCCCAGCATCTGACGCACAACCAGCACCATCATGAAAACGATGAGCGCATCGCGGCCGAGAATAACAAGGTTGAGGAACTCGCCCGGCACACCCTTGTTGTCCTCACCGAGCATGTGCCACATCAGCACCGGCCACACCAACATGTCCACTGTCATCCATGCCATCAGCAGCCGCCAATGCGGCAACGCAAGCACCGCCGGAGTAATCAACCAAATCGAATACTGGGGGCTCCACACCTTGTTAAACAGCAGGAAGAACGCAACGATGAGAAACAACAACTGCGCCACCCGCGGCATGTTCGGCGCCTTCAAACCAAGCACCAACACAAACACGCACCCGGAGAGGAACAAAAAGAGCGTAAGAGCATTCAAGATAACGGGAGTGCCCTCACCGTCGAAACCGCCCCAGCCGGTAGCGCGCGAAAACACCGCATAGATGGTTGTCCACTCCCAGGAACGCTCCGTGTTGAGGCGGTTAAACTCGCCCCAGGCGGCGGGATTGTGCAGGTAAATGGGTGCGTTGACCACAATCCACGACAAGGCCGCAGCAGCAGCCATCTTCGCAAAAGGCACCATCTTCCGCTTGCGCAGCGCCACAGTGAGATAAGCACCGAGCGCAAAGATCGGCCACATCTTGAAGGCAGCACCTAAACCGATCATGGCTCCCGCCAGCCAGAACTTTTCGTTGCGGGCCGCGAGCAGCGCCGCAACGAGGAAGAATATCGAAGGAATGTCCCAGTTGGTAAAGGCATGCATGATCAAAAGCGGGCTGCCCACGACCAGCAACGTATCCCAGATACGGTTACCGGCCAGCTCCGCGACCATTCGGGCGGTGACCACCCAGATCACCGACATCACAAGGGCGGTGAGGTAGAAGTACCAACCGACTTCCGGAAGCACACGCTCCGCGAGAAAGTAAGTGTTGCGGGCGATGAAACCTAACAGCGACTGAAACAGCCCAGCCAAAACCGGGTACTCCATGTAGCGAGTCACGCCGTCTTCTACCCAAGAAAAGTCGTAGACGAATCCGGGCTGGTCCAAGCCGCGCCCGCCGTAGAGCGGGACAATGTCGTTGTAGCAAAACGAGGTGTACTGCCGCCCGCCTGACCAGTTGAGCTGGAGCACACCGGCGTCGTCAAGCACTCCCCTGGCACAGTTCGCCTTCGACAGGGCGCCGAAGAACAAGAAAGTCCAAGCCACAGCGAAGATGGTGCGCAAGGGTGTCCAAAACCGGGCACGCCCAATCTGGGCGAAGCGGCCCATCGGCCCGCCAAGAAACTCAATCCAGCCCCGGGCCGAAGGCTCCGTCAAAGCAGGGGAGACACGATTTGTCGTCGTCATGCGCTTACTGCCCAAAGAGATCGCCGATCGCGTCGATGGCGTCCTGAATCTGCGGCGGCGGCTGCTGCGGCAGGGCCGGAGGTTGCGGTGGAACTGGCACGGGCGGCTCAGCCGGCGCTGGCAGTCCTGGCACCAGCTCATTTCCTGGAGCTTGCCCCTCCTCGGGGCTCTCGGTGGGCCTGGTGGAAGGCGCGGTGCTATACGACGGCGCGCTGTAGCTGCCACCCAGGCCAATGCCGCCCTTGTAGGCGTTGACGCCCCAATTCACCGGGGCAGCTTGCGGGAAGGCTTGGAACTCCTGCCCGTCGAGCACGGAGTTAAGCACGTCCTTCCAAATGCTGGTGGGCGTGTTCGCGCCGAACATGTTGCCGCCCCACTCGTTAAAGATGGCGGTGGTGTTGTCGGCGGTGCCCACCCACACGGCCACGGATAGCTGCGGAGTCCCGCCGACCATCCAGGCGTCCTTGTTATTGCCGGTATTGCCAAGCTGCGCGGTACCGGTCTTGGCCGCTGAGGGACGCCCACCGGCCAGCACGGCGTTGGAATAAGGCACAACACCCTGCATCGCCTGGATCACATTGTCGGCCACCTGCTCTGCGACGCGGCGCTCCTTGTATTCCGGGTCGTTTTCGTACAGCACGTTGCCAGCTCCATCCACGACCCTTTCCACGAAGTGGGTCGGCTTATACACACCTCGGTTGATCAAGGTACCGGTAGCTGCGGCCATGTCGAGGACGCGGGACTGGTACTGGCCCAGCACGATACCTTCGTAAGGCTGGCCGCCATTTTCACGCAGCGTTACCGGGATACCCGGAATGGAGCGGGCCACCCCCAGAGCGTGCGCCATGTCGGCGGTGTCCTGAGTGGTGTTATTTAGCTCATGTTGGATGCGCATGTATGCAGTGTTGGAAGACACCCGGGTCGCCTCAGACATTGACATCATGCCGCCGCCGCCCCCGTCCCAGTTGGTCACAGTGATACCTCCCGGCAGTCGCACCGGCGAAGAATCGAAAACTGCGGTCAAGGGGATGCCCTGCTGCAACGCGGCCGCGAGGGCGAAGATCTTAAAGGTCGAACCGGTCTGCAAACCAGCATTGGCGTAGTCCCAACCGCTAGCTTCATCACCGCCGTAGTAGGCCCGCACCGCACCGGTGCTCGGCTCAACCGCGACTACAGCTGAGCGGGCGTCTTCCTGCAATGCTTGCAGGCGCTGCTTAGAGATGCGCTCAACTTCACCCTGTGCCCTCGCGTCGACCGTGGTGGTGATCTGCAGACCGCGATTGGTCAGGTCATCTTCGGTAATTCCGATGCGCTTGAGCTCCTCCATTACCTGGTTCTTAATCAACCCGTTGGGGCCGGTGGCCTCGGTGTATGCGGAGTAGCCCTTCGGGTCCCGGGTTTCGGGGTAGACAAGGTTCACGCGTTCCTGCGGCGAAATCTTGCCCATTTCGACAAGACCGTCCATGACGTAATTCCAGCGCTCACGCGCCCCTTGCGGGTTGTTCCACGGGTCAAGCTGGCTGGGCAGTTGAATCGAGGCCGCGAGGACACCGCCTTCCTCTGGGGTCAGTTGGCTGGCCGGCTTATTAAAAAAGGCGTGTGCCGCTGCCTCAATGCCATAAGCGTTACGGCCGAAGTACACCGTGTTTAGGTAGGCCTTGAGGATCTCCTCTTTGCTCCAAGAGTTGGTCATCTTAATGGAGTAAACCAACTCCTTGGCCTTGCGCTCGTAGGAATGTTCGTTTCCCACTAAGGCGTTTTTAACGTACTGCTGGGTGATCGTGGAACCGCCTCCAGCGGAGGAGTTGCCGGTCAACTGGCCGATCGCGGCGCGTCCGAAACCGGTGAAGGAAAAGCCGGAGTTGGACCAGAATTCGCGGTCTTCAGCGGCGAGGACCGCGTCCTGGACCTCCAGAGGGACTTGTTCTAGTGGGATCTGCACACGGTTTCCCTCCGGGGGAACCACGCGGGCAAGCTCCGCTTGGCCGTCGTTGAAATACAGTTTGGAAATCTGGGCGGTCTCAATCTCGCCCGGCTCGGGAATGTCAGCACGTGCGTACTGGATGCCGAACCAAGCTAAGGGAACCAGTGCCACCAGGAAGATGCCAAGCAAGAATGCGAGGATCCATTGAGCCGCGCGGCTGCGGGGCTTGCGGCCCTGTTTCTCCACAGTGCTGCTTTCGCCGCTTTGTGTGCCCTTCTGGGGTCGGTCGTCCTTGTTTGTCACGAGTTTTCCCTTGGATAGTTATCTGCGCGGTACAGGGCGCTTGCCGCTAGGCGGAAAGCTTCCCGTCCCCGTGCTTGCCTCGATTCTCGAGGCAAGCACGCTGGATTACTAGGTGACACCCTACTTCCTTAAACGCCAAATCACACTACTGGTGAGGCTGTGACTTCCTTTAATAGGTGGTTCCACCTGCAATGGCTGCACACCTCAACGAAATGGACAGTGATGGGTCCCACTTCCGTGACCAGCGCGTCGATCTCCTCGTCGTGGCGCGCAGTCCCGGAGCGCCGCCCCAGCTTCTCGCTGTAGACCCACGTCACTACACGCATCGTTTTCCCGCAGATCGGGCAGGGCCGTGCCGATTCAGCCCCGTGGTGCTCGGCAGCGGCGCAGAGGAGGAAATCGGCGTCGCAAATTTCCTCTCGCGAGATGTTGCCCCGGCGATAATCCCTGAGCGTGACACGTCGCTGCCATTCGTGGGAAATCTCTTGGCTGTAAGCGAACATTGGCGCCAGCTTATGCGGTGGTAGCATGGAAAACTAGTTTTGCAATGGTAAGAAGGTAGGAAATGACCGAGGAATTCAAGGAGGGCACAACGCCCGATCCGCTCGAAATCGCGAAGAAGATCCGCCCCGCGATGACGAGTCTCTACGTGACGTACTTCCGCACCGCTGAGCAATCGGCCTTAACGGGTCCGCAACTGTCCATCTTGGCTCGACTGAAAGAGGGGGGCCCGTCGCGTATTAGCCAGATCGCTGAGACAGAAGGCGTGCGCATGCCGACGGCGTCCAATACCATTAACCAGCTAGAAAAGCGCGGGCTGGTCCGACGCACCCGGGATGAAACGGACCGTCGCGGCGTCAGCGTCGAGCTGACGGAGAAGGGCGACGAGGAACTCACCCGTGTGGGCGAGGAGCGCACGAAGTACCTCGCGGACATGATCAGTACGCTTAGCGAGGAGCAGCTTCGCACGGCCGTCGACCTCACCGAGATCATCATTTCTCTTGCTGATACTTACGGCCACAGCGAAAAAGGTGAAGGCATTTAGCCAAAACTTAGGTTAAGGCGCAATAATATCTGGGTTAACTTTTCCCAAACCTTTGATTGCGCATGTCTTCTGATGATCACCGCCTCGACGCGGTCGCTGCCTCCCGCGACGGACAACCCTTGCGGATCGTGGTCGGCTGGGACAAAAACAGCTCCGACGGAGTTGCCCTGGCCGCCTGGCTCGGCAGGTCCATGCCCGTCGAGGTCAGTGTGATCTCCACTGTGCCGCGTTCCTGGACTAAATCGCTGTCCTCGAAGAAGTACAAAAAGTGGCTGAAAGCCGAAGCCAGCAGGTACGCGGACAAAGCTAGCGCAGTGCTCAACGAGCACCTCTCGCCTGCGCAGTTCGGCGCGCCGCCGTTTACGCTTATCGACGCCTTCGATGAGCCCGCCGCACTCATGAACGCAGCCCAGGACCGCGACGCCGACCTGATCATCCTCGGCACCTCCGTAAAGCCGAAGAAGGCACGGTTCATGGCATCGCCCTACTCCTCCGAACTGCTGCACTCCTCCCCCATCTCCCTCGGCCTCGCGCCGAAGGGTCTGAAACTGTCAAAGAAGGGCGTCACCCGCGTCAACTACCTCTTTCTCTACGCCGACCGGGACCGGGATTCCTCAGGTTTGCGTGATGCGGTGCGCACGGCGACGTCGATAAGCGTGCCTCTACGGCTCGTGTCAATGTTTCCTGAACTTCCCGACGCCGAAGAATTCGACACCTTCGTCCACACCGTCGGCGCCGCCCGCGACTGGTACGAATCCTCCCTGGCATTACTCGACCGCGCCCGCGATGAAGCTTTGCGCTACGCCGCCGAATTGAGCCCCACAGCCGCCGAAAACCTCGAAGTCGAAACCGCACTCGCCTACGGCGGTGGCTGGGACAAGGCGGTCGACTCCTTGAAATGGAAACGCGGCGACCTTATGTGCCTCGGCTCCCGACCAAAAGCCCAAGGCCATCAAGTCTTCATCGGCTCCCGCGCCAGCGAACTACTGCGCCACGCCCCAGCCCCCGTCATGATTTTTCCGCGACTTGAAGCCTAGGGTGGACACTATGCGCGACCATCCAGAAAACCTCCCCGACTCAGCTGCCGACCGCCCCAACCTGTTGCGCCCCGAGCCCCGGAATTTCGACGAGCTGGCCGACATGCCTGACCCAGTTGCCCAAGCGCAGCGCAACCAGCGCTCCACCCGCGAAGCACTCCTCTACGCCGCTGCAACCGTCGCCTTGACGGCACTCATCGGGCTTATATCTGGTGCCTATTTCCGCATACAAGGCGGACCACTATGCGACGCCGGCACCGCCACCTGGCTATGCACCAGCACCGCCCGCTGGTGGTGGGCCTTAATCAACAGCTTCCCGCCCGTCATCAGCCTGCTCGGGTGTGCCATCATCATGGTGCGCAAACTCAAACACTACGAACGCTGGATGCCATGGATGGGCGTTTTTTGGCTGCCTATCGTGCCTTTCACCATGTGGTGGCTCACCGTGACCATCGGAATCTTGGCGATCGACAGCATGTAGACATTTTTTGAGGAAAAGTCCGCAATGCGGAGTTTTTCGCCTTCCTTCCGACTCGAAAAAAGTCCGCAATGCGGAGTTTTTCTCCCCCCTGCAACCTTTGCCATAAAGGACGCTATAGATCATCATTTGCGCAGCTAAATAGCGCTTTTGCCCTCCATGTCCGAACCCCTTGTTATTGTCCACTTAGAACGTTAATTCGAATAGTTCTTCGCAGGGGGAAACATGACCACAGCAACCATTGAAACTAACCTCAGCTCCGCGACACCGAGCGAGCTCATCAGCTTGATTGAAAAGGGTTTCGGCTCGTTGACGCGGCAGAAAGCCACCATCCTCCACGCCATCGCGCTTTTCGACGCCCTCGCTCTCGCTCCGCAGGTAGGGGCACGGACGACCGCTAGTTGGCTCATCCGCAGTCTGTCAGTGCCTAGTTCTTCGGCTCACGAGTACGTCCACGTTGCCCGTTCGCTTCTGGCGTTTTCCATTCTGGGCGAGTCCTTTTCCGCCGGTCGGATCAATTATTCGAAAGTGCGGCTCCTTTTGTCCTTGTTGAACTCGGACAATGAGGAGGAGTTGGTCTCCTTGGCCGAGAAAATGACATACCACGAGCTCGAGTTAGCGTTGATGAAGTATCGAAAGAAGGAATCTGCGCCGGCACGCAAGTCCTACATACGCATGAAAACCTGCGATGACGGGCGAATCAAACTGTGGGGAAACTTCAACGCCTCCGAGGGTGCGAAGGTGATGGCTGCAATGAAAGTTGGTGAGGTCGCCTGGCATGACTGTGACCTGAACCGTCTCCGCGCGGCTGATGGCACAATCGATGAAGCTGCACTTGATGGCAAGCTTGACGGGTTGGAGGGGGCGTCGACAAGCGTCTCTGCCTTCGGGCTGCCTCTCGACGAAGCCCTCCTGACCTCGTTTATGGGGCTGGTCAATATAGCGTTGACCAAACCAAAGAACCCGCTCCGCGCACCTGGAGCGCACGTCAACGTCGTGATGACCACAGACGGGCGGGCCTACCTGCCGCACAACCCTGGCGCCCCCTCGGATGCGGTAAAAAACCTCCTCAGCAACGCCCAATTTCGCATCAACCAGGTCGATGACACTGGCCTGGTGCTCAACACGGGACGCAAATTCCGCTTAGCCACCGACGCTCAGATCAACGCCTTGATGCTCATGTGGCGCGGCAAATGCGCCATGCCCGGTTGCAAACATTCACGCTTCATGGAAATGCACCACATCACCGACTGGGCAGACGGCGGGCCGACGGACTTGGACAACCTCTTGCCGTTGTGCTCCGCGTGCCACAGCCTAGTCAGCGACCGCTACATCCGGATCTTGAAAGACGGCGGTGATGTGCACTTCCTGTTCCCCGACGGGAGCCGTTACGTCAGTTACGCCCACGGGTTGGCTGAACGCAACGATGCCGCACTGACCCTGCAGGAGTTCAACGAAGGGACGCACCGTGACTAGGCACTAGCAGCACATTCACCACACAAATGCTGCACCTGACGGCAGTTCTCGCAGCTCAAGTATTGGGTGCGGCACTCGGGTTCGTTGGCGCAATTGTAGAACTGGTTCGTCCCCTCTCCGCAGTGCACGCAGTGCCCGAGCTGTACGTAGTTCGGGTCGTCGGGCGCACCAAACTCGGTATGCATGCGTTTGTCAAAAACGTAGAGGGAGCCCTCCCAAAGGCCATCGTTGCCGTATTTCTCCCCGTAGCGCACGATCCCGCCGTCAATCTGGTAGACCTCCTTGAAGCCCCGATTCTTCATCAGGCTGGACAGCACTTCGCAGCGGATACCGCCGGTGCAGTATGAGATGACAGGTTTGTCTTTCATCCAGTCATACTTGCCGCTGTCAAGCTCAGCGATGAAGTCGTGGGTGGTTTCCACATCAGGAACGACGGCGTTTTTGAACCGGCCGATCTCGGCTTCGCGGGCGTTGCGCCCATCGAAGAAAACGGTCTCGGGCTTGGTGTGGACAAGCTCATTGACCTGCTCAGGGGTGAGGTGGGTGCCGCCGCCGATAACGCCGCGCTCGTCGACTTTGATCTCGCCCGCCGCCCCGAAAGAAACAATTTCCTCACGCGCTTTAACGCTCAGCTTGGGGAAGTCTTCCTTGCCGCCTTCGGACCACTTAAATTCGATACCACGGAAGTACTCACGTGTTTTGCGGGCGTAGGCTTTGCAGGCGTCGATGGCGCCGCCGACGGTGCCGTTGATGCCGTGCTCCGAAATGATGATCCTCCCGTGCAAACCAAGTCCTTCGCACAGGTCGCGCTGCCAGAGGCGGACAGCCTCCGGGTCGGCGATAGGCTGGAATTTGTAGTACAGGAGGATCTTGCTGGTCATGCCAACAATCTTAAGCGCTACAGGTCGTATCCCTTGAACATGATGGCGTAGTCGGTGCCCATCGCCTCCCCGCCTGCGCGGGCGTTGCCTCCGACAAGGTCTTCGCCACTGGGGTGGTCAGGTAGCGCCTCGAGGTAGAGCTTGTGCGATTCCAGGGAAGCGATGCCCTGGTCGACGTGCTTGCGCTCGATGATGACTCCTCGGTCAGGTTCGCTGGGGTTCGCGATCAACAGGAGTTTGGCTTGGTGGCGCTCGCCTGCGTCGGGGAAGACGAACTCGTTGCCGGCGTCGCGCGCCGCGTCGACGGCCGCTAAGCCGGTGGCGCGGTGGTCTGCCTGGTTCAGGCCCCACGGCGCCACCACGTCAAAGTTTTGGGTCAGCACAACTGTGGGCTTGACTTTGCGGATCTCCCGGGCGATCGCCTTGCGCATTTCAAGGCCGTAGACCAGGTTCCCGTCGGGGAAATCAAGGATGTTTAGCTCGCTTACTCCCACTTGGCGGCACGCCTCACGCTGCTCCTGCGCGCGGGTATGCGCGGTGTCCTCGGGCTTTGCGCCGGCGATGCCGTGCTCGCCGTGGGTCAGCAGCAGATAGTGGACTTCAACTCCGTCGTCGACCCACTTGGCCACGGCCGCGGACGCGCCGTACTCCATGTCGTCCGGGTGAGCCACCACTGCAAGTACGCGGTCTTGGGCTGTCAATTCGATGGGTTGCATAGCTTTTACTTCTTAGCGGTTGTGCCCCTGCTCCTTCGTCAACTGACCCCAGGATAGTCATAGCGGGAAAAATCACGTTGGTGCTCGAATTGGCTGCGGGCTTAAGCGGCTCAAGCTGCCGGGCTCAGCGCGTGAGAAGCGCGCCGCCCGGGAAAGCGGTGGCCCTAGGAGACTCGTTGGCCGTGCTCGTTGTAGGTGAAGAAACCGCGGCCGGCTTCGACGCCAATGCGCCCTTCGGCAATCATTTCTTCGAGTAGTCCTTGGAACTTCTTCTCCCACTCCTCCGGGTTGGGCTTGAGCTTGCCCACCGCCAAAACGGTGCGCAACCCAACGATGTCCATAACTTCGAAGGGGCCTCGCGGCGAGCCGGTCGAGTTGCGCCAGTCAAGGTCAATGTCCTCTGGGTCTGCGACCTCGTTGGCGAGCAAGTACTGGCCGGCAGTGAGGAAGGGCACGAGGATGGTGTTGAGGATGTAGCCGGGTTGTTCCTTCTTCAGCTTCACGGGCACCATGCCGATCTGCTCCGCAAACTCGCTGAGGATGTCTACATACTTCATATCTGTGCCGGCGTGCGGCATGATCTCGGCGGTGTTTTGTACCCAAATGTGGTTGGCGAAGTGCAGGGCGAGGAAGCGTTCGGGCGAGCCTGTGGAATCAGCGAAGTTGCTGGGCAGCAGGGTAGAGGTGTTGGTGGCGAAGATGGCTTCGGCTGGGGCTGCTTTGCCGACGCGCTGCCATACGTCCTTTTTAATCTCGATCTGTTCTGGGACGGCTTCGATGATGAGGTCAGCTTCCCGTACTGCCTCTCCTAGGTCAGTGGTTTGGGTCAGACGGCCACGGGCCTGGGCCATGGACTCTTCAGTGGTGTCCTCCAAGTCTGCAACCATGCGCGTGCCGAAGGTGTCGAAGCGTTTGGTCGCGGCTTGAAGGGCTTCTTCATTGATGTCCCAGGAGATGACGTTGAACCCGCGGTTGGCGGTGACGAGAGCGATTTGGGCGCCGAGAACACCAGCGCCGAGAACTGTGACATTTGTGATAGCCATATGGCCGACTATAAGGGCAACGCTATGGCGGTGCAGTTGAGGCAAGTCGGCCGCGCCCCGGCAGCGGGGCGCACCCCTGCCCCACCAGTGGTTATACCTTTAACTGAGCCGCACGAACCCCTGAGTGAGATTCATCACTATGGCTCTCGTTGCGCCTTAACGCTTGTGATACAGCGCCTTCTTCCAATACTCGGGCTCCGAGGTCACCATGACCCCCAGACTGCGGAAAATCCCTTCGTCCACGGAACCCAAAATTGTTGTTGCGTGGGCATCGCACCCACGCAGTTTCGGCAACTGCTCAAGCGCCTTCTCCGCCTCCGCATTGTCAGCGGCCGAAGCAGACAAGGCGATCAGCACCTCGTCAGTGTGCAGACGGGGGTTGAGCGAGCCTAAGTAGGTGGTCTTTAAGGATTGGATCGGTTCGATGGCCTCAGGGGAGAGCAAATGGACCTCGTCGGAAATCCCCGCCAACTCCTTCAGGGCATTGAGAAGTACCGCGGCTGAAGGGCCAAGCAGATCCGAGGTCTTGCCGGTAACGATGCGCCCATTAGGCAGCTCTAGTGCCACGCCAGGCTTGCCGGTAAACGCAGAAACCTCGCGGGCCGGGGCGACCACAACGCGGTCGTCGACCTTGCACTCAGCCTTGCGCATGACGGTGGCGACGCGGTCAGAGATGGTGGAGTCGGCGTCGGCGCGGCGTTCGTCGACAAGCGCTTTGAAGTAACGGCGCACAATCTCCTGCTTGGAGGCGTGGCGGCAGGCAGCGTCGTCGGAAATGCAGTAGCCGGCCATGTTCACACCCATGTCAGTCGGTGACTGGTACGGCTCCTCGCCCGTAACCTCCTTGAGCAGCGATTTAAGCAGCGGAAAAACCTCAATGTCACGGTTATAACTGGTGACTTTCTCCCCGTAGGCCTCCAGGTGGTACTGGTCGATGACATTGATGTCGTCGAGGTCAGCGGTGGCCGCCTCATAAGCCAGATTGACGGGGTGGCTAAGAGGCAGGTTCCAGATGGGGAAAGTCTCAAACTTGGCGTAGCCCGCCGGAACACCTCGCTTGTGGGCGTGGTAGATCTGGCTCAAGCACGTCGCCAGTTTGCCGGAGCCCGGCCCGGGCGCCGTCATGACAATTACGTCGCGGGAAGGCTCCGCGTACTCGTTGAGCCCGAAGCCCTCCTCCGAAACAATCCGCGATGTGTCATTCGGGTAGCCCGGGATGACGCGGTGGCGGGACACCTTCAGGCCAAGGCGACGCAGACGGTCCATGAACTGCTCCACTTGGGGCGTTCCGTCCTCAACCTGGGTGACAACAACGTTGTCGACGAGGAAGCCGAGGTCACGGAAGGCGTCGATGAGCCGTAGCACGTCGTCTTCGTAGGTGATGCCGAGGTCAGCGCGGACCTTCTGGCGCACAATGTCAACAGCGTTGACACACACCATGATTTCGACCTCATCCTTGATGCGCTCCAACATCGCAATCTTGTTGTCCGGGGTGAAACCGGGCAGGATGCGGGAGGCATGGTGGTCATCGAACAGCTTTCCACCCATTTCGAGGTAGAGTGTGCCGCCGATTTCTGCGCGCCGTGCACTGATGTGCTCCGACTGCATCTGGATGTATTTTTCCCGGTCGAATCCAATCGAGTACGGCATGTCGGCTCCCTTTCGCCCTAGCGTTTTACAACGCCAAGCCAGTGTAGCGCGTCGGTTTACAAGCCGTGAACCTGCTTGAACTCGCGGCGGCGAGCATGCAGGATCGGCTCGGTGTAACCGGATGGCGACACGGTGCCTTTGAAGATGAGGTCCTTCGCGGCTTGGAAACCGATGGACTGCTCGTAGCTCACAGCCATCGGCAGGTATGCGGCATCACCGTGGTTTTGCTTATCGACGACCTTCGCCATCCGCTCCAGAGATTCCAGCACCTGCTCTTGCGTCACAATGCCGTGGACCAGCCAGTTCGCCAGGAGTTGCGAGGAGATACGCAGGGTGGCGCGGTCCTCCATGAGGTCGACGTTGTGGATGTCAGGCACCTTGGAGCAACCGACGCCCTGTTCGACCCAGCGGATGACGTAGCCGAGAATGGACTGGCAGTTGTTGTCCACCTCCTCGCGCTTTTCTTCATCCGACCAGATGTCGCCTTCGGCAACCGGCACGGTGAGGATGTCTTTCAACGAGTCGCGGCGCCCGGCGGCGCGCAGCTTGTCTTGCACTTCCTTCACGTCAACTTGGTGGTAGTGGGTAGCGTGCAGCGTTGCACCGGTCGGAGAAGGAACCCATGCGGTGTTCGCGCCTTCTTTCGGCTGCCCGATCTTCTTTTCCACCATGGAGGCCATGTGTTCGGTCTCCGCCCACATCCCCTTGCCGATCTGTGCGCGGCCCGGCAGACCGTGCTCAATACCAGCGTCGACGTTGTTGTTTTCATAGGCCTGCTTCCACGGGGCGGTCTGCAGGTCCGCTTTGCGCAGGAAGGGGCCTGCGTACATGGAGGTGTGGATCTCGTCGCCGGTGCGGTCAAGGAAGCCCGTGTTGATAAACACCAGGCGGTCAGCCGCTTCAACGATGCAGGCGTCCAGGTTGACGGTGGTGCGCAGCTCCTCGTCCATGACACCGACCTTGACGGTGTGCTTCGGCAGGCCGAGGATTTCCTCGACGCGGTCGAAGATCTCGTTGGTGAAGGCGACTTCTTCGGGTCCGTGCTGCTTCGGCTTCACAATGTACATCGAGCCGGTGCGCGAGTTGCGGCGCGGATTGTCCTCCCGCAGGCCGGGGATGGCGGCGGCGACGGTGATAAGGCCGTCGAGCAGCCCCTCGGGCACTTCCTCACCGTTGACGAGGATCGCCGGGGTGGTCATGAGGTGTCCCACATTGCGGCACAGCATCATGGCGCGGCCATGCAGGCGCACCTCGTCGCCGTTTTTGGCGGTGTAGATCAAGTCGTCGGACTGCTTGCGCTCGAAAGTTTTCGTGCCCTTGCTCACCGTCTCGGAGATATCGCCTTTGTTGAGGCCGAACCAGGTGGCGTAGGCGGCGGCTTTGTCAGCGCCGTCGACGGCGGCGGCGGAGTCCTCGAAGTCCATGATGGAGCTTACGGCCGCCTCCAACACGACGTCTTTGACGTGTGCTTTGTCGCTGGCGCCGACTGGGTGCTCCGGGTCGATTTGGATGATGATGTGCAACCCGTTGTGGCGCAAAACGATTGCCTTGGGCGCGTCCTCGGAGCCTTGGTAGCCGACGTAGACCTCGGGGGAGGCCAGGGCGAATTCCTTTCCGCCCACGGTCGCGGAGAAGGCACCGCCGGTGACGGAGTATTTCTCGACGTCTTTGTGGCTTGCCCCGTCCAAGGGGACTGCCTTGTCCAAAAAGTCGCGCGCCCAAGTGATTACTTTGTCGCCGCGCACCGGGTTGTAGCTATCTCCTGGTTCGGCACCGCCTTCTTCGGAGATGACGTCGGTTCCGTAGAGGGCGTCGTAAAGCGAGCCGAAGCGGGCGTTCGCGGCGTTGATCGCGAAACGGGCGTTGGTGATGGGCACGACGAGCTGCGGGCCGGCGACCTCGGAGAACTCAGCGTCGATGTTTGCGGTGCGGATTTGCGCTTCGCGCGGCTGGTCCACGAGGTAGCCGATCTGGCGGAGGAAAGCCTCGTGCTGAGCCGGGTCGGGTTGGCCGGGGTGGGCTCGGTAATACTCGTCGAGTTGGCTTTGCAGCTTGTCGCGGCGGGCGAGCAGCGCTTTGTTCTTCGGGGTCAGCTCGGCGAAGTAGGCGGCGGCCTTGGTCCAGAACTCATCGGCGTTGAGGCCGATGACGGGCACGAGGTCGTTGGTGACGAAGTCGTACAGTGGCTGGGCCACCTGAAGGCCTGCCACCTCAACTCGCTGGGTGCGGTCTTGAAACTGAGGTGTCGTCATGTGACTCGATCCTTTCGGGGAGGTTGTCGCCGCGGCGGGTAAAGGACGTCGCTACGCGCAAAGTGTTGTTAAATGCGTCCTAGCTGATAGACCTTAGTGATGACCGTCACGTAAGTAAACGGCTTTGTGAATCAATCGCGCGAAACTACCCCCTTCAAAACCGGGCCCCCCGCCCCGATACCGCTCCTTGCGCCGAAACGAGCTAGGCTGATGCGCCCTCAAAAGAGCGTCGACCAGCATAAATACTAAGTAGGACAAAGAGGTAGAATAGCATAGTTTTGCAAAACTAGCAATATCCGAAGCCACCCCCGCCCGGCACCCGAGAGGCACCAGACATTGACTACCACACCCCAAACCGAGATACTTGCTACCAACGCCAAAGCTAAGTGGCGAACATCACAAGCACGATCCTGAAGTGTATTCAGGCACGGAAGTCCACCGAAAGGGGCTACTGCACTATGACGACGAACACCGGTAAGGCACGTACCGCAGCCGAGATCCAGAAGGACTGGGACGAGAACCCTCGCTGGCAAGGCATCCAGCGCGACTACACCGCCGAGCAGGTCGAGAAGTTGCAGGGCACCGTCGTTGAGGAACACACCCTCGCAAAGCGCGGCGCCGAGATCCTGTGGGAGGGCGTTTCCAAGGGAGACGGCTCCTACATCCACGCCCTCGGTGCCCTGACCGGTAACCAGGCGGTGCAGCAGGTCCGCGGCGGCCTGAAGGCCGTCTACCTCTCCGGCTGGCAGGTCGCAGGTGACGCAAACCTCTCCGGCCACACCTACCCAGACCAGTCCCTGTACCCGGCGAACTCGGTGCCCAACGTCGTCCGCCGCATCAACAACGCACTGCTGCGCGCCGACGAAATCGCTCGCGTCGAGGGCGACGACTCCGTCGACAACTGGCTCGTTCCGATCGTCGCTGACGGCGAAGCCGGCTTCGGCGGCGCCCTCAACGTCTACGAACTGCAAAAGGCCATGATCGCCGCCGGCGCCGCCGGCACCCACTGGGAAGACCAGTTGGCCTCCGAGAAGAAGTGCGGCCACCTGGGCGGCAAGGTCCTCATTCCGACCCAGCAGCACATCCGCACCCTGACCTCCGCCCGCCTCGCCGCTGACGTCGCCAACACCCCGACCGTCGTCATCGCCCGCACCGACGCCGAGGCCGCCACCTTGATCACCTCCGACGTCGACGAGCGCGACCAGCCCTACCTCACCGGCGAGAAGTCCGCCGAGGGCTACTACTACGTCAAGAACGGCATCGAGCCCTGCATCGCCCGCGCGAAGTCCTACGCCCCCTACGCCGACATGATCTGGATGGAGACGGGCACCCCGGACCTCGAGCAGGCCAAGAAGTTCGCCGAGGGCGTCAAGTCCGAGTTCCCGGACCAACTGCTGTCCTACAACTGCTCCCCCTCCTTCAACTGGTCCAAGCACCTCTCCCCCGAGGAGATCGCGAAGTTCCAGAAGGAGCTCGGCGCCATGGGCTTCACCTTCCAGTTCATCACCCTGGCCGGCTTCCACGCCCTCAACTACGGCATGTTCGACCTGGCCCAGGGCTACGCCAACGACGGCATGACTGCCTTCGTCGACCTGCAGAACCGCGAGTTCCAGGCCGCCGAGGAGCGTGGCTTTACCGCTGTCAAGCACCAGCGTGAGGTCGGTGCCGGCTACTTCGACACCATCGCCACCACCGTGGACCCGAACACCTCCACCGCTGCGCTGAAGGGCTCCACCGAAGAAGCCCAGTTCTAACAGCTCGCGTTCAGCACAAAAAGGGGAAACCTGCCCCCGCGGGTTTCCCCTTTTTGCGTTCCACTCCCACCCCCACAAGGAGAAACACAATGCCCTCCTGCATGGCAACAGCAGACATTGCCGACCTGTACGGCGACCAGGAGCAGCTAGCTAGCTGCGACACCCAATTCATCGACTTCGGCGGCAAAACCGCATTTTGCGGCGAGATTGTCACCATCACGTGTTTCCAGGACAACGGCCTGGTCAAGCAGACCCTCAACTCCCCAGGTGAGGGCAGGGTGCTCGTCGTTGATGGCCATGGCAGCGTCCACACCGCCTTGATGGGCGACATGATTGCCCAAGCGGGCGTGGACAACGGCTGGGCGGGCGTGGTGATCAACGGGGCAATCCGCGACTCAGCAGAAGTGGCGAAGATGCCCATTGGTTGCAAGGCGCTAGGCACCAACCCGCGCAAGTCTGCCAAGGACGGGGCCGGTTCCAAAAACACCCGCGTCGCCATCGGCGGGGTGGATTTCCTGCCGGGCCACTTCCTCTACGCTGATGCCGACGGCATCGTGGTCACTCCGGAGCCCATCGACCACACCTAAGGTGGGGGCATGCCCGAAGGTCACGTTCTGCACCGGCTTGCCCGCGAGTTCAACGCCCGTTACCGCGGCGTCGACCTGGAGGTTTCCTCCCCTCAGGGACGTTTCGACGCTTCTCCCATCGCCGCTTCCCGCCTTGAGGGTGCAATGGCTGCAGGTAAGCATCTTTTCCTCACCTTCAGCACGGGCGACATTGTCTACGTCCACCTGGGTTTAATCGGGTCGCTGCGTTTCGAGCCGACCGATCACGTGTGGGGGCAGATCCGGTTGCGCGTGAACAACGGGCGTGAGGCCGCGAATTTGCGGGGGCCGCAGTTTTGTCGGTATCTTTCGCCGTTTCAGGTGGAGGAAATCCTCGCGCGCACCGGGGAGGACCCGCTGCGCGCAGACGCGGACCCGCAGCGGGTGTGGGACAAGGTGCACGCTTCTCGACGCCCCATCGGCTCCCTGCTCATGGATCAGCGACTTTTTGCCGGGGTGGGCAACATTTACCGGGCCGAGCCGCTGTTTCGCTTGGGTATATCACCTTTTCTACCCGGTTGTGACCTGCAGCGCGATCAGTTCGAGGCGCTGTGGGCGGATCTGGTGGAGTTGATGAACTACGGGGTGGAGCACGGCCGAATCGACACGGTGCGCCCTGAACATTTGCCGGAGGCGATGGGGCGTGACCCGCGCGCCGACGACCATGGCGGTGAGGTCTACGTCTATCGCCGCGCTGGAGAGCCGTGCCACGTGTGCTTTAGTCCCATTGCCGTGCGTCAAATGGAGGGCCGCAACTTGTTCTGGTGTCCTCGCTGCCAGCCTACGTAGCATGGCCCCATGGTGCATAAGGCGTACACAGCTCAACAGATCCGCGCGGCGGAGAAGCCCCTGCTTGACGGCTCCGACACGTTGATGAAATCCGCCGCCCACGCGGTGGCGCGCGTGGCCGAGGCGATGCTTCAAGGCCCGTCGCGCGTTGTTGTGCTCGCGGGCAAAGGCGGCAACGGCGGCGATGCGCTGTACGCGGGCGCGGAGTTGGCCTTGGCTGGCCACCGTGTGGAGGCGTGGTGTGTGTTCGGCGCAGCGCACTCCCGCGCGCTTGAGGCTTTTTCCGACGCGGGCGGCACGCTTGTCGACGCCCCCCGTTTCCCCGCCGACCTCCTCATCGACGGTGTTGTGGGCCTCGGCGCAGCGGGCAGCCTGCCTGAGTCACTCGTTGGGATCGGCGATTTAGCCGAGAAGGTGCTCGCCGTGGATGTGCCCAGCGGGATCGCCGCCGACACAGGTGAGGCGGCGCCGGTGCATATCAGTGCGGATGTCACCGTCACCTTCGGCGGGTGGCGTTTGGCCCACGCCCTGGCTGCGCAATGCGGCACTGCTTTGTTGGCTGACATTCCCCCTTTGGTGATGGATGGCTACGAGCCGACCTGGATTTCACGCGCCACCGCGCCCGCCGAGTCTTTCGGGCTGACTGCCCTGGGCCCAGTGATTTCGGGTTCGCTTGAGCCCGGCGCGCGCGATGACAAATACACGGGAGGGGTGGTGGGCATCCGCGCTGGCAGCAGCACCTACCCGGGGGCCGCGGTGTTGTGCGCTGCGGGAGCGGTGGCTGCCACTTCGGCCATGGTGCGCTACGCCGGGCCGCAGGCTGCTGAGGTCGTCCGCGCCCATCCCGAGATTGTGGTGGCGTCGAGGCTTGAGGACACAGGCCGGGTTCATGCTTGGGTGTACGGCCCCGGCGCCGGGGATGGGGCCAGCGAGCTTGAGTGGCTCTTGGCGCGCCGTGAGCCTTTGCTTATCGACGCCGACGGGATTAGCCTTTTGGCCCGCCACGAACACCTGCGGCTCAGGCTTCGCCAGCGTGAGAGTTACACGGTGTTAACCCCTCACGACGGGGAGGCCGCACGTCTCGGGGAGTCTGCGGGTGTGATTGCCTCCGACCGTTTCACCGAAGCTAAACAGCTCGCAGATCTTCTGCACTGCACTGTTGTGCGCAAGGGTCGTGCAAGCATCATTGCGCGGGCCGGCAACCGGCCTTCTTATGTCGTGGATGCGGGCAATTCTTGGGCGGCAACTCCTGGTTCGGGCGATGTGCTCGCTGGGGTGGCCGGGGCGCGGTTGGCTCGTGCGGCAGTCATGGGCGCGGATGCCGACGACGCCATCTTCCACGCCGTTCAGGTCCACGGTCTGGCGGCGAAGCTGGCGGCGGAGACAAAGTTTGGGCCGGCGCCGACCTGTGCAAGCGGCATCGCCGCACACATCCGGGAGGCGACCGCGTTGCTCACTGAAAAACAGCCGTCTCAGCACCCACGATCCGGGGCGGATGAGACGGCTGGTATCTGGTGCTGAAGGGGCAGGCGCGGCTGCTTGTGCGTGGCGTTACACGGTGGCCGTTTCTAGCTCCATTACCTTACCGTCGCGCACTCCCACCACGTGGTCCTCTGAGGCGATGAGGGAACGGTCGTGGGTGACGAAGGCGCCGGCGATGCCGCGCTCGGTGACGAGGTTGCGCAGCAGGGCGACAATTTCGTGGGAGCGCTCCGAGTCAAGCGCCGCTGTCGGCTCGTCGGCCAGGATCAACACCGGATCACCCATGAGCGCACGGGCGATGCCGACGCGTTGACGCTGGCCGCCGGATAGCTGCTGCATCTTGCGGTCTCCCAGCCCGTCGAGGCCGACAGTGGCCAGCAGTTCGTCGGCGCGCTTGCGGCGCGGTTTGATTCCGCGGATGTGGTCGGTGACGAGGAGCTGATCGCGCACGTTGAGGGAGCCGATCAGGTTGGCCTGTTGAAAGATCATGCCGATTTTGTCCAGCCGGACTTGGTCGTTGACTTCGGTGCCACCGACTAGCACCTCGCCGGAATCCGGGGTGAGCAGGCCAGCCGCGGCGGACAGCAGGGTGGATTTGCCGGAACCGGACTCGCCGAGGATGAAGGTCAGGTGGCCTGGTGTGGCTGTAAATGAAATGTTATCCAGCGCCGTGAGGCGCTCTTGGCCGTCTTGAAAAGTGACGGTGACGTTGTTCATGGTGAGCATTTAGGCGATACCTCCGAGTGCGAGCTGCGGTTCGATTTTGGTGATGGAGCGGGTGGCCAGCCAGGCGCCAGCCATGCCGAGGACCCACAGGGCCAGCGGCGGCCCGATGATGGAAAGCAGGCTGAGGCTAAACGGTGCGACGTTGGCGGCGCCGAGACCCAAGCCGAGGGCGATTACCCCGCCTCCGATGACACCCACGGCGAGGATCAGCCCAGCTTGGCCGAGCGCGTCTTTGCGCAGGTAGGAGTTCGAGGCGCCGATGGCCTTCAAAATCGCCAGGTCGCGGGTGCGTTGGATTGTCCAGACGGTGAGGAAAGCGACGGTGACGAGGGCGGCGATGACGTAGAGGAAGCCCTGGATCATCAGCAGGGATCCTTGCTCGGAGCCGTAGGCCGGCAGTGCGTTGAAGGATTGGTTCAGCTTCATCCCCGAATCATCGGTGTTTAGCAGCACTGTGCCGTCGGCATCAGTGTGCATTGCCTGTTGCCAGGTTGCGGTGGGCACCCAGATGACGGGGGAGTGGGAGTAGTAGAGGTCGTCGGCAAGCGCATCAATGCTTGTCGACGCCCCACCGATTTCCACCTTGTCACCCTCCGTAAGGTCCAGGCCGCGCGAGGCGATAGCCGCGCTGCCCAGCGTTTGCCCGTCGGGCAGTGTGGTTCCCTCCGGCAGGCCGAGCACGGCAACGGATTCCTCAGAACCGTTAGCCTTGCGCATGAGTGTTTGCCCAGTGCCCAGCGGGGTCGCACCTGCGGTGGCGTCGACACGTGAGGTGGTGTACGAAGGCTCGTCCATGTCCTGGAAGGTCACGGACTGCGGGTTGAGTGCTTCGAGAGCGGACGTGTTTTGCTTGGCCAAACCAGCGGTCAGCCCCGTCAGCATGACAACGAGAAGTGTGATCAGCCCGACGACGCCAACGATGAGGCTGAAGCGCCCCTTGGCGGATGTGATTTCTCTGATTCCTACGAACATGCCTCAATTGTGGCCCTGAACTGGGGTTTGAGGCATCGGGCGGGCGGTTGAAGTTCGGATCAACCGTTCGGTTGATTCGGGGGTGGTGAAAGCTCCCACGAAGCCGTGTACTGTGCGGGCACTACCGTAGAACCCATGACACACACCAGCCGCATCCTCATTTTCCTTCGGGTCAGTTTGCACGTGCTCGTCGCGGTTCTGCTTGTGGTGGGTCTGTACTCGGCGTGGACCACCCCGTGGTTGATCGTCGTCGCCGGTGTCTTTTCGGCGGTGTACCTGGCGGGCACGGTGTGGCACAACGAGAACCGTCCGTACACCAGGGCCGCTGCCTGGTTGTGGCTGGCGGTTGTGTGCGCGCTGTGGGTGTCGCTGGCTGTGGCTTCGCCGGCTTTCGTCTGGCTGGAGTTTCCCCTGGTCATCGTGTCGATTTACCTGTTGCCTCTCGTGCCCGGTGTGCTTGTTTCGGTGGCGATTTTGGCTTTCACAGCCTCCATTACCTTCCCGCTGAGCTCGACGGCGGGGGTGATCGGGCCGAGCATCGGCACGATTCTGGCGGTGTTCATCGTCCTGTCGTACAAGGCGTTGCGCGGCGAAGCTGAGCACTACAAGCAGGTTGCCCACCAGCTCCAGGCCGCACAGCTCGAACTTGCCGCTGCGGAGCATGAAGCGGGGGTAAACCAGGAGCGGGCGCGGCTGTCGCGCGAGGTACACGACACGATGGCCCAAGGGTTGAGCTCTATCGTGTTGCTTGGCCGCGCGCTGGACAAGCAGATTACGGATGATGCTGCGCGGCGGACCCTCGATACTATCCGCCAAGTCGCCGCTGACAATTTGGCGGAGGCGCGTCGCTTCGTCGCCGTCAACGCGGGGCCCCGCGAGCCGCTACCGCAGCGTGTTGAGAGGTTGGCTCGGGCGGCGGAGGAGCGCCAGCGTGCCCTTGGGGCGCCGCTGCGGGTGCGCGTTAGTGTGGTGGAGGTGGGGGAGCCGGTGGCGTCGATAAGCGAGCGCGTCGTGCGCGAAGGTTTGAGCAACGTGGTGCAGCACGCGGGCGCCACCGAGGCTGTGGTCACGGTAGATAAGCTTGGCGAGGTAGTCACCGTCGACATTTTTGACAACGGGCGTGGCATTACCGGGCCTGAAGGTTTCGGCCTTAAGGGCCTGCGCGCACGTGTCGAGGAAGCGGGCGGCGAACTGACAGTGGAAGGCAATGTGCTCGCCGCGACGATCCCGCTCATGGAGCGCTAGTTGTTGCACCCGAAAACCTTGGGTGACGGCTTTGTGGGCTCACTTCGGCATCTTTGCCGCTTAGCAATCACCAGCCTGATGGATATGCTGGGAGACGTTGATTCCTCTCAAGGAGCGCTGAATGATTCGCGTGATGCTTATCGACGACCACCCGGTCGTGCGCGCCGGTCTGCGCGCCGTGTTGGATTCCTTCGGTGACATTGAAGTCGTAGCTGAAGGCGCTTCCGGCGATGTCGAGGTGCCTGAAGATGTAGACGTTGTGGTCAGCGACATTCAGATGCCCGGCGCGGACGGTATCGCCCTGACTGCGCGCTTGAGTCAGGCCGGTGGGCCACCGGTGCTCATCCTTACCACCTACGACACGCAGGCCGATGTTGTCGCCGCCGTGGAGGCCGGCGCGTTGGGCTACCTGCTCAAAGACGCGCCCGAAAGCGAACTACATGACGCCGTCCTCTCCGCCGCCCAAGGCAAAAGGGTACTGTCTGCCCAGGTTGCGGGTGTGTTGGCTGAGCGCGTGATGCGCCCTGAGGAAGCGTTGTCCTCCCGCGAAATTGAGATCCTGCAGGCGCTGCAGACGGGGGCGTCGAACCGGGAGATCGCCAACCGTTTATTCATCTCGGAGGCGACGGTGAAAACCCATTTGATCCACGTCTACTCCAAGCTGGGTGTGGACAACCGCACCGCGGCGGTGGACAAGGCGCGGGAGAGAAAGATTATCTGACATGCAATCCATTACCGTGGTTGGATCTATCAACGCGGACCTGTTTGTTTTAGTGGGACGCCACCCGATCCCCGGGGAAACGCTCATCGGCCGCGCTGGTGGGGTGTCCGCCGGCGGCAAGGGAGCGAATCAGGCCGTCGCCGCCGCTTTACTGGGCGCCGATGTGCGCATGATCGGCGCTGTCGGCGATGACACGTATGCCGATGCCGCACTCGAACACTTGCGCTGCTGTGGGGTGGATCTTGCTGCGGTGGCGGTGGAAAAAGGCGCGACTGGCCTAGCTGTGATCACGGTGTCCGATGATGGGGAAAACACCATCATTGTGGTGCCTGGGGCCAATGCCGCCATCGACGATGTTCGCGTGGGTGAAAACGCGGCGGCCATCGCCGCGGCGGACATTGTCCTTGTGCAAGGCGAGATCCCCGCCTCGGGCTTTCGCGCCGCGGTGGCCGCGGCAACTGGGCGGGTGGTGGTCAACCTCGCGCCGGTGGTGCCTGTCAACCACGACGCTTTGCTGGCCGCCGACCCGCTGGTGGTCAACGAGCACGAGGCCCGGGCAGTGCTGGAAATGTTCGAAGCCACCCCGGGCGAGACTGAGGAGGACATGGCGGCGGCGCTGGTTAGTTTGGGTTTCACCTCCGCTGTGGTCACCCGCGGCGCACGAGGTGCTGTCGTCGCCGACGAGGCCGGGGTGGTGGCCATCGAACCCGTCAAGGTGCAGACGGTGGATTCTACGGGGGCAGGCGATGCTTTCGTCGGTGCGCTCGTCGCCCGTCTCGCTTTCGGTGATGAGCTGGTTGCGGCTGCTCGTTTCGCCTCCCGCGTCGGGGCCTTTGCCGCCACCCGGCGCGGCGCCCAAGTTTCCTACCCGGGCGCAGGCGATGAGCTACCGGGCTGATTTAGCGCTGAGCAACCTCAGTGCCAGCAGTGCCGCTGTCGCCCACGCCACGACGCACAGCCCGAGGGTGAGCAAATGGTTAGAGCCGAGGGCGACCAGGGGGGCGGCTGTGCCCGCCACGATGAACTGGAAAAAGCCCATCGCCCCGTTGCCGGCGCCGGAGCCTATGTCGCGGACGGTTTCCACACCTAGAGCGGTGGCGTTGGGCATAATGAGCCCGGCCATGAGGGAAAAGACCGCCAGGAAGGGAATGACCAAGACGAGTGGCGGGTGGAAGCGCGAGAGCACCAGCAGGGCGGCACCCGCGAGAAGGTCTGCCGCAAGGGCTACACGCAACAAGGTGTGGGGGGAAAAACGGTTGACGGCGCGGATATTGAGCATGTTTGAGACAGGCAGCAGCAGCGCCATAGACCCGAAGATCACGCCGTAGAGGGCGGGGGAGACACCGAGCTGCGACTGCAGCACCAGTGGGGAGCCCGAAATGTAGCTAAAGAGGGCGCCGAAGCCCATACCGGAAGCCAACATGTAGCCGACGAACTCGGGTCGCTTCAGGCAGAGCCAAATGCGGGGAAACAGATTCCGCACCGCCCCTGCGGAACGGTTGGCAACCGGCAGGGTTTCCTTGATCCACAACACACCGACCAGCACTTGGAGCAGGTTGATGATGGCGAGCAACCAGAACACGCCGCGCCAGCCGAAGGTGGGCAGCAACAAACTTCCCACGACGGGGGCGATGGCGGGGGCGAAGCCGGTAATCGCCATCATGACGGAGAAGGCTTTGGCTGCTTCGTTGCCGTGGGCGATGTCGGGGATTATCGCGCGGGCGACAACCATCGCGGTTCCTCCGGCTAGTCCTTGGAGCATGCGTGCGGCGATGAGGAACTCTATCGAGGGCGCGATCGCGCACAGTACGGAGGCAACAAAAAAGACCGCCGAGGCGGTGACTATCGGTCTTTTGCGGCCGGTTGAGTCCGAGATGGCTCCGAGCAAAAGGTTGCCCACCGCCATGCCCACCATGAACCCGGTGATGGTGAACTGGGTCATGGCGGCCGTGGTATTGAGGTCCTCGGCGAGCGTTGGCAAGCCAGGCAGATACATGTCGATGCCTAGCGGACCAGCAGCGGTCATCAACGCGAGCGCTGCGAGCAGGCCAGTGCTTAAGTTCTTCACTGCTTCATTCGTAGTCATGTCAACAGCCCTATGCAAGATGTAGTCTAGGGTCTTATGAGCAATGTGGAATCCAGTCCAGCAGAGTATCTCCTGGAGGACGGCGGACAGGCCCAACCGGATCAATCCTGCCCCGGCGCGAAGGTGGAGATCATAACGTCTCGGGATGTGCCCCTCGGTGGGCCGCGCGCGATGACGGTGCGCCGCACGCTGCCGCAACGCAAGCGCTCCATGATTGGGGCGTGGTGCTTCGCGGACCACTACGGCCCGGACTTCGTCGCCGCCACGGGCGGGATGGATGTTGCGCCGCACCCGCACACCGGTTTGCAAACCGTATCTTGGCTGTTCGAGGGTGAAATCCAACACGTCGACTCTGGCGGAAACCGCGGCTTGGTGCGCCCCGGCGAGGTCAATCTCATGACCTCAGGGGCAGGCATCTGCCACTCGGAGACGTCCACCAAAGAGACAAGGATTTTGCACGGTGTGCAACTGTGGGTGGCGCTGCCCTCCTCGGCCCGCGAGACCGCCCCCCGCGCTTTCGAACACTATGAGCCGGAGCCTTTCGCGTTGACGGGTTTGGACGCGTCGCGAAGCGCTGGCGAAGCCCGCGTGTTCATCGGCGAGCTTTTCGGCCAGTCAAGCCCCGTGTCTACCTACACCCCACTTTTGGGGGCTGAGCTGAAGGTCGCGCCGGGCCAGGAGTTCGTCGTCGCGGTCAATCCTGAGTTTGAACACGGCTTGCTTGTCGACGACGAAGGGATCCAACTCGAAGGCATCGACGTGCCTTCCGGGGCCATCGCTTACACGGGTGTGGGCGAAAAAACGTTGACGGTGCGCAACACCTCGGACCGTGAGGTGCTTGCCGTGTTGCTCGGTGGGCAACCTTTCGGCGAGGAAATCCTCATGTGGTGGAACTTCGTGGCCCGCGACTATGCGGAAATTGAGCAGTTCAGGCAGCAGTGGCAGGAACGTTCGGAGCGCTTCGGTGTGGTGGAGGGCTACGTCGGCCACGGCGGGCCGAACAAGAACTCTGACGGGTTGAGTTGGTTGCCGGCGCCGGCGTTGCCGAACGCCTCCATCAAACCGCGCGATAATCCGCCGCCGGTCGCTCGGCCGAGCCAAGACGGCCAGTAGCCGATAGAGTCGCAGGTATGATCGTTTCGCTTCTGGTGACCGTCGAAAAGTCGCAGCCGCTGATGTCCCGACTGGTCAATGTTGACGACTCGATGAACCTCGCCGATTTATCCCACGTCATCGACGCTGCCTTCGGTTTTTCCGGGGCGGCGAGCCACCTCTACATGGGCCCGGCGCGCCGCGGCGGGTCCCGCGAGGTCCTCTCCGCCACCCCCACCGCCGGGGAACGCGCGGAAGCTGAGGTGAAAATTTCACAGATCGACGAAATCACCTACGTCTACGATCCCGCCGCGAACTGGAATATCCACGTCGAGGTCCTGGGGCGCTCACACCTCGACGGGCCGACGCCCGTGCTTATCGACGCCCTCGGTCCCGACGTCGTCGAAGCCTGCAACGGCCCCGCTATGATGAGCCGCTTCCATGCCGAAGCGCGCCGCCTCACAGCCGGCCTCGACCCCGACATGGAAGTCGCGCCCTTGCTGTTGAGCTTTTTGCCGGTGATGAGCCCGGAGCGGCTGCTGCAGCGGCTGACCCAGGCGGACCAGGTAACGGTAAGTGAACGGATCAGCTTCATCGCCGAGGACATGTTCGTGGGTGGTATCGCCGAAGCCGTCGAGGACAGTGCGAACGCCCCGCACCTCGCCGTGGATTTCGAGGAATACTTGGCGTCGCGGCCCGATTTGCGCGAAATTTTAACCATGGACCCGAACCCGGAGCGCAACCCGACTTTGATCGCGGCGATGGCGGAGTTCTTCGAAAAAGCGTTGGGAACCCACGATGAATACGCCGCTAACTCCCACTCGGTTTACGAGGCGCTGGCCTCCGTCTTGGAGGAGGTCTGGTCACAGCCCCGCAAAAGAATCAAACTGACCTCCACTGGGGCGTTGCCCACCCGCAGTGTGGGGCAGGTAGCTAGCAAACTGGGGCGTATGTGGGTCGGAGAACGCCCGCGCGAAAGCTCCTTCCCGGAAATCGCATCCATCCGTCGGGCGTTGACGCAGGCGGGCCTTCTAGAAGAAGACCAGGGGTGGTTGGTTATTACCCCGGCAGGCGAGAAGATGCTCACGCAACCGGACAATTTATCGGTGCTTCTGCCGCAGATTCACCGCGGATTCGAGGCTGTCCTCGGAGAGGAGTGGCCGCGAACCATCAGGTGGATTTGCGCAAGGTATTTCATTGAGCCGTTCGGGGAGGTTGTGCCCATGACTCCGCGGGATCCGCACGCTGCCTTGGCGCTGTTGCGTGCGCTGGGGGTGATGTCCTTCGAAGCGGATGGCACGGACGCGATGACGCCTGCCGGGGAAGAGTTCATGTCGGCGCTTGCCCATCTGGTCGGCCCGGGTGACTTAGAGAATTAAGTAAAGCCCGATGCTGCCCAGCAGCAGCATCATCAGGGTGCTCAGCGCCACCGTGGCGGTGTTCGGCTGGGCTTCGCTGCGGCTCAAAGCGTTCGCTTGCCGACGATACGTGGACCGGTTAACGCCAATTATTCCCAACCCCAGCACCAGCAGCGCCACGATGGCCACCATCACCGTCTCCGGGTAATCAACCGACCAGCGCATCAGCGTCATGGAGGCAATAATCATGGCTAGGGCTGTGCGCGTCCAGGCCAAAGCTGTGCGCTCCGGCTGCAAACCAGCATCCGCCACGGGGATCGGGCGCACCTACATCAACCCCACAAACACCACGACCGAGGCGATGAAGATGCCTGCGCCCAACAGCGGCGCGATCGCCGGGGCGGGCAGCGGCCGTTCGTGGCGCATGGCCCGCTCAACCCTCACCCAGCGCACCGCAGAACCCACCGAGATCGCCATGGACAACAACACAACCAAAGCCGCCGCGGCGGTGCGCAGCTCCGGTTTGATTCCCGGCACCGCCAAGGCTTCCAAGGCGATGCCGCCGGCGAGAAAAGCCAGCGAGGTGCGCGTCCACGCCAGGAAAGTTCGCTCATTTGCCAAGGTAAAGCGTGGGTCTGGCTCCTGGCCGTCTGGAAACACCGCGCGGGTGAATCTGCCTCTTTCGTCCATACCCCACACTTTAACGGCCGGTTTCACAAGCGTTGCCACACCGCCAGCGCCGCGAAGATCCCGACGATGGCCGCACAGCCCACCACAAGCAGGGCCAGCACGATAGTGCGTGCCCTGTCGCCCACACGATTTGCCGCCCACCCGCCGAGGCCCGCGCCGAGGGTGTTAAAGATCAAATCGTCGATGTCTGAGTAGCCAGAATAGGTGGCAAATTGGGTGGTTTCGATGGCGAGGCTGAGAAGAAAACCGGTTGTGAGGGGGCGTCGATAAGCAAGAAAGCCCACGGGGTAAAACAGGGCGATGTTGCCGAGAAGGTTCACCCACGGGCCGTACCAGACGGTGCTGAGCTCGCGGAACTCCAAAAGGGGCGCGAGACGCACCTCGCGGCGGGCGTGGACAGCAGCATCCCACAGCGGTCCGCCGTCAATGTGCGCTTTGCCAACCGTGGCGCACAAAACGGCGGCGAGGACCACCACCCACGCTGCTGCCGTTGCCGTACTAAGTTTTTCCCGCATTGCAACGAACCTAGGCGAAGAAGCTGACTGGGCGCTGCAAGCCGCCTTCCGCGTAGCCTGAAAGTATGGATCACCCAACTCTGATTGTCACTGAAAACGGGCCTGAACTTGTCCGAACCACGCAGGAGCACGCCGGGCAGGGCGACACGCTCATTGAGCTGAGCCATTCTAGCGTCAATTACAAAGACGCGATGGCGCTGGGCAACCGCGGTGTTTTACGCTCGTTGCCGTTGGTGCCCGGTATTGATGCGGTCGGCACCGTAGTCGAATCGCCTTCCTTGCAGGAAGGCACGTTGGTCACGGTCAACGGCTTCGGAATCGGCGAGAGCCGCCACGGGGGCTACACGCCAAGAATGCGTATCGACGCGAAGTGGGTCACGGTTGTGCCGCCGCTTTTCGACGCCCCCACGGCCGCCGCGCTCGGCACCGCCGGCTACACCGCCGCGCTGTGCGTCGCCGGTGTGGAGCGGGCCTTGTACCCGTTGGATGTTTTGGAAACCCACGAACGTGGCCCCATCCTGGTCACCGGCGCGACCGGTGGGGTGGGTTCGATCGCGGTGCAGCTTCTCACCCGCCGCGGCTTCGAAGTGCACGCTGTCACCGGGCGCGTGGAAGAACACGGGCAGTGGCTGCGCTCTTTGGGTGCCACAGAGGTTGTCGACCGGGCCGACTTTTCCAAGCCAGGCGAACCTTTGCAAGATGAAACGTACGCGGGTTTAGTCGACACACTGGGGTCGGTTCCTTTGGCCAACGCGCTGTCACGTTTGCAGTGGGGGGCGCCCGCCGCCGCCTGCGGACGCGCCGCAGGCAACGACCTGCCCGCCAGCGTGCTGCCGTTCATACTGCGTGGTGTGCAGCTAGTGGGCACTAACTCTGTGACCACCCCGCACGCGCTGCGCGATGAGGCGTGGCAGCTTTTGGCGCAGTCCCTCGACACAGGAAAACTCCACGACTCCGTGCGCACGGTTGCGCTAGACGGTGTCGTGGAGGTTGGTCGGCAGCTTCTCAACGGCTCCGGTCACGGCCGGAGCGTGGTTGAGCTTTAGTCCTCGGAGGGGACCGGGCCGCCGGAAATCTGACGGTAGGCGTGCGCCGACGCGAGGATGCACACCGGCGTGGCCACGATCAGACCGGCAACCAGGGCCAACGTGCCCAACAACGTGACCACAAAGCTGATGACGGTAAACAGCAGCAACTGCGGGTAGTTGCGGACCGCGGCGGCAAAGCCCATCTTCAGGGCCCCGCCCACGCCAGCGGCATTGTCAGCCGCGAAGAAAGGCGACAAGTACAGGAAGGGGCTGATCAAAAGCATTACCAGGGTGACAACCCCGAGGACCTTAAATGCGGCTCCGAAAATCGGCAGGAGTGTCTCGATGTCCTCAGGGTCTGTGTTCATCGCAGTAACATCCCTCAAAGGCTCAGCCACGAAGGGAAGCGTCAGCAAGAGCAAGAGCAAGATGACGGAGACGATGAGGGCCAAAACAGCCAGCACCACAATCGTCCCCAGTGTTGCACCGTAGCGCGGCGCGCTGACCTGCCCGAATTCGAACCTCTTAGCCAAGGTGCCCATAAGAGCCATCGAGCACAGCAGCGGGTAGAGGAACAACGAGACAAGGCCTGCCAGGGGCAATAAGCCCGACACGCCAGAAATCAGCAGGATCGCCAGACCGGTCAGAAGCCACACCATGGGGTTAGCGAAAACAGCCTTGAAGCCGAAAGACCACGCGGCCATGACATCAAGCTTGCCGGTGCCGCGGCGGTGCGTCCAACCGTTGGATGCAGGGTCGTTCAGTGGGTGCGGATCGTGGCCGTCGCCGTAGGTGCCGTCGACAAGCGTTGTTCCGTGGTAGCGCAGCGCCCCGTGCTGGGACGCGTTAACGTCGTACAAGCCTGCCTCTTGCGCATACTCATCTCCACCGTAAGAGGAAAAGCCCTGCGGCTGTGGGGAGTAATTTTGGCTGAAGTACTCACCGTCATCGGGGTAACCGGTGCCGCCGTCTTTGGGGGTCGTCATCTCTCACCTTCAATACTATTAATGAAAATTTGGACAGACTCATGCTAGCAAGGCGCCCACCCGCGCCCAACCCGAGTCGGGTTAAGCAGTGGATGCGGCAGAAAGCCTTATCTACTTCAGCACAAGATTGACCATACGACCAGGTACGACGATGACCTTGACCACGTTTTTGCCTTCAGTTAACTCGGTGACGCGGGCGTCGGCAAGGACTAGCTTTTCGACGTCCTCCTTGCCCGCGTCCGTCGGCACGTCAAGGCGCGCCCGGACTTTGCCGTTGATCTGGACGGGGAGCTCCACGGTGTCGTCGACAAGCAACGCCTCATCGAAGGTGGGGAAAGGCTCGAACGTCAGCGTTAAATCGTGACCGAGCTTTTCCCACAGCTCCTCCGCGATGTGCGGGGCGAGCGGGGAAACCATCTGCACCAGCGGCTCGACCGCCGCGCGCGGCGCGGTCTGCGGGTAGGTCTTGGTCAGGTAGTTGACGTACTCGATGAGTTTTGCCACCACCGTGTTATCGCGCAGGTTCGCGTAATCCTCACGCACACCCGCGATCGTGCGGTGTAGCTGCTTCGCGTCGTTATCACTTAACTCCCCGCCCCCAACGTGCGTCTGGCCCGTTTCCTCATCAACGACCAGACGCCACAAGCGCTGCAGGAACCGGTGCGCACCCACCACATCCTTCGTCGCCCAGGCGCGCGACGTGTCCAGCGGGCCCATCGCCATCTCGTAGACGCGCAGGGTGTCCGCGCCGAACTCCTCAACAACCTCATCTGGGGAGACCGAGTTCTTCAGGGACTTGCCCATCTTGCCGTACTCCCGGTGGACCTTTTCGCCCTGATAGAAGAACTCGCCGTCCTTTTCCTCCACCTCCGCGGCCGGGACGTAAACACCACGCGAATCCGTGTAAGCCCAGGCCTGAATGTAGCCCTGGTTAAACAGGTGACGGTAGGGCTCGCGCGAGGTGACGAAACCGAGATCGAAAAGCACCTTGTGCCAAAACCGCGCGTAGAGCAGGTGCAGCACCGCGTGCTCCACACCACCGACGTAGAGGTCCACGCCGCCCGGGTCGTTTCCGTCCTGCGGACCCGACCAGTAGCGCTCGTTGTCGATGTTGCAGAACTCCTCGCTGTTCGTCGGGTCAATATAGCGCAGCTGATACCAGGAAGAACCTGCCCACTGCGGCATCACGTTCGTGTCACGGTAATAGGTCTTGGTGCCCTCTCCCAGATCCAGCTCCACCTCAACCCAGTCGGTGGCCTTCGCCAGCGGCGGGGAGGGCTCAGAGTCCGCGTCATCAGGGTCGAAAGACACCGGCTTGTAGTCCTCAACCTCCGGCAGCTCAACCGGCAGCAACTCCTCCGGCAGGCCGTGGGCCTGGCCGTTTTCGTCGTAGACAATGGGGAAAGGCTCGCCCCAATAACGCTGGCGAGCAAACAGCCAGTCCCGCAGCTTGTACTGAATCTTCTCCTGCCCAGCCTGCTTGTCCTCCAGCCAGGCAATGGTGGCCGCGATCGCTTCCTCAGTGCCCAGGCCGTTGATGTCCAGCCCTTCGCCGTTGGCGGAGTTGATGTGCGTCCCATCGCCGGCAAATGCGGCCTCGGAAACGTCGCCGCCCTCAAGCACAGCCACAATGGGCAGGCCAAACACGGTGGCAAACTCAAAGTCGCGCTCGTCGTGGCCCGGCACGGCCATGATCGCCCCGGTGCCGTAGCCGGTAAGCACATAGTCCGCGATGAAAATCGGAACTTCTTCGCCACTGACCGGGTTCGTCGCGTAGGAGCCGAGAAAGACACCGGTCTTTTCCTTGTTCTCCTGGCGCTCCACGTCGGACTTCGCGGCGATCACGCGCTTGTAGGCGGCCACGGCTTCATGCGGGTTATCAGCGCCGAAAGTCCACCGCTTATCCACATCCTCCGGATAAGCATCCGCCGTCAGGGCGCCGACGAGCTCGTGCTCCGGTGCGAGCACCACGTAGGAGGCGCCGAAAAGGGTGTCCGGCCGGGTGGTAAATACCGTGATCGGACCTGCGGCGGAGGCGAAAGAGACTTCGGCGCCGCGGGAGCGACCAATCCAATTGCGCTGCATGGACTTGACCTTCTCGGGCCAGTCGAGCAGGTCGAGGTCGTCGAGAAGCCTGTCCGAATACGCGGTGATACGCATCATCCACTGGCGCAGACGCTTACGAAAGACCGGGAAGTTGCCGCGCTCCGAGCGGCCATCGGCTGTGACTTCCTCGTTGGCCAGCACCGTGCCCAACCCCGGACACCAGTTCACCATCGACTCCGATAGATACACCAAGCGAAACTCATCTATCGCCTTGTGTTTTTCCGGGGTGCTTAACGACGAGAAGGTGCGCCCGTCCTTAGTCAGTCGCGCCCCGGTCATCAACTCGCGCACCAAATCCTCGATCGGGCGGGCCTTGTTTAAATCAGCGTCGAACCAGGCGTTGTAGATCTGCAGGAAAATCCACTGTGTCCAGCGGTAGAACTCCGGGTCGGTGGTGGCCACCGCACGGCGCCGGTCATGGCCCAAACCCAGCGCGTCAAGCTGACGGGTCATGTTGGCAATGTTTGCCTCAGTTGTCGTGCGCGGGTGGGTTCCGGTCTGGATCGCGTACTGCTCGGCGGGCAGGCCGAAGGCATCATAGCCGAGGGTGTGCAGCACATTTTTGCCCAACATGCGGTTATAGCGGGCGTAGACATCAGTGGCGATATAGCCCAGCGGGTGGCCGACGTGAAGGCCCGCGCCCGAGGGGTAGGGGAACATGTCCTGGACATTGAGCTTGTCCGCGGGAAGCGTCTCGCTCGTCGCGAGCTCTCCCACTGGGTTCGGCGCGTTGAAGGTGCCGTTGTCCACCCAGTAGCGCTGCCACTTCTTTTCGATCTCGCCAGCGATTGCCGCGGTGTAGCGGAAGGCCGGCCCCTCGGTCGCGTGAGTCATGCTTAAACAGTGTAATGGGTGGCTTTTTCGCCGCGCCCCTAGCGGAAGTCATCCACCTTGTCCTCACCGCCAAGCAGCCCCGTCACCACAATCGCACCAGGATCCGGGACGTCCCTCGTCGAATCACCCAAGTACGACGCGCGAGCTTTCTTCGCCGCGAGCGCCCGAGTGCTGCGCACCCCCCTTTAGGAGAGCTGGCTACTGCTAGCTCGGGGCGCTGAGGTCTTGGTCAATGATCACGTTGACCAACGCCGGAACCTTGTCCTTTCGAACAACCCGCAGAGCCCGCTCGATCGCACCTGCAACCTGGGAATCCTCGGTGACAAGCTCACCGTAGGCACCGAAGCTCCTCGCCACCTCAGCGAAGTCCGGATTGTCCATCTGAGTGCCGCTAATGCGGCCAGGGAAGTGACTTTCCTGATGGTCCCTAATGGTGGCGTACTGCCCGTTAGACACCGTAACAACAAGGAAAGCCACGCCCTCCTGCACCGCGGTGGCCAACTCCTGCCCATTCATCAAGTATTCGCCGTCGCCGGCGATAGTGACCACGGTGCGATCCGGAAACTCCAACGCGGCGGCCGTCGCCGCCGGAATGCTGTAGCCCATCGAACCATTACCAACACCCAACAAGGAGGGGTAGCGCTCCGTACGCACATAACGCTGCACCCACATGCAGTGGTTGCCAGCACCATAGGTAAACACCCCATCCTCGCCCACCTGCTTATGCAACTGGGCAAATACCTCCTCAAGGTGGACGGTATTTTCCGGAGTCGGACGCCACGGCTTCCCAATCACCTCCCCGTAGTCCAAGTGCTCGACATGAGCGCGGTCAAAAAACTCCTGGCGCGCGTTCGCACCCTCAAGATCCCCCGAGCTTGTCAACTCCGCGATGAACTGCCTCGGAGTGGCCACAATATGCTCCGTAATCACGCCCGACTTGCCACGCAACTCAGTATCCATAGTCACAGCAATGTTGACCTGGTCGGTTCCCTGCCGGAGAGTGAAACCGTCGGAAGGGGCGTCGGTAAGCAAATTGCCCAACTGAATGACCACATCAGCATTATCGACAAGCTCAGCGGTCGCATCGCTGCGGCCAACACCCAACCACCCCGCATTCGCCGGCGAACTATACGGAATACGATCACTCGTGCGGAAATTATGCACCACCGGAATACGGTTCTTCGTAGCAAACGCTGCCAGCGCCTCACTGGCCTGCGCATCCCAACCCGGACCGCCCGCAAAAATAACGGGGCGCTTCGCCGCAGCCAGCCTCTCCCGCACTCGCGCAAGCTGAGCAGCCGAAACCGCACCCTCCGACACCGGCACAGGCGGGTAGGAAATCCCCGAAAACTCCTTATAAAGGATATCCTCCGGCAACCCAACAATCACCGGGCCCGGCCGACCTGAACGAGCCAAGAAGAAAGCATCAGCAACAACGCGCGAGGCCGAGGCCGGGTCATCAATGACAAAAACCTGCTTCGCTTGGGTACCGAACCACGCCTTCGGGTCAAACTCCTGGAAAGACTCCCGGTCACGATCCTTAAGGGGGATCAAGCCGATAAACAGCACAAGCGGAGTCGCGTCTTGCCACGCCGTGTGCACCGCCACAAAGGCGTTGGCCGCGCCCGGGCCCCGCGTGACCATAACCACCCCAGGCTCACCCGTTGCCTTAGCGTGAGCCTCCGCCATGTAACCAGCGCCGCCTTCCTGACGGCAAACAACAATATGGATGGACGAATCGTAAATCCCGTCCAACACAGGAAGGAAACTCTCACCTGGGATGATAAAGGTGCGGGACACTCCGTGCGCTTCAAGCGACTCGGCTATCGCCTTGCCAACATGTGCCATCTTTTTAAGCCTCAGTACCTTTCTTCAGTCTCAAAGAGTGCAGAAACCAGCCGGCGGCGCCAACAGTTCCAGCAACGACGTCATCGACCCCGCACCGTCACGTCCGCAAAAACCACCTATCAACGTCAGGATACCGATAGTTTTTTGGCTCATCTTCGCCACACCATCCCCGAGGTTGATCGCCCAAGATCCATCAGGGAAGAAGCGCCGCGAGAAGCGCCGTCATGCCGACCATACCCTCCCACACCTTATCCGCCCTGCAGGCACTCCTGATGGCCGCCGCCTCCTTTTCTAACCTGGCGGACGAGGACTTCACCCTAGAGCGCCACGTCATCGGCGGCATGAGCCTCGGTGCTACCTTCGCCCCCATCGTGGAACAGTTGCGGACAAAGATGGAGCGCCAAGGGCTCTGCGGCAGGGACACGGTTCTCTAGCAAACTATGACCCTGCAGGCCGCCAACAACCAGCGTTGCCCTACGATAACCCTAATGTGACCTCAACCACAAGGGAGGTATTCAATGCCTAAGAACACATCTGAAACGGCAGGGCAAGGACCGCGGAAATCCGGCTGGATCGGGCCCGGGCTGCTGATCAGCGCCTCATTTATCGGCCCCGGCACTGTCACCACCGCCACGGCAACAGGCGCAAGCTTCGGCTTCGCACTGACGTGGGCTGTGGTGTTTTCCATCGTCGCAACGATCATCTTGCAGGAGATGTCGGTGAGGCTAGGACTGACAGCTCGGTTGAGCACGGGCGAGGCGTTGCGCAAAACCTTCGAGAACCCGGTTGCCAAAGTAGCCATGACCGCCCTGGTCATCGCAGCCATCGGCATAGGTGGTGCCGCCTACGCCGGTGGCGACACCACCGGAACCGCCCTCGCCCTCAGCGCGGTGACGGGCCTGCCCGTGCCAGCACTCGCAGGCATAATCGCGGCGGTGATCATTTTGCTGCTGCTCAGCGGCAGCTACAAAGTTCTAGAAAAAGTCATGACCGTGCTGGTGATGCTACTTGCTGCAGTCTTCCTCGTGACAGTCGTGGCAGTGAAGCCTGACTTCGCTGAACTGCTGCGCGGCACCTTCATGCCCTCCATCCCTGACGGGGCAGCACTCAAAGCGATCGCGCTCATCGGCACCACCGTGGTGCCTTACAACATTTTCCTGCACTCCAACTTGGTGCGCGAAAAATGGGGAGACGAAGAACCAGATCTAGCGCTGAAGAAAGGCCGTGTGGACAACGCAGTCTCGATCACCGTCGGCGGCCTGATCACCTTGGCCATCTTGTCCACCGCCGCGGCGGTCATGTTCACCCAGGGCCTCGAAGCGGAATCGGCGGCTGATCTGGCTGAACCGCTGCGTCCCACGCTCGGCCAGTTCGCGCCGTGGGCGCTGGCGATTGGCCTGTTTGCGGCCGGGTTGACGTCGGCAATCGCAGGCCCGCTGGGGGCCGCCTACGCCATCACCGGCTTGCTGGGCTGGTCCTCCGACCTCAAAGACCCCAAGTTCCGTGCGATCTTTTTGACGGTAGTTGTCGTCGGTGCGATCATCGCCATCACCGGAGCGAACCCTATCGAAATCATCATCCTGGCCCAAGCAGCAAATGGCCTCCTCCTGCCAATCATCGCGTTCTTCCTCCTAATCACGATGAATAACAAACGCGTCCTCGGCGAACACGCCAACGGCCTGGTTGCCAACATCCTGGGCGGGGCGGTTTTCCTCATCACCTTAGCGCTCGGCGGAATCACGCTCTACGGCCTACTCTAAACAACCTGCCCCCCACGACAATCAGCAAAAGGCCCCGGCTGTCCCATCGGACTGGTTGCCGGAGCCCTTTCCCGCCTCATGCAGAGTCGAACTAATACGAACTGAAGCCGTCCTCACTGAGGGTGTGCTTTTCCTCGCCCGTGATCGCCGGGTTGAAGATACTCACCAGAATCAGATCCTCGTCTTTGCCGCCGCGAAGAATATGCGGGTCGTGCTCATCAAGAACGTAAATGGTGCCAGGCGTGATCGGGTAGACGGTGCCGTCGGTATCCTCAACCTCGCCGGAGCCGCCAATGCAATAGCAAGCTTCGAGGTGGTTACGGTACTGCAGGCGAGACTCGGTGCCAGCACGCACAACAGTATGAGCAACGGCGAAGCCCATGTTGTCCTTCGCTGTGATCAAGCGCTCGCTAGTGCCACCTCCCCACTCGACGGCAGGAACATCATCTCGGGAGCGAGTAAACATAGATTACCTCCTAGAATTCGGTGTGCATACGAGCGTACAGACAACAACGAGACGCATCAGAGTAAGCCCGTATGGCTAATCTGTGTATCCGCGCCCACCTAAACTCGTCACCACATGCTTCTGCGATCCCCGCAAGGCCCCGACCAGACAGGACCCGCCACCATGCGCCGCATCCTCGCCCTTTTGACGACCCTCGCCATCGGCATCACCACAGCTCCCACCGCCGACGCCCAAGACATCTTCGACGGCGGCCGAGTCGCCGGCGGATCCTCCCAACTCATCGCGCCCAACTTCCCAACCCCCGGAGGTCAATTGCGCGAGGACGGCAAAGCAGTAGACCTAAACCGCTACGCCGGCACGTGGTACCAGGTGGCGGCAGTGCCACAGCCATACACGCTCCAGTGCGTGCGCGACACCACCGCCGAATACGCAGTAATCAACCCGACGACCATCTCCGTGGTGAACTCGTGCGGCTCGGTAAACGGCGGACGTTCGCAAATCGAAGGTACAGCCACCGTGCGTTCCGACGCCTCCCTGCGCGTAAACTTCCCAGGCGTTCCCTTCCAAGATCCGAACGGTCCGACGAACTACCGAGTGACCTACCTTGCAAACGACTACTCCCTCGCCGTTGTCGGCTCCCCAAACCGCCTGTCCGGATTCGTGCTCTCACGCACCCCGAACCTTTCTGCACAGCAGTGGTCGCAGATACGCAGCGTGGTGGAAAACCGAGGCTGGTGGTCCTGCGCATTTCTCACCCAACCAATGGCGGGCGGGCGCCAAGACTACGCGCCACTATGCACCCTCTAGCCTAGCCAGCCACACCTTTGATCTCGGCCATAAAATGGCTTAGAGCAGCCCATTCAGCGCGATCACAACGAGGGGGAGAGAGGCAAGAACATATCGCAAAAATACACCGCGCTGAAAATTATTCCGCTCCCAAAAAATCCACGCGGCTTTGGCAATCTTCACCGTGGGGGTGCCGCTGCTCGCTGCCGACATTGAGCCAAACGGCAACGCTTTTTGTTTTAGGCCAAGCCTGGAAAGTGATGTATCTGTCCCTCCGATTGAGCGGGAAGTCTGACAGGTTCGTTGCCTGTACCGGTGTGCTGGCCTTGATGCCCTTGGCCGCCATCATCATCTTCGTCTGCTCCAGGCTCGACAGTGAGATGTAGATTTTTTGGCTAGATCCACCCGTCATGCTGCTCGGCGGAGATGCCACGGTCGGGCAAGATCCCGGTCGGGCCTTTCGGTGGGATGGAGTGAGCACACCTTCATCCACGCCGCTTACCAGGCGTAGGTACACGTGCGTGACCTACTGCCAGCATATCTCGACGACGCCTCGGGCCTTAGAGGCGGACGCTTTCGGCGCCGGGTTGCCGGAAGATCGTCTGAAACATCGCCGGCACTATCGGCCACCTGGGTAGTCGGCACCATCGATGAGAAGTCCTGCGCGAAAAGGGAGGGGACGCGGCAGCCAGGACGCACAACGGTTTGGATACCCAGGTAGGCAGCGCTGGAAACTAAATGCACCTGGCCCTTTTCAGGCTCACGCATTTACAGTGTTACGGCTATTCGTGGTGCCGCACTTCCGGCGTGCCAGGTGCACAGCTTTACGGCTTACCAGATCCGCGTACTTCCGTATTGCCGCACCATGTAGGGCTGGAAGCCCTATTCGGTCTATCTTTAGAGGTATCCGCACTCAGACAGGTAATCGCCCAAACGGAAAACTGACGACCACCATCGCAATTTCGAACCTCAAAGGCGAAACAGACAAAACCACGACGGCCACGCTGCTAGCCACGGCTTTCGAGCGAGCTGGCCACAGCATCACCGTTGTTGACCTTGACCCGCAGGGGTCGGCAACCAAATGGCCACATCTGGCTGCTGAGGTTGGGGTGACGCTGCCTTTCCCAGTTCTTCTTAGAAACATCCAAACGATGAAGAATCTGCGTGAAACGACTAACTACACCATTGTCGACTGTCCGCCCAGCGATCCAGGAATCATTGATGCGGCCATTTCAGCGGCCGATATCGTGATCGTTCCCGTCTAGCCGTCAGGCATCGAAATCGAGCGTGTGTGGGAAACCGTTGACATTGCGGGCAAGGATAAAGCCATCATTTTGCTCGCCAGTATTCTTCTGAACACGAAATCGACGTCCGCCCTTATTGAAGCCCTTGAGGGTGACTACATTCAGAGCTTCCGGGGCGCTATCCCCCGCCACGAAGAAACTCGGCACTGGTACGGCCATACGCCGCAGGGCAGCCCGCATGGGTACGAATCGGTTGAACGTCGAATCCTGCAGGGTAACGTTGCCTAGTGATTTCTCGCCCCACGAGCGCTAAATAATCGCTCAGTGCGCCAGCACCCCCGCGAACACGAGAAAGCTCACAATCGTGATGCATGCGAATCTTCACCAACGCCTGCGTATGCGCGCCGCAGAAGACCGCACCATGACCGACATCATCACCGATCTAGTATCCACTTAGACCCAAGACCGCGCTACGCTGTAGATACGGCTAGCCAAATCTACAGCCATGGAAAGATAGACTGTCGCCTGTAGGGCAGCCCGTTTGAAAACCTCGCACCTATCCGTTGCCTACGATTGATTCAAAAATCAGCTATCGCCGGACACGATGGAAGCAGTCGTGGCAAGTAGGAACCGTCGCCGCAAATTTCCCGACGAGAACCAACTCAATTTATTCGACCTATTAGGACAGGAACTCAACAATGATTCACAAGGCGGACGTCCGCTCGACATTGACGGCCTACGACCCGAACGCAACCCCGGAGCAAGTGGACTCGCTCTACCAGCAGATGGTAACCGAATGGGAGGAAACGGTCGACGATCTAGTCAGCCAAGCGGAGGACAGCTACCACGAGAAAACGGGGGATTGGCCGGACGGACCTCAGCGGGGCGCGATCAACCAACAAGCCAAACAACTGGCCACGGACTTAGTGATGGGCGCGTACCTGGAGCCAATGACCCAGGAGATCGTGGCCCGACAACTGGAGGAGGAAGAAGAGGAGGACAATCCTCACCTACAAGCACTCCAGGACCCCGACGGATGGTGGAAGGACTTCGGATCGATTCAAGCCAGCCGGGAGGCCGAGGACGCAGTCCTGGACTTGTGGATGGACGAACCAGCGGGTTTTCAGACTATCGCAATGAAATTGTTCGAGAGGCGTCTGTACCTGGGCAAGGACCTACCGGCCAGCCCGAATCACCCGGAGTACCAGGAGATCGAACAGCAGATACGCCAAGCAGTCGGGTACTGGAAAACGCGAATCCCGGACTTCGAGTAGATCCCACCACACCGGTCGGGCGTAATCTGCGTGCCCTTCTAACTCTGACCAGTCTCCCCGAGGGTGCCACCGGTGCCGACCTGACCGCCGAGCAGCGCGAGGCGCTCAACGGCTGGCAATCCTGGGGAGCACTGGCAGGCGTCTTTGATAACCGCAACCAGCGCTACGTCCCGAGCGTGAGTACCTGCGTGAGGTGCTTTCCGACGAAGATTACCGGCAGGCCGAGTCCACTGTTTTTAGTGCGTTCTTTACCGACAACGAGATCACCCGCGCCATGTGGGACGCTTTGGGTACCGCCGGTTATACCAGGGGAAGTGTCCTAGAGCCGGGCTGTGGCAAAGGTACATTCATTTCCACAGCCCCGCCAGGGACCCATGCCGTGGGGGTGGAACTCGATCCGACTACGGCGCGTATCGCTTCGCTCCTCAACCCAGCAGCCCAGATCCGCGCTGAAAGCTTCGTCGATCCTATCTTTGCTGACAACACGTCTACAGCCACGATTGGAAACGTCCCCTTCGTCAATAGCGCCCCGTACGCTCCCACACCCAGCCCCTAAAGCTCATCCTCCACACCTACGTTATTGCCAAATCGATCGACTTGACCCAACCAGGGGGATTTGTCGCCGTCATTACAAGCACTGGCACGGCTGAAGCTAAAGACAACACTGATGGATTTGGGTCGTGGGCGATTTTGACTGACCGCGCCGACTTCAGCCCGGGGGTACGCTTGCCATCTGGCGATCATGGCGAGTTTGCGGCGAACGCGGGGACAAAAGTCGCTACCGACATCCTTGTATTCTGTGTTCGAGAAGATGGAGAGGAACCCACACCGCGCACCGAAGAATTTTCACGGCTACCGGTTTCACCACTGATGACGGCACAGTACGGATCAACCAATTCTTCGCCAATTACTCTGATCAGATTGTTGGCACTGACGGTGAAGACCGGCCGATATGGTCCCGAAACTGCCATTACTCCGAACCTTGCTACGTCGCTAGCCGATCAAGTGCGTACCGTCGTCAATGCCGATACTGCTGATGCCGTCTTCAACGGCTTTGGGCTTATAGCGGACGCCATTATGACTGGTGCCGTCGCTACGGCAGGTCTCGTCACCTCTGCCCGCGAAAGCATGGAACCCGTCGCCGGGACCGTGCGCTACTCATACGACAACGACGGTTCGCTGACGTATTCCCAGTGACTAGCGCCGCAATATGGCGACGAGCGGCCCCGGTGGGTCGCCGTGGCTCCCGCCAAAAAGTACGCTGCTCAATGGGTAAGCCTGATCGATTTGCGTGACACTACATCCGCGTTGCTCCCCTCTTGCCATGGCAACACCACTGTGGAGATTCATGCCCTGCGCCAGACCCTCAACGAGCAGCACGACTCCTACGTCTCCTCATACGGGCCGATCAATCTTCACGAGATTGAGCAACCTCGCCGCAAATCGCAAGCACAGGCCACCAAGGCGCTTAAAGCTTTGGAGCCCAAATAGCGCCTTGACAACGGTACCGATGACCGCCCATACGACGGTGAGCTGCCTGTCGAAATTGCTGAGGAATTGCGCGAGCGGGCCCGTGCCACGACCGCGGCGCTTCTCGATGATTACGACGCTACACAGGCCATCACTGAGCTTGACCGCGAAGGACTAAGAAGACGAGCCTGTTAAAAACGCGAAAACCCACCGACAACGCGGTGGGGGTGACTTTTCTAAAGCAATCCATGCCGACCGCAGCACCTGGCCTCCGCGTCACTGAAGACCATCAGACATGAACCAGGCTCCTTTTCAGGCTTCAGCTTATGCTTCCACGGATCGGGCGCCCTTGCTCTCGCGGATCATGATACTTGACGGAGTAGGACAGTCAACACGCTGCGTGGAGGAAACCAGGAACCAGTGAGGGCTCAACCGATACGGTATCGCCGTGATCCGGCGGCAGAGGTCTACAACGAGTTCATCGCGCGTGTCGCCGCCACTGACACCGTTGCGTACCTTGATGAAACGTTCCGCAAGGACGGCTCACACGGTGAGACGGGGTTTTATTCTATTGTTGCGGTTCTCGCCGAGAGTGTCCGTTTGTGTGCGCGGGGCGCAGTTTACAAGTGGTCGGCGAATCGGTTGGGGTAGGCCACTGCAAGTTGGTTGATGGCTTGTTTTACTCTGAGGTTTTCGCCTTGGTGTACGACCCGTTGCGGTCGACGACACGTTTAGCTGTCTTCGCACGTCGGGCGGCGTGCTTGCCTTCGAAGGTACAGACCGTCAACCACAGCGTCTCCAACGCCGCAGCATCCGTGGGGAATTGACCACGATTGCGTGTCGCCTTGCACAGTTCGGCAGCGAGTGATTCAATCGCGTTGGTGATGTAGAGCAGCCGACGAGCAGCCGGCGGGAGGTGCAGAAACGGCACGAACCGCTCCCACGCGTCGCGCCAGACCTTCACCGATTGCAGGTACTTTTGCCCCAGTTCAGAGGCTTCGAAAGCGTCCGACGCGGCTGCGGCGGTGCCCTCTTTCGCGGCGGTATAGACCTGACGTGGTGCGCGAGAGACAGGTTTACGCTCCTGACCAGACACCCACCTATTGACAGCTCGGATCAGGTGCACCATGCAGGTCTGCACCATCAAATTCGGCCAGGTCGCTTCCACAGCCTCAGGTGAGCCTTTGATCTGATGTCGACCGCCATGTAGCAGGCTTAATTGACCACCCGATTAGCGCCGCGGATCTTCACCGGTTGCGCGGCGAGAACAACCACAGGGTAGATCTCATCGAGTTGCCGATTCCGCCACAGCATCACCTCACCCAATACGGAGTCGGTGATGGTGCTGATCGTATCCGGACTCACGTCCACCCCCAGGGTGGATGACAGGTGGCGCTGGATATCTCGCACCGTCATGCCCCCGGGCGTGCACCGTTAGTGGGCAATCGTGAATTACATGCTGCCCCTAGTCGCTAGGGTTGAAATGCGGCTAACGGACCATAACCGTCATTACCTTTATAGATTGACGAACACCAGGACGTCGTTGTGGGGTAAAAAGTCGGCTACGCCCGGGTGAGTTCCATAGAACAGAACCGGGACCGGCAACTTGATCGGCTCCGTGCGGCGGGCGCGTCGCAAATCTACAAGGAGAAGATCAGCGGTTCGACGCGGCACCGTCCTCAGTTGGAGGAGGTGCTGAGGTATCTGCGAAAAGGGGATCAGCTCATTGTCACGAGCATGGATCGCCTGGCCCGCTCACTGGTGGACCTGCACACGATTGTCGAAGATTTGGTGGGGCACGGTGTCTCGGTGAGGTTTCTGCGCGAGGGGCAGAGCAATTCAGCGAAGGCCGACCCGATCGCCAAACTGATGCTGGGCCTTATGGGCAGTGTCGCCGAGTTTGAGCGCTCCATTTTTAAAGAGCGCCAGGCAGAGGGTATCGCCCGGGCGAAAGTGCGGAGAGTCTACAAAGGCCGGACGAAGGTGCTCACCGATGCTCAGATTTCCCAGGCTCGGCAATGGGTGGCGGATGGTGTACCTAAGGCGGAGGTGGCTCGTCGGCTCGGGATCGGGCGAACCACACTATACAAGTACCTGCAATAGGAGAGATGGGCTGAATCGCCTATGTCAAAGGTTGTTTAATCGAAGAAATGGTGCGCGACTGTGGCTTCGTGCCGCACGGTGACGCGCTTAGGGAGTGGAACTGCTCCCGCGGTTGTCGTGGCGGGCTTTCCGATCGTTCTTGAGTGCGTCTTCCATGAGCCCGAGGGTGATCTCATCGAAAGCGTCTTTGATCGCAAGTTCCTCGAAGTCGGCGGCGACTTGTTCCCAATGCATGCGCTCGAGGGAGGGAAGCGCGGCCCATAGGGCCATGCGTAGGTAGGCGCCTCGGCTGCGGCCGGTACGTTTAGCGAGCGTGTCGAGGCGGTCGATTAGTTCTGGTTCCAGACGCACAGAGACTACGGGTCCGCGTCCGACCCAGCCGTGTTGTTTTCTCGTTGCCATTGCAGAGGTGTCCTATCTCCGAGCACTCGCGTGCAGTTGTTTCGATTCGGTGTAAACATTGTTTACACCTTGTCCCGGACATGGGGTGGAGGAAAAACGAATGTTCGTGGGCCCCTCCTCGTCTCGGTGTAAACATTGTTTACTCCGAGTCAGTTTCTTTTCTTGCAGGGCGTGCATTTATGAACGATCGACCGTGTCTCGGTCGTTGACCTAGTCATTGGAGCTAGCTGCCTACGCGGGGCCGCGGAGGTGTGTGAACCGCCAACTCTTTCCGGCACTGGGTAATTGGGAGTACTCACATTCGCCGCGTGCGTGAGACGCTCCGCTGTAGCGTTTCATGGCCGTTCTTGCTCATAGGTTTTGGCCGAGGCCACACTGCAGCTAGCGAGCCGAGAAGCGCGACGTGGTTCTCCGTAAGCTCGCTACAGAACCCTAAACGGCCACACACGGTAGGCACTTTTCATGAGAATGGTGAGTCGGTCGGCTGCACTGCGGAGTTATAATGCCGTTTTGCGCCGTTCACGCCAGGCCCGGGTGCCAGTACCTGTTGCGCTCCGTGGGGACGAACGACGCACACGACGAGTCGGTAGAGGCCGGAAAACCGTCCTCGTACTACCAGTTACCGACGAGGGTCGTATGAAAGTGCGGGTCGTGTGGCGCGACGTGCTCGGCGCTGTATACGATCCCCGCGATTAAATTGCCAAACCCCATTCAATCTCGGCCGCGTCGACGAGGCAGAGGCTGTCATCGCCTGGCGGCTACGTAACCAACTCGACTCTCTGCATGCGCAGCGGCCAAGCCTGAGCAACGCCCCCGCGCACACATGGGCATGCAGCCAGAACCTGCGGGCTACGCCAGTACAGCTAGCGAGGCGGTTCCGGCCGTTGACCTTGACGACCCGCTTACCCACATCATGGCGCATCGCGCCCGACATACCGGAAGACCCACCCCCGGCACTCCGACGAGCGCGAGCTGTAGACACCGCGAATTGGCTGTTATGCTGTGGTCATCGTCACCAAAGTCTCATCGTTCAGTGCTAGGAGGTAAACACCATGACCAATCCGATTGTCCCTCCTCGGAGATTCCGGCCTCCCTTTGACGTCCCTGATTCGTTGGATGACTTGCAGGGGCCTGCTAGTGGGGTGTTGGAAGTGCCACACTCGATCATGTGGGCACGCTCTGATTACCACACAGTCGATCTCTCGAACGATGCCGCGATTGTTTCCGCCTACCGCGAAATCCTCGGATCGGCGACTCTGGAGCAACTGACGCGCCTTGTGAACAAGGATCATCTTGTGCGCCTATGGCCGACCACATTTGATACCACGATCCGCAACGCATGGGAAGAATCTTTCGACGAGCTCCGTAATCATGTCACGCATCGATAATTCTGACCTCCAGACGCGCATCGCACAGATCGCGCTTCGAGTTGGTGGCTCGCATGGTTTCGTCCTAGCAGGTGGAAAAACGCTTCAAGTTCATGGCCTAAGCGACCGTCCCACCCAGGATGTTGACCTTTTTACGAACAACTTCGACGTGAACCTCTTCTCGCACGCACGCCAGCTCATCGTCGATAAGCTGCAGGAAGCTGGTTTTAAGGTCGAGACTGTGCGTAATGCACCGGGTTTTGCTCGTCTGACCGTTACAGAAGCCCACCAAAACAACATGGTGGAGGTAGATCTAGGGATCGACTGGCGCAGCAACGCAACGGGCACCCCATCCGCACTCGGTGCAGTGCTATCGCAAGACGATGCGGTGGCGTCGAAAACGATCGCGTTGTTTAATCGGGCTTACCCTAGAGATTTCATTGACTTCTTTAATATCGTCGCCACCGGCAGGTACACAGTAGAAGCGCTGGTGAGCTTGGCTCACGATCACGACCCTGGATTTCACGTCGCCGCTTTCAGAGACGCCTTAGGTGTTATCACCCGCCTCGACCACAATGAAGTAAGTGATTACGGCGTCACGCCACAGCAGTGGGAGGAAATCACGCAGTGGACCCTGCACGTGTCGTCTACCCTTTCCGACTCCAGCCCCTCTCACGCGCCAGAGCAATAGACACCGCCACAGCGCCTTCAAGCGCAGCACGATAGGAACGCTTCAGCTCCCCCCGAACAGACTCCGCCTCACGCGTCTTTTCAACCCGATAACACGCAGACCCTCGAATGATGCGTTGCCTCGAGTATTAAGGGCCGCGTATTCGCAGCGCTGGTCCCCACGTGCCTTCTACAGCATGACGTCGTTGGTTGATTCGCGGAGTTTGATGGTGTTTGCTTCCGGGGCAGAAAGCTGATCGCCCTAGGCGTCTATCAACTCGTTGGGAGAGGTCACCGACGCCCCTAGCCCCTGTTTAGTAGGCCACGATTGCGGCCGGGTCGGCACCAGTCAGTTGCATGTCTTCGATGGCTTCCTCGATTGCGGCCGCGAGCGTTGCGAGCCTCGTTGTGGTGAGCACTGTGATTGAGTTGCTGATGCTTCCCAGGTGCGGTTTCTACCGATGAGCTCGCCGAGCGCCGTAAACGGGTTCTTTGACACGGGGTGGCCTCACCCCTACGGGCCTGCACCCACTGGCCTAACTGAATGCCTGTGAGTACCGCAATGAAGCTTCCAACAGGCAAAACCCCAGTATGGTCTGGATGTCCCATCCAATGTTGCCTGCTGCTCGCGGGTTGTCGCGTCCATGTGGTTTCATTTCTCACTCCTTGTTTTCATCATGGGTTTATGGCGTTGGTGGGTTATGTAAACACGCTGCTCAGCAGACTGAGGTGGTCGATTCTCCACTGACCCCTATTTTTTTCTAGGATGACCACAAAATCGTCGATGAAGATCTCATCGAAGCCGTCCATGATGCGGGTGCATGCCATTTTGCGATGCCACGTCGTGTCGGAGTCTTCGGGGTGTATCTCGTTGCTGATTGTGACCTCTGCGCGTTGTGTTCCGCCTGCTCGGTCCCACGTGTCCCACGACCGCAGGATCATGTGGGGAGTAATTGTGCTGGGGTCGGCAGTCACGGCTCTCCACGCTTTTGGTGTGGTGATTCCTTGCAGTCTTTCATGCACGGTCATCGCGTCGTATTCGGCGGCGGTGAAGGTGCAGAGATGTTCCATGGCCGCCGTGGCCACGGTCTCCGGCCCCTTATTGGCTAGGTGCTCGAAGCCGGGCCCATAAGGCATTGCCGCATCTGGGCGGGTGGTGGTTATCTCGATTGGTGCGAGATCGCGGCGCTCGGTAGGCAAAGGGTCGCACGCCGTGACGTGAATGGCTAGTACCAAGGTTGTAAGCAGGGCGAATGGCTTTTTTGTGGTCACGGTTTCGTCTCGTTGATTGCTACGCGCTTAAGGGTGGCCGCATGAAAGTCTCCTCGCAGGGAGTATTCCCTGACCGGCCCGTCGAAAGTTTGTGCTTCGTACATCATATTCTTCCCTTCCCTTTCCCCTGAGTAGATGGCAACGTGGCCGAGCATGTAAATGAGCTCACCGGGGCCGTTTCCTCCCAAGGCACAGTGACCAGGTTTGCGCCTGCCGGTTGTGCCTCGGTGTCAAGTCCACGGTGGTGGTGTATCTGCCTTTCGACATAAACAAGCAGGATGTCGGTGTCGGGGACCGTCACGAGCTCGGTGCTGGCGCGGGTTCCTGCAACCTCCTGAGTGGACTCGCCGGCATCAATGACGGTGGTTGTCGTCATCGTCTTGGTGTGTTCCCGGCTGGTTAGCGGCATGTAGCGTTTCTGTTGGATCCTTTGCACTCGTGTTGATCAGCGCTTAGCGCCTTGAGCAAATGCACGACGGCGTTGTCGAGGTCGGGCAAGACACCGGCGACGTACCTTTCTGTTCAACCAGTCGGTGGGGTGGTGTGATTAGATTTTCGTCCACACTGTTTTCGGGTTTCGGGCCGTGGGTAAACGCCAACAGATCTCCTAAGGATTCCTCCAGGTAATCTGCCACATGCGGGAACCTCTGCTGGCAGAACTCAACGACATCCCGGGCATGGTGGCGTACGTTGTTAGCGTCGGGTTGCTGGAAGATCGTCTGAAACATCGTGTGCGCGCTCTTCGAAATGTAGCCCACTTGCGACGGTCGAAAAGTAGCCCACCGACAAGATTGGATGGGTGATTTCCGTGGAAGATTGGGCCAGGATCAGGTAACTGCGCCGGAGAAAGCCAACGCCTTCGAGGACTTGGTGAAGTTCATCCCGCGGGTAGAGGAGTTGAAGTATACAAACTACTCAGAGGAGTCCATGACGTCGTTTATCGACAAGTTTGCGCAGGCTGCGGCCGACTTCGCAGTGAACAACCCCGCTGCTGTGTTGGGAGGGAAGAACGTCACGCGGTTCATCGCCACTATACCGGCCGAAGAGCTTACCACGGACCAGGCCCGTGCCTTGCTGGGCCAGGTGCTCACGGCAGCCGAGTTGATGGGCAACGCTTATGTGGAGAAACTCATCGAGGACGGATACCTCGGTCGGATTCTCAAACGCCTGGAGGAGCTGGGGAGGGCGTAGCCTTTTCGCGCCAGCGGTAAGGTCCGAGCGAGTGAAGCATCTGCCCTTTCGGTAGAGGTAGAGAAAGGCAGGATCAAGGACCATCATGGGCCTAGTGCCGTTGGGCGCTCATGGTCCTGAACGATTGAACCTGGCTAGGCAGCTAGTCGATCTGGATCTCAGGCTTCCGCACATATCACACTTCCAATCTTGTCGGCGGGCCTCTTTCCATTCCTCAGAGGCGGGCTACTTTTCGTCCGTCGCAGTTGGGATATTTTTCAAGCGTCGCTAACAAAGCTCATGCAGCCCGCTGCCGTCCGACACTGACGTTTACGGCAACAGCCTGTATGCTATGAAAAATATGTTTAAGCTCATTGTTATTGGGTAGGATATGCTTTCAGACTCGGACTGGGTGGCAGAGAATCCTTGCGCAGGTCGGAACTTCGGGGCGACCCTCGGCTTCAAATAGAACATCAAATCGAATAAAGGAGGCGGCCCAAAGTAACCACCAGGTTCACACTGGTATACCTCCTCCTCATCGACCGAGACATGACCAAAGATAACTTTCGCCTGACCACTTGTCTATCGACAGCAATAATCGCCAAGATAAACAAGAAGCGAAACGCACCTTTCGATGTACTACGTCGCATCAGTGAATCGATCAGTTGCCGCCCCAAGGACTTTCTGGAGACCATCGATGAATAATCCAATGCCAGCAGTCGAGCAGTTGGTAAAGTCTAAACAGCGCGTCGCGGATCACGGCGAAGTTTTCACACCCGCTCACATCGTCGAAGCGATGCTCGACCTAGTCAAGGATGAATCTGAGCGGATTGACTCCCGATTCCTCGAACCGGCTTGCGGCGAAGGCGCGTTCCTCTGCCAGGTACTGGTGCGCAAGCTCGCCACGGTGCAGGACAAGTATGGCAGAAGCGAGTTCGAACGCCGCCATTATGCAATTCTCGCCCTCATGTGCATTTACGGCATTGAACTCCTTGAAGACAACGCCCAACTGTGCCGAGACAACCTCGCGGATATTTTCACCCAGTTCATTAACGACCCGAACGACACCATCTGGGAAGCTGTTGCGCGGAGAGTGTTGGCCGTCAACATCGTGCAGGCCGATGCCTTGACCATGAAGCGCCCCGATGGCACGCACGTGACTTTTCCTGAGTGGGGCTACGTCGGTAAAGGCAAGTTCCAACGCAGGGACTTCCAGTACAGCAAACTCACCCAACGCAGTTCCTTCGCTGGCACGCTATTTGCAGAACTCGACGATGACGACATATTCAGGCCACACAAAGAATACAAACCGATGAGCGTCGCGGAAATCGCAGAAGGGAGGCGATGATGCTGCAACACGGTCATAACCCAGATGTCCTCACTTGTATTGCAAACCTCTCGAACGATGAGGTTTTCACCCCACCCGAGATCGCAAACGCCATGCTTGACCAACTCGCAGAAGCCTGGGCCGCTGATCATGACGGAGCAGACATCTGGGCTAACCCGAACCTGAAGTTCCTAGACCCGTTCACCAAATCTGGAATCTTCCTGCGCGAAATCACGCAACGGCTCACCGAGGGGCTCGCAAGTCAGATCCCTGACTTGCAGAAACGGGTAAACCACATCCTCACCAAGCAGGTCTACGGGATTGCGATCACCGAACTCACCGCTATGCTGGCGCGTCGCAGTGTCTACTGCTCGAAATGGGCCAGTCGCGAACACTCTATCTGCACCGCCTTTGATGATGACGCAGGGAACATCTGGTTTCAACGCACCGAGCACACTTGGACTGGCGGTACCCGAAAATTCCGGATCGATCCCACATCGGGAGAAGAATTCACCGTCTACACGAATCGACGGTGTGCCTACTGCGGAGCTGGTGAAGAAGACTACGACCGCGGGAAAGAACGCGAATCTCACGCCTATGCCTTCACGCACACCGACAATATCCACCAAAACCTGACAGAAATCTTCGGAGAGTCCATGCAGTTCGACGTTGTAATTGGAAATCCGCCATACCAGCTATCAGACGGCGGTCACGGAAAATCTGCCGCCCCTATATATCAAGACTTCGTTGCCCAAGCAAAGAAACTTGAACCCCGCTACCTTACAATGATTATCCCCTCACGCTGGTTCACCGGAGGCAAAGGGCTGGACAACTTCCGGCACGAAATGCTAAATGACAAGCGCCTACGATCCATTACCGATTATCTAAACGCTTCCGACTTGTTCAACGGGGTGGGATTGAAGGGTGGCGTTTGCTTCTTCTTGTGGGACCGGGACAATCCAGGTGATTGCACGGTCACCACGAATTTGAAGGACTGGGCTACATCGACCCAAACCCGCCCATTGCTCGAAGAAGGCGCTGACGTATTTATTCGTTTCAATCAGGGCGTGTCGATTCTTCGGAAAGTTCAACAGGTAGAAAAGGATAATTTCTCGTCCTTTGAGAGCCTTGTTAGCTCCCGAAAACCATTTGGTTTATCAACTACTTATAGGGGAAACGCTTCGCGCAACGAAGGTGACCTAACAGTTCACCAGAAGGGTGGTAAAGCATTCATCGCCAGGGGCGATATTACGACTGGCCTCAACCTAATCGATGAATGGAAAATCTTTGTAGGCCGAGCCGCCCCGGGGACCGGTAACCGTGACACGTACCCTCACCGCATCATCAGCACCCCCTTCTTGGGAGCGCCCCAAGAAGTGAGCTCTGAGACTTATCTCTGTATTGCACCTTTCGCATCAAAAGAAGCTGCGGAGAGCGCCTTGTCCTATCTTCACTGTCGGTTCACTAGATTTCTGATCTTACTGCATAAGGCTTCTCAAGATGCGACCAAGAGAGTTTACAGATTCGTTCCGGTACAGACCTGGGATCGGAAATGGACGGATGAAATCTTGTACGACAAATACGGTATCTCTGACGAGGAAATTGAGTTTATCGAGTCAATTGTCCGCCCACTGGAAGCCAAGTAGTTATGCCGAAAAATCTCGCTGAACTGTTGCCGGCTAAGCCGTCATCACGGCTGCGGATCTATGCGTGGACACCGAAGTTCCCTTCACCCGAATATCAAGGGCTGATCAAGGTGGGGCAGACCACTAAGGAGAAGGTCGCCGACCGAATCCGTCAGTCTCAAGGGCAGATGCAACAGGAGTTTACGATTCATGCTGATGTCATTGCTGAACGGGAAGATGGCTCGATATTCCGTGACAGCGACGTCATCGCCCGTCTGGTATCGAAGGGATTCGACAACCCGCGCATTGGCTCCTCGAGAGAGTGGGTACGCTGCACGCCGTCGGACGTGCTCGCGGCGATTACAGAGCTTCGTACTGGGCAGGAGTACTCCGGCAAGCGCTACCAAACCTTTGCGATGCGTCCAGAGCAAGCCGAGGCCGTGTCACGAACGCGCGAGTACTTCGAGTCCATCTGGGCTGAGGACGCGGAGGCCACCCCGAGATTCTTGTGGAATGCCAAGATGCGATTCGGGAAGACCTTCACCTCATACCAGCTTGCCAAGGTAATTGGAGCGAAACGCGTCCTGGTTGTGACCTTCAAGCCCGCTGTCGAAGACGCGTGGCACGAAGACCTCGCCAGCCATGTCGACTTCGAGAACTGGCAATACAGGAATGCCACCACCATGGGCAATGCGGAGCCCATCGACAATGATCGTCCGCTCGTCTATTTCGGTTCTTTCCAGGACCTGCTGGGCAAGGACAAAAAGACGGGTCTCATTAAATCCAAAAACGAGTGGGTACACACCGTCAACTGGGATCTAGTTATCTTCGACGAATATCACTTCGGTGCCTGGCGGGAGTCGGCCAAGGAACTGTTCGCAGGTGAAGACGAGATGGAAGCCTCCAAGGAACTAGCCGCTGAGTACCGTCCTGAACTCGACACCTTCGGGGAGGAGCTAGAGGAGCTCGCCAACGACGAAGACGAGTTTCTTCCCATCACGACCCGTGCGTACCTGTACCTTTCAGGCACACCCTTCAAGGCACTCGGGACGGGTGAGTTCATTGAAGAGCAGATCTTCAACTGGACCTATACAGATGAGCAGCGCGCCAAAGCGCAGTGGACCACCAACCATCCAGGTGAATGGAACCCCTACGGCGCGCTACCCGAAATGCGACTAATGACCTACCAGATGCCCGACGATCTCGTTGCTGTAGCTCACCACGGCGAGTTTGACGAATTTGACCTCAACGAATTCTTCGCTGCCACCGGTGCCGGTTTGGATGCGCGGTTCACACACGAGTCCGATGTTCAGAAGTGGTTGGATCTGATCCGCGGGAAGCACGCTCCCACACAACTCGACTCACTCAAGGCTGGCACGCGACCGCCATTTCCCTACGCAGACTCACGATTGCTGCCATATTTGCAACACTCCTTTTGGTTTCTACCCAACGTGGCCGCCTGTCACGCAATGGCAAATCTGCTACGAGCCCGGCACAACACCTACTGGCATGCCTACGAGGTGCTAGTCGTTGCCGGGAGCAGCGCCGGGGTAGGCATCGACGCGCTCCCACCTGTGCGCGCGGCAATCGGGGACGGTCATGGAACCCAGACCATTACGCTCTCCTGCGGTAAGCTCACCACCGGGGTCACCGTCAAGCAGTGGGCGTCCATCCTCATGCTACGCAACCTCAGCAGTCCAGAGACTTACTTCCAAGCGGCGTTTCGGGTGCAGTCACCGTGGGCGATCAAAAACCCCGACGGCGATGACCCGAGCCGGGAAGAGAACCTCAAACCCGTCGCATTTGTATTCGACTTTGCCCCCTCACGTGCGCTGCGTCAGATCGCCGACTACGGTGCCGGACTGAACCCTGAAGCCTCGAACCCTGAGACAGCGGTTGCCGAACTTGTGACCTTCCTGCCCGTCCTAGCTTACGACGGTGCCAACATGACCCAAGTTGACGCCAGTGCGATCCTCGACATCGCGATGGCCGGCACCTCTGCCACTCTGCTCGCCCGCAAATGGGAGTCCGCAATCTTGGTCAACGTGGATAACGTAACGTTGCGCAAGATTATGAACAGCGCCGAAGCGATGAAAGCCATCATGAACATCGAAGGATTCCGTGCGCTCGGCCAGGAAGTCTTCGAAACCGTTGTGAATAAGTCCGAGGCAGTGTCGAATACCAAGAAGGAGAAAGGCGGGAGCCTCAGCAAGCCCGAAAAGAAGAAGCTAAGTGACGATGAGAAAGAGTACAGGAATAAGCGGAAACAGATCCAAGAGAAGCTCATCAAGTTCGCCACCCGTATTCCTGCGTTCATGTACCTCACCGACTGCCGCGAGAACACCCTCCAAGACGTAATCACCAAGATCGAGCCTGATCTGTTCAAGCAGGTCACAGGCCTTAGCGTCAGCGACTTTCACCTTCTCATCAACCTCGGCGTCTTCAACTCGATCCACATGAACCAAGCTGTCTTCTCCTTCCGTCGTTACGAAGACGCCTCACTGTCTTACACCGGTATCCGAAGCCACAAGGACCTGCGCACCGTCGGCCTCTACGACACCGTCATTACCCTAGAAACGGAAGGTGGGGTTCAATGACGATAAATACACCATTGAGCAGCGAGGAGCGTAAGCATGCAGTGCCGATGAATGGTTTGCTCATCGACACCCTTGTTTGGGGTTCTACGACCAAACGTCGGCCTTTCGGGAATCGACGCTGCTGTCTTCCCAGATGGTGCTCGAATTTTTTTACCTACCTATCGGAGTTACCAAAGCAAGAGTATTGGGGCGCGCTGGGAAGTAATCAGAAAGTCAAGGTAAAGAAGAATTTTCAGCAGAAGGCAAAGAAGGCCGTCCAGTTAAGCGAAGACGCGATTGTCGCTGAAGGAGCATCCTCAATGTACGCCATGTGGAGGAAGCTCTTTGGTCGATTCGTCCCCTCTGGCGCCGATTCGGAGGCGGTCGAAACTGCTGAGGAGTATCGAGATACAGAAAAGTTCGTAGAGGATGTCGTTTTCGGGTGTTTGGTCGGGGTAGTCCGCGTAGTTGGTAGGGGTGATTTCGGGTAGGTGGTCGGGTCATGATTCTTGGTGGCGATGTCGTCAATTCTGCGGCATCGTGACACGTTTTCATGACCAAGGAGGCCATCTTTATGGCTGAATTCAAAGGGATCATGGCGATGCGACTCGAAGGTAAAAGCTATGGCGACATTGCTTCTGCGTTGGGGTGCTCTAATCGCGATATCGCTCGCGTGATCACTGTCATCAACTCCTACGGGATCACGGCAGAATCCTTTACCAGGCTGTCTCCGGAGTTCTTTGATGAACATTTCCCTGACGGGCGCCGAGCGCGCAAAGCTTCGTATGTCCAGCCGGATTACAAAGCTCTAGCGGCCAAGCTTGCAAAGAACAAGCATCTGACCAGGTTCATTCTGTGGGAGAAATACTATTCTTCACCGGCGGAACCTGGGATGCTGAAGTACCAGTACACCCAGTTTTGTGATGGTTTTGCTGCCTATATCAAGACTCACGGGCTTTCTGAAGTCATCGAGCACGAGCCGGGTGAGGAACTGTATGTCGATTGGGCTGGTGACAAGTTCGCTATCACCGATCCTGCTACCGGTAGGACCGCGTTTCACGCGTCGATCTTCGTCGCGGTGTGTCCGTATTCAGGGCTGTTGTTTGCAAAGGCCACTCGAAACGAGAAAATGGCGAACTGGATTGACTGCCACGTCGCTACTTTGGATTACTTAGGGGCACGGACCTGCGATAATCGTTCCTGATAACGCATCAACGGCCACGTACCAACCGAAGAAGAACTCTTCGTACCGGGCGATCACCGACCGTTACGCTGACTTCGCGTCGTATTACGACATTTTGATCGTGCCGACTAGGCCAGCGAAGCCGCGGGACAAGGCTGCCGTTGAACGTGCCGTGAAAACCGTGTATTCCCTGGTCCTGGGCTACTTCGACAATCAATGCTTCTACAGTCTGGAAGAACTCAATGAAGCGATCAGTAGACGAGTCGATGACATCAACGAGGTCCGGGCCCGTACAGACGGGGTGACACGCAGGGACCTGTTCGACGCAGATGAACGTCCCCTCATGCGTGCGCTTCCCGACGATCGGTTTACTGAAGTGTTGTGGCGTAGCCTGAAAGTCGATCGCTCTTGGCACGTCACGTGCGACTACCAGTACTACTCTGTGCCGTTTACCCTCGTCGGCAAGATGGTACGAGCCCGTCTGACCCAATCAATAGTCAGTATTTTCTACAACGATGAACTTGTTGCCGAGCATCCTCGATTGCACGGGTTTCGCTACCGGTACTCCTCAGACCCCGCTCATAGCCCCGATGGGTCCTCAACCTCGAAGGCCTACACCCGCGATGAACTCCTCTCGTGGGCTTCGTCCTATGGCACCGCAACTATGGAGGTCATTAAGAAGGTACTCGATCGATTCGACAAAGCCGTGCCTAAAGCAATGAAGCAAGCAAGCCTGATTCTCGTAACACTGGGCAAACGTCACAACGGAACCACCCTGGAACCGGCTTGCCAATACATCCTCGACAAACAGCTCGCCCCCGCGCGGTCAGTCATCCAACGTGTGCAGTCCAACATCCACCAGAACCATCCTACCGCATCTCCCGGGGATACAGCCACAGCCCCAGGCCGTGGACCGATCGACCTGACCGGATTGGAATCGGAGGTCTTCATCCGCTCAGCAGAACATTTCACCGAAGGAAAGCACAAGCACCATGACTGACCTGGATGAGACTACCTGGGCACAATTGCGTGCCCTCCGGCTTTCAACCTTTGCCGAAGTCTACTTCGACCTCGTCACCAGCGACGAATATGCCAAGGAACTCCCCGAGGACATCTTCCTCGCAGCAGCTGAGATCCTGGCGCAACGACGAACCGAACGCAACATTGCCAAAGCCATCGCACAGGCAAAATTCCGCTACCCCCACGCCAGCCTCGCTGAAATCACCAACCCCGAAGAAAGAGGTATCGACACCAGACAGCTGACGCGGATTGCGAAAACAAACTGGCGGGAAAACCCCACAAACCTACACCTGCTCGCACCTGCCGGCACAGGCAAAACCTACATCGCTTGCGCGCTCGGAATCGCCGCATGCCAAGCCGGGTACTGCGTGATGTACTTCCGCCTTGATCAACTGGCTTCAAAGCTAGCGGCCTTCCCACCCACGGATAAGTCCTACGAAGAGGAAATGAGAAAGATCACGAACGTCGATGTCCTCATCATCGACGACTTTCTCACCCTAGAACTAGACTCCCGAGGACAAGACGACCTAACCAAGATCATATTCGACAGAGAAGGTCGGCTTCCGACCATCATCTCATCGCAATCAAGCGCAGGCTACTGGCTCAAAGCACTACCCAACCGGGTAGGAGCCGACTGCCTAGTCAGCAGAATCAGCAGCGGTCGCCACCTCGAAATCGGAGACTTCGACATGCGCAAGCATCTCGCAACAATCCGCAACACCACAGAAACCTAACCCCAACAACCAGCCCGTCCAAGCAAGGACGGGCTCCCCCTACCAACAAGCCGGAATACCACCCCGACCACCTTCGTGGAACACCCCTACCAAAAACCCGCACTTGGCGTGCTGATCGCTTCGTCGTCGGTGATCGAGTCGTTGAGATTGTCGCGCAGGCCGTCGACGAAGAGGTCGAACTCCTTTTTCAAGGTGGCGCCGACGCCGTCGAGAAGCGCTCTGATGCGGATGATGTGCGCCTCGCGATCGCCGCGACGTCATCCGCCCTATCCTCCCAGTAGGTGCGGGTGCCTACCTTATCTACCAGCTTGGTGTAGATCGCTTCCTGCCACTGCTCCAGAGGAAACACCGTGACCGGCTGCGCCAGTAGGGGTCAGTTGACTGCTGGGCGTCGAGATCGTTGAGTACTTCCTTTTGGCCGACTCAACGCGATCAATGACCTGCTTTGCCAGCGCCGCCTCGGCATCCTTCAACCACTGGTCCGTGGTCGAGATAATGTAGCGGTGCGAAAAATGCTGCGTGCCCTTCTCCGTGTCGAAGGAATATCCCGATGCCTCGAAAAGGAATCGATGTGAGCCTTCTGGATGGTGGTGGTCGGCATGTAAAACTTCGCCTGGACAGCAACCCAGCTATCGTCGTCAACGCGGAGCGCGACGATGTCGATGCCCCGATCAGGAATACCCGCATTGTAGCGCCAATCCGCCCAGCGGTAGACCTCGTCGAACTGCTCCGCCAGGGTCGGGGCGGTGCTTAAGAAAATCACCATCAACTTCTCAAAATCGATACCGTACTTGCCTTGCTGCTGTTTTTCGCGGAGCTGATCGAGCATTTCCTCAAACGATGACTTCAAGGAGATTTTGTACTGCACTCCGTAGCTTCGGCGTTTCACATTCTCCCTGACGGTCCAAGCACCGCCACGAACACGACCCTCGAAAACGAACAGCCAAATAGCACCCCGCGGCTCGGTCAAAGATTCCACAAGTCAGATATGTGCTGCAGTCGGTGGCTGCTGGCGTAGCGCTGCTTCCGCACATAGGCTGAGTTCTTGCCAGCCCGCGAATTTTTCAGCGCTGCTTCAAGGGTGATGTGTGATTTTTCTTCCGGCCTCGTGAGAAGGAAAACCTGGTATTTTCCCTCGGTCCAACCCAGCGAACGAGATTCTTCGATTATTTCTCCGAGTTTCTTCTCGTCTCTGTCGGCGCTCTGCTTGAGCTTCTGGGCCTCGGCCTCAGTCCAAACGACGTTTTCCAGTCGTTTCTTGATGCGAGGGACTGGACTGGGCTGCGTTTTTCGGGCCACTTGACTTGAGTGTCTTTCAGGATTGCCCCGCTGTGGGGTAGGAAGATGGTCAATGATGAAGAAGTTTAAGAAACACACCCCGGAACAGATTGTGGTCAAGCTCGAGAAAGCTACCAAGCTCAAGGCGGAAGGTAAGACCAACGCCGATGTGGCTCGTCAGCTACAGATCAGTGAGGCAACTCTTGCTCGGTGGTCGAAGACGTACGGGCAGATGGACCGAACTCAAGCCAGGGAGCTTAAAGCGCTGCGTGATGAAAACGCCAAGCTCAAGAAGTTGTTGGGCGAAGCCGAGTTGGAGAAGGCTGCGCTCAAGGAGTTGGCTGAGGGAAACTTCTAAACCCCACGAGGCGCTATGACGCTGTCGGTCACCTCATCGAGGCGATGGGTCTATCCCAGCGTCGGGCGTGCCTGATTGTGGGGGTTTCTCGAAGCTCATTTCAACGGTCCCAGCAGTTAGCTAAGAATCCGGCGACGACTGATAAATATGCCGACCTGCGGCTCTGGCTTAACGCCTGGTCGGCTAGCTTTCCCCGGTGGGGCTATCGGAGGGCCTGGGTTAAAGCCCGTGACGAAGGCTTTGACGTCGGCCGTGATGCTGTTCGCCGCTTATGGCGCCAAGAAGGACTAAGGGTAATGCCACGAAAGAAGGCAAAACCGAAGAATCTCAACGATCCGACCCCGCGAGTCGAGCCAGCGACATGCCCGGATGATGTGTGGGCTCTGGATTTCCAGTTTGACTCCGACTACTACGGACACGCCTTCAAGGTCTGCAACGTTATTGATGAGTTCACCCGTGAACATATTGGGTTTATCGTTGACTGCCGCATCGATGCCTCAACGGTCACTGAATTGCTCGATGTCATCACCCTGACCCGTGGTAGGCGGCCTCGGGTGCTGCGGATGGATAACGGGCCTGAATTCATCAGTGCCGCGTTGGAAAAGTGGGCGAAGGAAGAAGACACGATTCGGTCGTTCATTCCGCCTGGACAGCCGTGGCATAACGGGTTTGTGGAATCCCTTCACAATCGGATGCGCGATGAACTTTTCGAACAGGAATGCTTCCTCGACGTTGCCCACGCGCGTCACTGTGTGGGCCTATGGTCGGACCGGTACAATACGTACCATCCTCACTCGGCGCTAGGATTCATCGCCCCAGAGGAATACAAGAAACAATGGTTACAAGCCGCTTAAGTCACCTGGCCCTAAAAACCAGACCACTCCAGGACTTCCGGTTGAATCGCCCGGTCAGCGTAGAAGGCAACGTACTGAACATCCTGGAAATAGCGGCCTGCCTGACACACATAGGCAGGGATCGACTGGTAAAGCGGCCATGCTTTCTGGGCTGGAACGATGACCGTGTCCATTGTCGTACACGGTCGGCGCGTCGCTACTGCTTGGGTTCGGTCCACAGATCGCATCCACTTTGCGGCGTCGGGGCTAATATACTCAGCTAGCCGGAAGACCGCGTCCATCTCGAACTTGATGGCAACATTAAGAAGCGAATCATGGTGGGCTACTCGGTTGCGGAATTTCCTAATCTGTTCGACGATCCCGGCGACATCCGCGCGGCGTCCAGGACTATGTGGAAAGGCTTTGTGGAGACATTGCCTCCACAACTCCTCGTATTTTGAACCGAGCCACCCGGACCAGAATCCAAACGAGAGATTTGCGACGATTTGATCTCGTGTCTCTTGGTTCCGAGCACGAAGTCTCTCTCGTACCTTCTCGATCGCCGCACCTTGAGTGGTGCTGCAGGGCGGCAGAAGGACCCAAGGGATCCCGGATTGGGTTTCATTGATATAACTCGACATGTGAGTGTCGATGGCTTGCCGCAACAACACCTCCAGGTGGGAGATTTGCTCCAGCACCGCCCCTGCCATTTCCGCATTCCACTGGTAGAGATCTAACGCCCTATCCACATCACCATCGGCCGCGTCCAGAAATGGCCTCATCCTAGGCTGCGGGAAATCATTCATCACCTTGTGAGCGAGCGATTCAGCTTTACAAACCACGCCTTCAAGGTTAGATTATTTGTGAACGCCCCGTGCTCGCCTCTGCGAAAGTACTGCGACCGGGGCTTTTATGGTCTACACGACAAAATGGGGTTAAGGGTCGGCGTGTCGTGGGGGTTAGATGTGGCCTTTTTGGATGCCGATTGAGTGGGTCGGTGGTGTCGACAGCGTTGTCGGAGAGGGCTGGTCGTCCGGTTTCGCAGTCGGTGTGGTTCTCGTTGTGGGTCAGGGTTGAAACTTTGGCGAGTTGGTCCTGGCCCCAGTTGGACTGTCTGACAATTCGAACTGGATCGTCAGGCAGTTCTGTTTTTAGGTAGAGCAACCAATCCAGCATCCAGCGCTGGTGTTCGTTGGTTCACTCTCGGTGGGCGTAGGCGAGCTCTTTCATGCGAGCGTTGATTCCACCTTCGAGGCTGTTCGTGGTGGATTTCACGCGGCCGGGGTCGATGCTTAGTGCGTGGGTCGGTGGTCCAGGTTTTCTCGTTCATGAAGGTTTTGTAGACGGTGCAGAATCCGTGCAGGTGCACGGCCCAGGCGACGGCGTCGCGGGTGTGGATCTTCGTGAGGTTTAACGCGAGTAGGCAGATTGCTCGTCCGGCGTCCGTGCGGGGACGTGAGGTGGAGTAGCGGCGTACGACGCGTTGAGCGTGGACGAAGCAGCGTTGGACTGTGGTGGTGGGCCAGCAGTTCTTGATTGCGCTGGCGGCTCCTTGGCCGCCGTCGATGACGCCGATCAGCGGGGCGGTGATGCGGTCGCATTAGTCGGTGTAGGCGGCTGTGGTTTCGTGTTTGCACCAATGCCAGGCGATGACGTTGTCGATGGTGGCTGCAGCGAGCAGGCAGCCGCCAGCGGTGTAGGTGCCGTCGATAAACACCTGGTCGTAGACACGGCCGGCGTGAGCGAGTGTGGGGTCGGGAACGACGATCAACCAAAACGGTTGGAATCGGCGCTGCAGGATCCGAGAACTGACGCCGACTCGGCTGACCACCGGCGCTCAAGCTAGCGCCGATGGTCAGGTGGTCGATGAACGCGGTGAATGCTGCTGTGTTGGCGATGTCGGAGCACCGCTTTGTTGAGAAGGCCCCGCATCCTGGGCACCGCCACCGGGTGCGTTTCGCAGAGGTGGTGCCATTTTTTTGATCATCGTTTTGCCGCAGATGTTGCAGTGTGGGCGTTTTTTGAGCATTGGTCAATGCCAGCACCTACCTTTAGCACACAGGCGTGAAGAAGCGCGGGTTTGAAGACTCTCGCTGATCAATGTTCAAAGAACTTCGCGCTCTCATAGAACTGCTCCCCATCAGTAGATATCTGATTTCTCAGTCCAATTAATGGGGAGCAGTTCATTAGGTGAGGGGCCTTTTCTCGGCAATGCTTCCCAAGAAGCATAAAGCCCCAGCCGTTTGTGCGTGATCTTCAGGCGTATGAGGCCGGGCTGGGGTGTATCACAACTGCTCTAGTTCGTTGCGCAGACTACATTGCGGCTTCGCCACGTTCCGCACCTCCGGATGTTTAGGCAGTGAAGCTTTGTCTGCTGTGGAGTTGACCGTTATGCAGTCTCGACGTTGTGCGACTCAACCCCTTCGACTCAGGCTCAGGCACCTTGCGTTCGGACGTGCCGTCGGCCGTTTAGTACGCAGCTTAAATCCAAGCTCCACCCATTTTTTTGGCCCAGAATTTCTCCACCTCAAGCGAAAGCTAAGCACCCCCGCAGCGACAACATCCGAAGAAAATGCGCGATTTTCTTGCCTTATGTTTCACGTGAAACATAAGGGGTGCTTCAAGGCCTGATTCGGGCCGTCCGTTGTTGTCAGCTCGCACACCTCGAAGGACTTCCCATGACATTTTTCCGCACGTCCATCGCTGTTGTTGGGGCTTTGTCGGTTTCCGTGCTCTCAGCTTGTGGCTCGAGTCAGGAAGATTCTAGTCCGGAAACGCAGACCGTTACTGAAACTTCCCAGAGTTCTTCCACGCCGGAGCAGGGTGCTCGCATTGCGCCCGATGCGCAAGCTGTACCTATCACGGCTGGCACTGCCGGTGTTGGTGAGACAGTCGCCGTCAACGGTGGGACCGCAGAGGTCTGTGTCTACGGCGATGGTTTCGGGCTGAACACGATCGCGGCGGGGCCGAACACCTCGTGCGAGTTCGCGGAAGCCGCGCTTGATGCGTTGACGGAGGGTCTCAACGCAACTTCGGATAATGTGCGTAACTTGCTGCCTTCGGCGGTTCGTGTCCACAGCCCGGTTACCGGCGAGGATTATGATCTTGAGTGTGTGGTGGATCGGGAGCAGATCGTCTCTTGCTGGGGCGCCAACGACGCCTCGGTGTTCATGTACTGATTTGGGGTGCTGGCTAGGCGGGCACCTGTAACCCGAGGCAGCGCCGGCACGGCACACATGTATCTGCGCCGCAGTGCTTTTTCTTAGCGCGTGCGGGTGCTGCGCTAAGAAATGTAGCCCTGCGTCAGGCTTGGATCGCAGGGCTACACATGTGGCGGGTGTTTACCTCAGCAGGATGGAGCTGAGGTTGATACCCAGTTGTCCCACCGCAGCGAGCAGCGAAAGCAGAATCGGGATCGCGGCGATGAGAATTATGATCGCCGGGTTGAGTACTGCACCTGAGCTCAGTGGGGCTTGAGTGTCTTGGGCAGGCGGGGTGCCGGTTTTGACTCCGGTCGGGGTGTCGCTTTCGGTGGCTGCGCGGTGCAGATACCGCGACACTTTTTCGCCGTTGGCGCTACCTGGGGTGACGAGGGTGTTGCCGGTGACAGCCGCGAAGCCGGAGCGGGAGCGGTTTTCTACGGCGCCGAAACCCCACACGGTGTGGCGCGGGTGGATCATGTGAATTAGGTCAGTGTTGTAGGCGGTCGCACGTCCTTGGTTGGCAATGAGGTTAGGCAGTTGCCGTTTGCCCCAGTTCTGCACAACTGTTGAGTCTAGGTTGCGTGTGCCCACCGCAAGCGACTCCATGAGGAGGCTGCGGCCGTTGCGCGTGGCGGTGGTGCTTTGGCTGCCGTCGGGACGCTTGTGCGCCATGTACGCGGTGACCTCGGAGGCGCGCTGAATGGCGATCCAGTTCAGGTCCTGGTCGACGCTGATGTTGAGGTATTGCTCCTTGGTGGTGATGCCTTCTTTGCGGGCGGCGTCGCGAAGCGTGCCTTCGTAATTGTCCTCTTTAAAGCCGCGGAACTGCGGGTTTTCGTCCCACATGTAGCTGCGCAGTTCTTTGAGGGCACGGGCGCCCTCGGTCGTCCCGGCCGAGGGGTTGAAGCTAAAGGCACCGGCGACGAAGCGGTCCTCACCGACGTTAAGTTCCACTCCCGTGGTCGGATCCGGGGCGGCACCGGCAACGTTGCTGAAACTGGTCAGGATCACAGCGGAAGCAGTGAGAGGCGCGAGAATGTAACGAGACAGGGTATTCAACGAATCCTCCTTAGGAAAACAATAAACACTACATCCCTTATCCTAGCTTTTTCCCAGGGTTTTCACCGGCGCAGTTCGGTTATGTTAAGCGCCGCCGCCGCACACAACACGACCGCGGCGGCGCCGAAGGCGAGAAGGGGAGAGGCCGTGTAGAGCGGCAAGATCACTATGGGAGTCAGGGCGCTGCCGAAGAAGCGGAAGGACTGAATAGTCGACAACATCTGGCCCCCACCCGGAGTGGATAACACCAGCATGTTGACACCCACTTGCACGCCTTGGGCGGCCAGCACCGCCACACCCCACAAAACGGCGATCGCCGCCATCCAGGGGCTCAGCGCAACACCGCACACTCCAACCGCAGCGACGAGCAGGGAAACCACCACCACCGGGCGGAGGCCGAAACGATCCGCCAAAGCGCCGACGGGGCGGGCCAAAAGGAAAGCGCTCAGCCCACCGAACATGACGATGAAACCTCGGGTCAGCGGTGGGGCGTCGAAAAGCGTGCCGACGTGCAAGGCGACAAGGAAAGAAAGGCCGATCACACCCACACCGATCGACAACAGTGTCAAACAGCCGCGCAGCGCCCGCCACGACAACACCCGAGGGCCACGGGCGCTACCCGGCGGCGGCACATACGGCAGGCCCACGCCCACGATCAGCACCGCGAACACCAAAAGGAGCACGTACATCCACCGCCACGAACCCACAGACACCGTCGCCCCCGCCACCAACGGGGCAGAAAACATGCCAAAGGACTGCATCGCCGCATACGTGCCCAGCGCCTTGCCCAGTTGGTTATCTGGGGTGATGTGGCGCAGCACCAGTTGCAGCAGCGGCGCGGTAAACGCATTAGATAGCGCCGCGAGGACGTAAGCCACCAGGAACACCCACCACACCGGGGAAAACACCAACGCCACCGACGCCACCGCGATCACCGCGTAGGCCACCCTCACCACGTGGGAGGGCGAACGCTGCCTCACCAAATAGGTGGAAAACAGCATCATAATAGCGAAGGGCAGCAGGTAGGCCGTCATCGTCAGCGACGCCAAATGCAGGGAGATCCCAAAGTCAGCGGCGAACTCCGGGAGCACCACGGCGAGCGACTGGCCGGCGAAGGGCCCGAGGAAGCCGCCGATCATGATGCACAGGTAGCGCAGGCGGTTGATCATTGGCATGAGCGCAATCCTAGGGCAGGCACGGCGTTGCTCACCGCGCAGTCAGTCCTTCTCAGGCAAACGCCCCACGACCCGTCATCTTCTGCCCCAGAATCAAAGTGTGCATTTCATCGGTGCCCTCAAAGGTGCGCACAGACTCCAGGTTCGCCGCGTGGCGAATGGGGGAGTAGTCGTGGGTGACGCCGTTGCCGCCGAAGATGGTGCGCGCTTGACGCGCGATGTCGATGGCCACGCGCGTGTTCTGCAGCTTCGCCACGGAAATCTGTCCGCCTCGACGAAGGCGCGAATCTCGTCGCGCCCCGCTTTTTTGCTCTCGCTGAGCAGGGAATCGACGTTGCTCAGGTCAGATGCGTGGATGGTTTAGCTCCTTGTCGGTTCGGTTGCGGCTTTTCGGGCGTTAAGGATCCGCTTGGTTATGGTCTCGATTCCGCGGCTGCTCCCGAAGCGAAATGACGTCGCTGCCTTTGTTGTGAGCGGCCCGCGCCCTTTTCAAGCAGCGCAAGGAAGCCACCACTTCACCCGCATACCCCAGGGGGTTGGTGCGCCTGCCTGGTTGTCGGCCAGAGGTTTTTCCTTCGGGTTCGCGGCGTGTGTGGTCGTGCGCGGAGTCCACGGGTGTTGCGCGCTAGCCCCGTGGGCGAGGCGGCGGGTGGAAGAATCGGTGTTGCCTTCCGCGACACCTTAGTACCCGCTGGAGCCGCCGGCGCCGGAGAAGCCGGAGCTAAACGACGTGTTCGAGCTGGAGGTGGCCTGAACTTGGGCGGCCTGCTCGGCTTGCACGTTGGAGGTGTGCCAGTTGCTGAGAACAACGTAGGGCACGTAGTTGGGGTAGTAGTAGCCGCTATCCCAAATGCGGGGGCGCTCTAGCGCGTTGTGTTCCTTCACGTCGCTGAACTCGCGCTGTTTAACTGCCTGCATGAGTACGCCGTAATCGTCGAGAAGGCGCACGTAGTCGGCCACGAACCCCGGCGCGCCGGGGTTTCGGTCCATTTCTTCCACCTGGGTTTCAAGGCCGATCAGGCGGTTGCGCAGTGTCTCGTCGTGCACGTCGACCACCGCTGTCTTGATGTCTTTGCGCAGGCTGCTTAGTTCGAAACGGCGGGCATCTTCGTCGCCGTTTTCTACGGCGAAAATGCGGTTGATGTTGTCTTCGGCGTTGCTGACTTGGGTGGTGGTGAGGTAGGCGCGGTCGAGCATTGCGCGGTTGTTGTAGAGCTGTTTGTCGTCGTTTGGGTCGACGCTTCCCACCCCTGCGGCGCCGGAGACGCTGTCGTGCAGTTTCAAGAAGCGCTCGCGTACTTCGGCCCAGTCGTGGCGCATTTGTTGGTCGACGAAGGCTGAGCTCAAAGAGTTAGCGCGGATGTCGATGCTGTCGAGGCGCTGCCCGAGTTCTGCGTATTCGCGGGTGATCAGGGCGTGCTGTTCGCGTGCTTTGTCGATCGCTTTGCGGCGTTTGGTGCGCATGCTTAGGGCGATGAATCCTCCGGCCAAGGAAACGATGCCGGAGACACTTCCGATGCCTGCGCTGGCGCTTGTGCGGTTGCTTTTCGCGGAGGATATAGCGTGGTCCTGCACCTTCTCGGGGCTTGCGGCGGTGCGCAGCCCGGCAATGAACCCGGCGGGGATGTTGTTGTCGCGCATGCCGGGTTTCATCGCTTCGTTGATCTCGTCGACGCGTTCGCGCAGCTTGATTTGCTTGTCGACGTCCTCCCCGCCGTACACGCCCACGTTGCGCTTGTCGGTTGCAACGCTGAGGATGAGGACGCCGTCGGCGAATTTTTCTGGGCCGATCGCTTCCGGGTGGTGTGCGCGCACGTATTCCTCGACGGTGTCGTTGAGGTTGTCGCGGGAATCGCCAAAGACGAGGAAGTGGACGGTTGTGACTGTGTCGGAGAAGGTGAGCTGGGAGGCGTCTCGCTCCAGGCGGGCGGCATCTTCGGGGCTGAGTTGGTTGTGGGGGTCGCTGATTTGCAGGCGCGGGGCCTGCGTTGCCGCAGAAACCGCGACTTCTTCGGCGGCGGGTACCTCGAAGTTGGCGGCTACCGCACCGCCGACGCCGAGGGCGATGAGCGTTGCAGCGCCGATAACCGCTGCGAACTCTTTGATCTCTTTGCCGTAAGCCATGGGCAGATAGTAGGCGCGTTAAAATGGCTCGGCAATGGCGCGCGCGATGATTACTGTCTCGGGCCCGAATTGTTCGGTGAGGCGATTTTCCACCTGCGGCAGGCAGTCCGGGGTGAGAAACCAGCCTGACCACGCGTCTTTGCCGGGGGAGAAGACGCGGTCGCCGCGGCCGATAATGTTCAAGGTGGCGTCGCGGATCCACAAAGGGCCGATGAGGTCGGGGTTGTCGAGGGCGTCGGCAAGCGCGATCTCTGGCTCGTAGGCGACGACGTGGCTGGCTGCAAGCAGTTGGTTAAATAGCTGCTGCATGCGTTCTTCGGCTCCGTCGGCACCCAGGTAGACCACGGTGACTAGCGAAAGCTCGCTGTCGTGGGGGATCGGGTCGCGCAACACGAGCCCGGTTAGGCCGTTGATCTGGGAGGGGAAGCGGGCGGTGGTGAAGGACTCGTCGAGGAAGAAGTTGTCAAGTATCGTGTCGCGGTCCGCGCCGTCCATGTCGACGAGCGCATTGGCCTCGAAGAGCTGCATGGCTTCGGGGGCTGCGAGGTTGTCATAGGCGGCTTCGGTGCGCAAGTTCCACAGGGTGTAGGGGTCGTCGACGGGTTGGGGGTGCGGCGAGATCGCGTGGATCAGTGCTGGGCTGGCTTCAACGCGGTTGAGGTAGGTTTCGTAGGCCTCCTCGAGGTCTTTGGGGTGGGCCAGAAACAAGGTGGTGACGATCTCCGCGCTCATGGCAGCCAGCATAGTTTTGCCATGTTTCACGTGAAACATCTCAGGGGGAAGGCAATTAGACTGAGGCGAAACCTGCACAACGGATCGTTCGGCACGTACCTGCCGATGGAGGAACAACAACATGGCATCAGTGACTTTTGACCAAGCCACACGGGTCTACCCCGGGGCGGATACACCGAGTGTTGACAAGCTATCGCTCGAGCTTGCCGACGGCGAGTTCCTCGTCCTCGTCGGCCCCTCCGGCTCCGGTAAATCCACCGCGCTGCGCATGCTCGCCGGACTTGAGGAAACCAACGAGGGCCGCATCCTGATCGGTGAGCGCGACGTGACCACCCTCGAACCTAAAGAACGCGACATCGCCATGGTGTTTCAAAACTACGCGCTCTACCCCCACATGTCCGTGCGCGAAAACATGGGCTTTGCCCTCAAACTCGCTGGAATGGACAAAGCGGAGATCAACAAACGTGTCGAAGACGCCGCCCGCACCCTCGACCTCACCGCCTATCTCGACCGCAAACCGAAGGCGCTGTCCGGCGGACAACGCCAGCGCGTGGCCATGGGCCGCGCCATCGTGCGCGAACCTCAGGTCTTTCTCATGGACGAACCTTTGAGCAACCTTGACGCCAAACTGCGCGTGCAGACCCGCACCCAGATCGCCGCGTTGCAACGCCGCATGGGCGTGACCACCCTTTATGTCACACACGACCAAACCGAAGCCTTAACCATGGGCGATCGCATCGCCGTGTTGGACCACGGCGTACTCCAGCAGGTAGGCACCCCAAGCGAGCTATACAACCACCCCGACAACGTCTTTGTCGCCGGCTTCATCGGCTCACCCGCCATGAACCTCGCCCGCTTCACCGTCGCAGATGGCTTCGCCCGCCTCGGCTCAGCCGCGGTGCCGGTGCCGCTGGAAAACGGCGACGTCATTCTCGGCTTCCGCCCCGAAGCGCTGCGCATCGTGCAGGGTGGCGCCGGGATCCCGGTGGAAGTGGAGTTCGTCGAAGAACTCGGCTCCGACTCCTACCTCTACGGCAACCTCGCCGGAGGCGGCTGGGTACCCGAAGGGCACGGCACTGAATCGACGGGCCACATCGTCGTGCGCACCGGCCCGCGCGCCGGTGTCGAAGCAGGAGAGATCATCAACGTTGAGGTGGTCGAAGGCGGCCTTCACATGTTCGACGTGGAGAGCGGAAAACGCCTGTAGAGGAGCGTTTTCTCCCGCGTTTTCACCCGCGTTTTCACCATAGTCCCAGCTTGGCGCCACACCCGGGAAGAAATTGTTGTTTCAAACCCACAATTTGCTTCACAAACGGTGTTACAGTACGGTAACAATTCCGCTGATAGCTTTGCTTCATGTACGGCACGCGGTTTAATTGACCACACTTCAACAACTAGAAAGGCCAGGAGGAAAGTCACATGCTTACAAAGATCTTCCGATCGGCATTCACTGAACGCCGAGCAAGAACACTATCCATCCCCTACATGGGAGTCGCGACCGTCGCGACCTTCGGCACCATCACCTCTGAGGCGAAGGAAAAGGAATCGGGTTCCCGCCACTGCAAGTTCATCATTCAGGACTAAAAAAGACCCGAGGCGTCAAAGCCCCGCCCAGGATATGTCCTGGGCGGGGCTTTCGCAATGAAGGCAACCACGCCGCAGCCTCACACTCCCACCCGTCGGGGCGCAGCGCAGATACCTAGCTGCGTTTAGCTCGAGGTGGCGTCGATTAGCGGACGCTCATCTTCTTCCGCCTTGTAGCCTTCGATGTTCCCGCCGGCGAAACGGTTGACTATCAGGGCGATAGCGCCGTCACCAGTGACATTGGCAGCCGTGCCGAAGGAATCAACGACGATATAAGCGGCGATCATGAGCGAGACCATGGACTCGTCAAAGCCGAGGTTAGCCTGAAGCAATCCGACCGCCGCCATAATGGCGCCTCCGGGCACACCGGGCGCCGCGATCATCATGACGCCGAGCAGCAAAATGAAGCCCAAAATTTGGCCCGTCCCGATCGGCAAAGAAGCCATGTAGACGATCGCCATGGCGTAGAGGGTAATTTTCATCATCGAACCGGAAAGGTGAATCGTCGCGCACAGCGGCACGACGAAACCGGCGACGTTTTCGTCCACCTTGTTCTTTAAGGTAGAAGCGTGGGTGACCGGGATCGTTGCCGCAGACGAGGAGGTACCCAAGGCGGTGAAGTAAGCGGGCATCATGTTCTTCAATGCTGTGAAGGGGTTGCGCCCGGCAACTGCGCCTGCGATGAGGTACTGCAAGACGATGATGACCACGGTCATGGCGACGGACAAAAGCAGCACGGTGCCAAAGGCGGCCAGGGTGGAACCGAAGTTTTCGTTCATTCCCAAGCTGAGGAAGGTGCCGAAGATAAATACCGGCAGCAGCGGAATGATGAACACCTTGACCACCTTCATCACCACGGACTCCAATTCGGTGGAGACTTTATACATGGTGTCGGATTTCACCGCGGTCATCCCCAGGCCAACCACAAAGGCAAGCAGCAGCGCGGACATGACCTCAAAAGGTGCCGGCATGGTGACCGTGAAGAAGGGGGCGAGGCCGCCTTCTTCCGGGTCAGCGATGTTGGTGTTTAACACCTGGTTGCCGAGCAGGGTGGGGTAGAAGGCGGCGGACACCGCCCAGGCGATCAGGCCGGAGATGATGGTGGAGCCGTAGGCGATACCTGCGGTAAGCCCCAGCCACCGGCCGGCACCGCGACCCAAACCGGCGATAGCGGGGGTGATGAGAGCGAAGATGAGGACGGGGACGAAAAACCCGAGGAAATTAGAGAACAGGCCGTTGAAGGTGACGAACACCCTGGCCAACGGGGCTGGGAAGAACAAGCTGCAGACGATGCCGAGGATGATCGCAATAAGGATCCACACCAGCAGCGAGTTCAGGACTTTGGATTTCATAAGGCAGCCTTCTGACTCGACCCGCTATCCGGGTCACTTCTTACAAGGACAGTGTATGGTGACACACTTTTTAAGATATACGGTGCGCCTGCCTGCCGAAACGATAACCCTGCACCTTTTTGTGGCGGTCTTGCCGGGGGTTATGCTAGGGCCCATGAGTGTTGCCAACATTGTCCTTGCCTCCGTCTTTTTTGTTGTCGCTGTGGCGTTGATCGTCCTGGGCGCCATGGCGACGATGGGCAAGCTCCCCGGCAACCCCGTTATTGGGCTTCGCGTGCCTGAGGTGCGCAAGGACAAGGCGACGTGGGACCAGGCGCACCGCGCCTTGGGGCCCCTGTGGATTTTCGCTGGCGTCTCGGCTGCCTTCGCTGGCGCTTTCTCGCTCATCGCGCAGGGTTGGTTGTGGTTCATCCCGCTTGCATTCCTTGGGGCGTCGGTCGCGGCTTATTCAATCGCTGGCAATTTCGGCGCGAGGGCGGCTTTGCTTGTCGACGCCGCCCGCAACCCCGACCACGCCACCAACGACGCGCCGAGTAGTCCTGCCCCCGCAGTCAATCTTGAAGCGCTGCGCAAAGCGGCGGGCCAGGCCGATCAATAGCTCAATGTTTCACGTGAAACATCGAGCTATTGATTGCAAGTTGCGCAACCGCGTACCTCACGCTATTGTTCCGAATGTGACTTTGACTACTGTTTTCCCGGCCACTGCCGTCGCGCAGTGGTGGTGGCGCGCATAGCCGGCGTGCCACTGAGCTAGTCATTTCAATCGGCCCGTCGGCTTGGATAACCCAAGCACCACGGGCCTTTGTTGTTTCCAGGGCCCATGGTGCACAAGATTTAAGGATGTACACATGAGCGACCTGCACCCCACAACGGCGCGAATAGAGGTGGCGTACCACGCGGACGCCTCCAGCCTGTTCGAGCACTTGGGCGGCACGCGCGCAACTGACGCGGTGCTCTTGGAATCCGCAGACATCACCACCCGCAGCGGGCTGATGTCCGTGGCAGTGCTCACCGCCTCCCTTCGGGTCACGTGCAACGGGCAGCGGGTGGAGGTTGAGGTGTTGACCGGCTCGGGCGCAGTCGTCGCCGCGCACCTGCGCGACAGGCTCGCTGACTACGCGGTAGGGGACAACGCCTACGTGTTCCCCACTTCCGCGGCCGCTGAGGAGCGCGAACGCCTCAAAGCCGTGTCCTCCGCGGAGGTGCTGCGCGCGCTGAGCACCTCCGCGGGCTACGAGGAGGAGGGCTTTCCCTTCCTCGCCGGCGGCCTGGCCTTCGATTACCTGGCCACATTCGAGCATTTGCCTCCGGTGGCGGAAGGGCCCAACACCTACCCGGATTACCAGTTCATCCTCGCCGAAACCATGCTGCGCATCGACCACCGGGAGCAGACCGCGCACCTGGCCGGGATCACTTTCGACGGCACGAAGCCCGATTTGGCGCAGCTTGCCCGCACCATCGAGACAGCCGAGCCCAAGCCCGCAACGCCTACGGAGGTCGGCACACTCCGCGTCACCACGGATGTCTCAGACGAAAGTTTCCGCGCAGACGTGATCAAGCTCAAAGACAATATCGACAATGGCGATATTTTCCAGGTCGTTCCGGCGCGAGCTTTCAGCGCCGCATGCCCGGACGCTTTCGCCGCTTATCGACGCCTCCGCGACACCAACCCCTCTCCCTACATGTTCTACGTGCGCGGCCTCGACCGAGCCGGCGAGCCCTTCGAGCTTTTCGGCGCCTCACCCGAATCCAGTTTGAAGTTCACCGCCAGCAACCGGGAGGTGCAGCTGTACCCGATCGCCGGCACCCGCCCCCGCGGCCTCAACCCCGACGGCAGCGTCAACCACGAACTCGACACACGCATGGAGCTTCAGCTTCGCACCAACGCCAAGGAGGTCGCCGAACACACCATGCTTGTTGATTTGGCGCGAAACGACTTGGCGCGCGTCGCCGCACCGGGCACCCGCCGGGTTGCCGAGCTGTTGCAAGTAGATCGCTACTCCCGGGTCATGCACTTAGTCTCCCGCGTCACCGCCACGCTTGCCGAGGACTTAGATGCCCTCGATGCCTACCGCGCCTGCATGAACATGGGCACGCTCACAGGCGCACCGAAACTACGCGCCACGGAACTTCTGCGCGAAATGGAAGGCACCCGCCGCGGCTCCTACGGCGGCGCCGTCGGCTACATCTCCGGTAACGGCGACATGGATACCTGTATTGTCATCCGCTCTGCGTATGTCTCCGGGGCAGTGGCCACCGTGCAGGCGGGTGCCGGGGTGGTGCGCGACTCAGACCCCCAAGCCGAAGCCGACGAAACCCTGCACAAGGCCTACGCCGTGCTCAACGCACTGGCCCAATCCACGAACTCAACCCTGGAGGTGACAACGTGATCGCTTTGCTCGACAACCACGACTCCTTCGTCTACAACCTCGTCGATGCGCTCAGCGGCTACGACACCATCGTTTTCCGCAACACCGTCAACGCCGATGACATCCTCGCGCGCAACCCGGACCTCATCGTTTTATCCCCCGGGCCCGGCTACCCAGTCAACGCTGGGTGCATGATGGAACTGATCGCCAAAGCGCAGGGCCGCGTCCCGCTTTTGGGTATCTGCCTGGGCTTTCAAGCCCTTGTTGAGCACCACGGGGGGCGTGTCGTGCCGTGCGGGCCGGTGCATGGGACGTCGATAAGCATGCAGCTAAACGAGGCCGGCCGTAACTTCCCCGTCTTTGCTGGGATGGGGGAAAACGTGCCGGTGGCGCGCTACCACTCGCTCGGCACCGTGTCCGTCCCCGAAGGCATGCACGCGCTGGCCCACACAGACACAGCCATCGGCACGGTGGTCATGGCCGCGAGCAGCAACGACGGCATGTCGCTCGGGCTGCAATTCCACCCCGAATCCATCCTCACCCCCGCAGGCCCGATCATGTTGGAGCGCTGCGTTACATTTCTGGCTCAGAAAGGCGTGTACTAAATGGCAAGTGACAACGCGATCGAAGTGCTCAAGCGCTTCATGGACAACCCGACACCCACACTCGAGGAAGCAATCGAGGCGTTTACCCCGCTGACGGTGGGGGATTACGACGACGTCCACATCGCCGCTCTCTTAGCAACAGTGCGCACCCGCGGCGAGACTTTCGCTGACATCGCCGGCGCTGCACGAGCTTTCTTGCGCGCGGGCCGACCTTTCCCCATTACCGGCACAGGCATCATGGATACCGCCGGAACCGGCGGAGACGGGGCGAACACCATCAACATCACCACCGCCGCTTCGCTGACTGCCGCCGCCGGCGGGGTGAAGATGATCAAGTGCGGCAACCGCTCCGTATCTTCCAAGTCCGGCTCGGCCGACGTGCTGGAGGCGCTAAACATTCCGCTCGACCTCGACCCGGAGCGCGCGGTGCGCCAATTCGAGTCCTCCAACTTCACCTTCCTTTTCGCGCCAGCCTACAACCCGGCCATCGCCCACGTGCAGCCCGTGCGAAAGGCTTTGGGTGTCTCCACAATCTTCAACACCTTGGGCCCACTTCTAAGCCCCGGGCGGCCGGAGTTTCAAATCATGGGCATCGCCAACCCGAAGCTGGGACAGATCATTGCTGAGACTATGCGTGAGCTGGGCCGTGGGCGCGCGATGGTGGTCCACGGCGCTGGCACGGACGAGATCGCCCTGCATGGGGAAACTGACGTGTGGGAGCTGCGAGATGGCGACATTACCCGCTACACCATTGATCCGGCGCAGCTGGGGCTGCCTCCTTGTTCGCTGGAGGACCTCGCTGGCGGGGACGGGGCAGAAAACGCGCGGTTGATGCGCGCAACCTTCGCGGGCCAGGGCCCAGAGGCGCACCGCAATGCCATCGCCGCGAACGCAGGTGCGATGTTTTATCTCCGCGGTGAGTTCTCCACAATAGCCGAGGGTGTCACTCACGCGCTTGAGCTTCTCCGCTCCGGGGCGGTTGAGGACTGGCTGCGCATGCATGAGGAGGCCGATTACAGTGACTAAATTGCCAACAGTGTTGGAGGGTATTGTCCAGGGGCGTATTCGTCACCTTGACGAAATTAAAGAGCGCATCAGCCACATCGACCCGGCCCACCTGCCGCGCTCCCAACGCTCCCTCTACGACATGCTTGCCCGCCCGGGCGCCCAATTCATCATGGAGTGCAAATCCTCCTCACCCTCACTCGGCACGATCCGAAAGCATTATGAACCGGGGGAGATTGCCAGCATCTACTCCCGCTACGCCGCAGGCATCTCCGTCTTGTGCGAACCGGAGCATTTCGGCGGGGACTACGACCACCTCGCCACCGTCGCCTCGATCACCCATCTCCCGGTGTTATGCAAAGACTTCATCATCGACGAGGCCCAGATTCACGCCGCACGTTACTTCGGCGCCGACGCGATTTTGCTCATGCTGAGCGTGCTTGACGACGCCACCTATACCAAGCTCTCCACCGCAGCCGCCCGCCTCGGCATGGACGTGCTCACCGAGGTCATCGACGAAACAGAAGCACAGCGCGCCGCCCGCCTCGGCGCCAAAATCTTCGGAATCAACCACCGCAACCTCCACGACCTCACCATCGACTTGGATCGCTCGCAACGCCTCGCACCGCTGGCTCCGGAGGGCTCGCTGGTCATCGCGGAATCCGGTATCCGCGACGTAGACACGGTGCGTCGCCTCGGCGTCCATTCCGACGGCTACCTCGTGGGATCCCACCTGACCAGCCAGCCGGACATCGACCGCGCCGCCCGCGAGTTGGTGTACGGGGCAAACAAGGTGTGCGGGCTGACCTCCTGGAGCGCCGCCCAAGCCGCCCGCGCCGCCGGCGCGGTGTACGGAGGGCTCATCTTCGAGCAATCCTCGCCGCGAAATGTTTCACGTGAAACGGCCACGGACATCATCTCCCACGAACCGCACCTCTCCTACGTCGCCGTTTCCCGCCGCACCACAGGCTACGCCGAATTGCTCCAAGACGGCATCCACGCCGTCCAAGTCCACGCCCCATACCAAGGCTCGATCGAAGCCGAAAAACAACTACTCACCTCCATCAGGGCGGAGGTGGGACCCACCATCGAGGTTTGGCGGGCCGTCACCATGACGAAGGCCCACGGCCCAGACGTCGCCGCCGCGCTCGTGGACAGCGCAGACAAACTCGTGCTCGACGCCCACACCGGCGGCTCCGGCGAAACCTTCGACTGGTCCACCATTCCCGCCGAAGTCAAAGCCGCAACGCTTCTGGCCGGAGGGGTGGGGCCTGACAACGTCGAAAAGGCCCTCGCAATCGGCTGCAGTGGCGTGGACCTGAACTCCGGCGTGGAATACCCCACCCACAAAGGCCGAAAAGACGCCGGCGCCCTGCGCCGAGTCTTCCACACAATAAGAAACTTTCATTACTAGCGCTTAAGGACGACATCAATGACTGACAACACCCACGGCGGACGCACCCTCCTGCCGGCCTACTATGGACAATTCGGCGGACAATACGTCCCCGAATCACTGCTTCCGGCGCTAGACCAACTAGAAAAGGCCTTCGTGGAAGCGTGGAACGACGAGGAGTTCATGGCGCAGTACCGCCGCCTGCTTCGCGACTACCTCGGCCGACCCACACCCTTGACCGAGTGTCGCAACTTGCCGCTGGGAGATTCAAAGGCGCGAATCTTTCTCAAGCGCGAGGACTTAGTCCACGGCGGCGCCCACAAAACAAACCAAGTAATCGGCCAGGCTCTATTAGCCAAGAAAATGGGCAAAAAACGCATCATCGCCGAGACTGGCGCAGGCCAACACGGCACCGCCACCGCGCTGGCCTGCGCGCTTCTCGACCTCGAATGCGTCATCTACATGGGTGTCGAGGACATGGCGCGCCAAGAACCGAACGTATTTCGCATGCGCCTCATGGGAGCCCAGGTCGTCGGTGTCGACACCGGATCCGGCACACTCAAAGACGCAGTCAATGAGGCGCTGCGCGATTGGACCGCAACCTTCCACGACTCGCACTACCTACTGGGCACCGCGGCCGGCCCCCACCCATTTCCCCGCATAGTCAAAGACTTCCACCGCGTCATCTCGGAGGAAGCCAAAGCGCAAATGCTTGAGCACACAGGCGCACTTCCCACCGTCGTCGTCGCCTGCGTCGGCGGCGGATCGAACGCGATCGGCATGTTCGCCGACTTCATCGACGAAAAGGACGTCACATTAGTCGGCGCCGAACCTGGCGGGGAAGGAGTCGGCGTGGGCAAGCACGGCGCCGCCATCGCCGCCGGCACCGTGGGTATTCTCCACGGCACCCGCTCCTACCTGATGCGCGACAACGACGGCCAAGTGGTGGACTCCTACTCCATCTCCGCCGGCCTGGATTACCCGGCGGTCGGCCCGGAGCACGCACACCTCGCCGCGACAGGCCGCGCCGACTACGTAGCGATCACTGACGAGGAAGCAATCCGGGCCTTCCAATTGCTCAGCAAATACGAAGGCATCATCCCAGCGCTCGAATCCTCACACGCGCTGGCCTACGCCCTACAACGCGCCGCGGAAGCCACCGAGGAAGAAACCATCCTTGTTGCTTTATCCGGCCGCGGCGACAAAGACATCGCCCACGTGCGCGCCACCTTAGATAAACACCCGGACTGGGTGATTGAAAAACCCTCCGCCGCGACTAAGGAGAACTAAAACAATGTCTCGCTACGAAAAAACTTTTGCCGCGCTGCAGAACAAGGCAGAAGGCGCCTTCGTGCCCTTCATCATGCTGGGCGATCCCACCCCCGAAGACGCCCTCGACATCATCCGTACGGTGGTCGACGCAGGGGCCGACGCCTTAGAGCTCGGAGTCCCTTTCTCCGACCCGGTCGCTGATGGGCCCGCCATCCAAAAAGCGCACGTGCGCGCCCTCGACGGCGGCGCAACCGTACACAAAGCACTCGACCAGGTCCGCACGATACGCAGCGAGTACCCGGATCTGCCGATCGGCATGCTCATTTACGCCAACGTCGCCTTCGTGCGTGGCATTGACCGCTTTTACCGCGAGTTCAAAGAGGCGGGCGCAGACAGCGTGCTGCTTCCCGACGTCCCCGTGCGCGAGGGCGCTGCCTTTAACGAAGCAGCCGCCGCTGCTGGCATCGACCCAATCTACATTGCCCCGGCGAAAGCCTCCCCGGAAGTTCTCGCTGGCGTGGCCGCGCAGTCGCGGGGCTACATTTACGCCATCTCCCGCGACGGTGTCACCGGCACCGAACGCGAATCCTCCGTAGAAGGCCTGGCGGAGGTCGTCGACAACGCGAAGCGCTACGGCGGGGCGCCGGTGCTGCTCGGATTCGGGATCTCCGCACCGCAGCACGTTGCCGCGGCGATCGCGGCGGGCGCGGCCGGGGCCATCACCGGCTCAGCCATCACGCAAATCATCGACGGTTACGTGGACTACTCACACCCCAACCCGGGCCGAGTCACTGATATGGAGGCGTTAAAGAAGGAGCTGTCAAAGTTCGTCTCTGAAATGAAGGCAGCCACCCGCTAAAGGGCTAGACTCTTGGCATGACCTGCTCTCGCCGTCTTTTCTTACTTGGTTCCGCCACCACCTTCGCCGGCGCTTTCCTCGCCGCCTGCGGTTATCCCGCTCCGGAGGAGGTGGCGGCAACTGAGGTTCCCATCGGCTCGGCGGTGATCCTTGACAAGGTAATTATCGCCCAACCGGAAGCAGGCACGTACGTGGCGTACTCATCGACCTGCCCACACGAGTTCAAGAAAATCACTCAGGTCAAAGGTGACACGGTGCGCTGCACCGCGCATGGTTCCCTGTTTAACATCGTCGACGGCTCCGTGATCTCCGGTCCAGCGGTGCGCGGATTGCGTGAGCTCGACCTCGAAGAGCACAGCGGCAAGCTCATCGCCACCGACACCGGGGACTAAACACCTAATGCTGCGTGGCCCGGTTCGTAGACTGAGCCCATGAAAGTTCCTCCCTTCCTCAAGGATCCCCTGATCCAGGGGATCCTCGCCGCGGTGGCCTTGGCGGTTGTGTTTCCCGCCGACGGCCACTTCGCGGCGGTTTTCGCCATCGCGACAAAGATCGCAATCGCGTTACTGTTCTTCCTCTACGGAGCGCGCCTATCTACCCGCGAGGCACTCAAAGGCCTGACGCATTGGCGCTTGCACCTGCTGATCCTCGCGCTAACCTACGTGCTCTACCCGCTGATCGGCTTGGCCCTAAAACCCTTCACGGCTCTCATTTCTGCGCCCCTGTACCAGGGGATCCTCTTTGCCATGCTCGTGCCCTCAACGGTGCAGTCATCGGTGGCCCTGACAGGCATTGCCCGAGGCAATGTGTCCGGGGCGGTGGTGGCAGCAAGCCTGTCCAGCTTGGTCGGTGTGGTGACCACACCACTGCTGGTGATGCTTCTGATGGGCGCCGGTGACGCCATACACGTCGATGAAGCCGTGTTTGTCAACATCGCTTTACAATTGCTGCTCCCCTTCGTTGTGGGGCAGCTAGCGCACAACTTCCTTCCCGCGGTCAAAGTGTATGCGGGCGCGAAGGCAACAAAGTTCGTGGACCGCGGTTCGATCTGGATGGTGGTCTACGCCGCCTTTTCCAGCGGCATGGTCGCCGGAGTGTGGGATGAGATCGCGCTGTGGGAAGTCCTCGCCCTGGTGGGATGGGCTAGCGTGTTGGTGTTCGGCATGCTCGCCATCACCAAATGGATCGCCCGCGCCTTGCGCTTTAGCTACGAAGATCAGGTGGCTATCCAAATGTGCGGCACGCAGAAGTCCCTGGCGTCCGGGGTGCCCATGGCCAGCGTCATCTTCGGCGGCGCCGCAGTGGGAATCCTCATCGTCCCGTTGATGCTGTACCACCTGATCCAACTGATGATCTGCTCCGCTGCTGCGGCGCGCTACTGTCGTGAGGCACGGGGCAGGCAATAAAAAGAGAGGATTCAGGATGAAGCACTACGTTCGTATTCACTACACAGTGCCAGATCTCGGCGGTGAGCTGCTCAACATTGCGGAGCTCGAGGAAGTCTCCCCAGGCACATGCACCATGGTGCGCATGATCGAACTTGACCCGGCGGAAAGGATCACGGGCGCCTACGCCGACGGCCGGGTCGTGGGCCAAGCCAACGAGCCGACGTCGAGTGTGCCGCACCCCGATAGTTACGGGCAGTTCGACGGCATCAACGCAACGCGCCTGACAGCGGAGGAGTTCGAGGGCCTGTGGGTGAAGGCCCGCGCGAAGTTCCCACAACTCTAGCTTCTTGGGTGGCCCAGCCCGCGCCCGGCTTTATGGGGCCCTCATGAAAATCACCCCGTGCCTGCAAGAGGCGCGGGGTGAGAGCACGAATGAAGGTGCTTTAGAAAGTGAAGTCGATCAGGCCCTGGCTGAAGGCAAAACCGCCAGCGAGCAGAGCCACCAAAGCTGCGATGACAGCGCCGATGATGATGTCAGCGGTCGTGCCCTCTTTGTAGCCGTTCTTCTTGTCGTTCTCCACGGAGCTGCCGAGGAGTTTATCGGTGGATTCCTGGCTGGAGCCCATCTTCTCGAAGGTGCTCTTGGAGGAAGGCTCGTAGTTCTCGGAGGACTTGTTATCCCCGTTGGAGCTGCCCTTGGCATCCTCGGAGGAGCCGCCCATCTGGTTGTCGCTCGAAGCACCACCAAAGATGTTGGAGCTGAGGGTGTTCTGGTTCTCTTGCGCGATTGCCGGGGTGGCAACGATGGACAGGGCGGTGGCTGCTGCAACAGCAGCGGTGGCGATACGACGCATCGTGTCTCCTAAAAGTCGATAATGGAACAAGCCACAACGTGACTATTCACCATATTTAAGCACACATCAGCCGCAAAGAGTCAATTCTACCCGTTGTTTCTGCAATGCTTCAGGTTTTCTCAGCGTTTCTTTTCCAAAATGTTAGATACTTTCCACGCAGCTTGGGTGTGTACCTAAGGTTGAGGGTGCTGTTGCAAAGTTGGGGCAGTAGAAAGACCGGCCTGAAATAATCAGAGCCATGGGCATCTTCTCCGGTCGGCATTTCCCCCATGACATCATCCTGTGGGCGGTGCGGTGGTACTGCCGCTAGGGGGTGAGCTACCGCGATCTCGAAGAAATGATGACCGAGCGGGGTGTGCCAGTCGATCACACCACGATCTACCGCTGGGTGCAGAAATACGCCCCTGAGCTGGATAAGCGAACTCGGTGGTACCGGCAGGTACCCGACTGGCAGGCCCGGTCCTGGCGGGTGGATAAGACCTATATTCGGCTCGGCGGCACGTGGTGCTATCTCTACCGGGCTATTACCGCCGGTGGGCACACCCTGGACTTTTATCTCTCTCCAAAGCGCAATGCCGCGGCGGCCAAACGTTTCCTGGCCAAGACGCTGCGATCGAATACGACAGCCGGGTCCCCGCGGGTCATCAACACCGCCAAGGCACCAGCTCTGGCCAAGGCAATATCCGAGCTGAAGGCGGAGGGAATCTGCCCTCAGACGGTGGAGCACCGACAGGTGAAATACCTGAACAACGTTCTCGAGGGAGATCATGGCCGACTTAAAAGAATCCTAGGGCCGAAGGGAGCGTTCAAAAACCGAATTTCCGCCTACCGGACGTTGAAAGGGAAGGAAGCGATGCATTCACTACGGAAAGGCCAGGGCACGATGTTTGCCTACGGGCACCCGAACCCAGACGCGGTGATCGTCAGCCGGATATACGAGACAGCTTAAGCACCCCGGAGCAAGGACAACTAATGTCTTGAGGTTGGGCTTTTCGACCCTGGCCCAACTTTGCAACAGCACCAGGTTGAGGCGTGTGGCGGCATCAACCCCCTCCAGGCGCGCCGTGGAGATGGCCTTTAGTCGCATAAGTAGGGGTAGCGCATCTAGGCGGATGTACGCAGGTTCAGAACTGCCCCGGTCGCACGCATCATCTGGAAAGTGTCTGCCGTGCTCACGCCCATTGCCAAACACGCGTCCGGGATTAGGATCCTCCTCCGCGCGTTCGGCTCCGAGCGCTCATGGGTGACGACCGTATGTTGATGTTCGCGGGCATAAGCTATAAGAAGGTAGTCTGCGTTATTTCCCGTGAAGGCAGCAATGGCCTCGGCTCGATATGAACCTGAAGTAGCCCAGGCTGTGAGGTCGCTGAAGTGGTTCGTTGTCGATTGGTCGATTGATTTAAAAAAGTCGGGGTTTGCACGCGCCCATGCCGCCAGCTCATCGTCTCCCTTGAGAAGCTCATCTCGGACAGCATCAATACTGCAAGCCAATCCCTGTTGGTAAGCACCTTCAAGCCAATCCCAGAACCCGGGAGCAATATCAAACGCATAATAACGATTCTTTGCCTCGATGAGGATGTTCGAATCAACGAGAAACATTATGCGACACCTAATTCCTCGGCTAGATTTTCGAACGTTGCACGCTTCTTCGTACCGAGTAATTGATACGCATCCCGGTAAGAAGTGGATCCTTCAAAAGCGCTCGTGATTACAGCACGCGAAAAATTACGGCTGAGACGAAGCGGCTGGGTGTAGTAATAATTTCCCCCTCCTCCGTCACCGCGCCTGGCACTTAAAATGGACATGACGCGCTGCTTTTCTTCCTCATATATTCGGAGATATTCGTCCCAGGGGAGAGCCTTGGTATCGTAGAGCCGCTTGAGGACAACCAGCGTACTGACGCGGTATCGCTTGGCGAGACGTTCCAACTCGTTAACGTTGACTACCCCCCTGAAGTCTGCAACCAATGCCGCCAAAGGTACGAGCACCTCAGCGGCGACTTGGTTGCACCAATGTTCGTCCTCGGGTCCCCCTTTGGCTGTCATGGCAGCATCCGAAAGTGCGCTGCCGCCCAGCCAAATGTGCGCCAACTCATGGATCAAAGTAAAAATCTGCGCTGCCTTGGTATCTGCACCGTTTACGAAGATCAATGGGGCAAGCGGGTCTGCCAGAGCGAAACCCCGAAACTCGTTAGGGTCTAGTTTCCGATGCGTGTCGGACCCGACGATGCCATTTACCATAACCAAGACACCGATACACTCGATGCGATCGATCAACTGTCGAAATGCCTGTTCCCAGCTGGGAAAAGTGGCTCGTTCGTCGAGGCCAAAATCTAGTGCACCCCGGATTTCATTGGCGATAAGGTTAGCCGGTGCATCAACCGTTGTAGACCCTACAAAAGAAATTTCGTCAAAACCGCTCATTAACGCATAATCTCGATACCAGTCTTGGCGTCTCTGACACTGATATATGGTGTCGAGAAGGTCTGCCGACGGCTGATGGACCCCGAGGTTGCCTAACGTTCTCATGTCTGGAATCGGAACTACCTCTTCAGGTGGTTCTGGAAGGAAAAGCATCCCAAACGGCGTGCGGGTGTCGTTGGCAAACTTCTCCAATTGCTTAAGTGTGGGGCGTTCACTTTTAGCTAGCCACGCGGATAGTTTGGGGGCTCGTCGAGAGGTGGTTTCCTCGTCCCAGCCACCGCGGCGGACAGCCCAGCGAAGGAGCTCGGGGGCGACATCTACGCGTACGACCATCCTGACCACCTCCGCCGGTTGCGTGTCCTTATTATGTACGCGCCTATCATACGTCCCGGGATCCCAGACAGGCTGTGAAGTGCCCCAGGTTTTGTTCCGTTTGAGTAGATGGGAAAATCTGGAACATGCCGAGGAAGTTTGACCAGGATGCGAAGGACCGCGTTGTCCGTCTCGTTGAAGACCGTATCGTGGCGGAAAATCTTTCGATGCAAGACGCATGTCAGGCTGTCGCACCCAAACTGGGTGTCTCGTGGCACTCAGCCCGCCAATGGACGCAGGCAGCTCGCCGCGACGGACGAGTCCCTGATCATTTGCCTGAAGACTTGGCTGCTGAAAACGCCAGGCTACGCCGCGAAGTTCAGGAGCTACGTGACACAAACGAGCTGTTGAAAGCTGCCACGGCTTTTTTCGCATCGGAACTCGGCCCAACACGTCGGAAATGATCCGATTCATCGATGAACAGCGGGATCGTTTCACGGTCGAGTTCATCTATGCGACGTTGAAGAATAATCGTGAAAGTGGCTTCATTACCTCGCGTGGTTACAGGCAGTCGAAAGCCCGGGGCTTAAGTGCCCGCGCACTTCGTGACGCAGCCGTCATGGAGCATGTTCGCCAGGTTCACGCAAACAATTACGGCGTCTACGGCGTGCGGAAAATGTGGCGTGCCCTTCGACGTGAAGGCATTCATATCGGCCGCGAGCAGACCGCCCGCCTGATGCGCCTGGCCGGCCTGTCCGGCAAAGGCAAAGGAGGTGCACCTCGCACGACCCGCAAGCCGAAGGGGCCGGATGTGCGACCTGATCTGGTCAATCGTGAATTCAGAGCGCCAAGCCCCAACCGACTGTGGGTGGCTGACATCACCTATGTGCGCACGCGGAAAGGCTTCGCCTACACCGCATTTGCCACTGATGTGTATTCCCGCAGGATTGTCGGGTGGGCGTTGCCAGACTCGATGCGTACCGAGGCGTTGCCGCTGCAGGCGCTTAAACCAAGCGATTGTGTGTGCGAAGAAAACCGAAGGTCTAGTTCACCATTCGGACCACGGCTCGCAATACGTCAGCATCATCTACAACGAGCGTCTTGTCGTTTTCGGGTGTTTGGTCGGGGTAGTCTGCGTAGTTGGTAGGGGTGATTTCGGGTAGGTGGTCGGGTCATGATTCTTGGTGGCGATGTCGTCAATTCTGCGGCATCGTGACACGTTTTCATGACCAAGGAGGCCATCTTTATGGCTGAATTCAAAGAGATCATGGCGATGCGACTCGAAGGTAAAAGCTATGGCGACATTGCTTCTGCGTTGGGGTGCTCTAATCGCGATATCGCTCGGGTGATCACTGTCATCAACTCCTACGGGATCACGGCAGAATCCTTTACCAGGCTGTCTCCGGAGTTCTTTGATGAACATTTCCCTGACGGGCGCCGAGCGCGCAAAGCTTCGTATGTCCAGCCGGATTACAAAGCTCTAGCGGCCAAGCTTGCAAAGAACAAGCATCTGACCAGGTTCATTCTGTGGGAGAAATACTATTCTTCACCGGCGGAACCTGGGATGGGGTCTGAACCCCGGAAAGTGGACACGGAGTTTTAATCAGATGCGGTTTTGAGTATAGCTGTTTCGGAAGATTCAAAGGCGTTCGGCGAACGATAGCCGCACCTCGAGTGCAGGCGTTTGGTGTTGTAGCGACTGCACCATTGGAACACGTCCCGGCGACACACCAGCTGACTGGCGAAAACAGGTGCATCTTGAAGGACTTCCCGTTTCAACGTGGCGTTGAACGACTCCGCCAGAGAATTATCCGCGCTGGTACCAATTGCTCCCATCGATTGGGTAACACCGAGACGTTCACATAGTCTTCGGTACCGATCAGAGGTGTATACACTGCCATGATCGGAGTGGAAAATCGCTCCGTCAAGCCCGCCACGGATCCCGTAAGCCATCATCAAAGCCTCTTCAACTAACTCCGTACGCATGTGGACGGCGATCGCGAAACCGGTCAACTGCCGCGAGTAGCAGTCGATGACCGTCGCCAGGTACATATTCGACCCATCTGCAATCGGGAGGTAGGTGATATCGCCGACGTAGACCGTGTTTGGTTTCTCCGCGGTGAAACGGCGTGCGAGCAGATCCGGAAACGTCGGAGCGCGTTTCGCAGACACCGTGGTCTTTACGCGGCGTTTCTTGGTGTAGCCGAACAATTCCATCTGGCGCATCAGCCTGGCGGTGCGCTTGTGATTGAGGCGATCATCGCTGGTCGGATCCGAGTTGATGGCCGCTGTGATGCGTTTCGCCCCGTAACAGCCGTTCTCAGCTGTGAACACGGCCTTGATCCTCGCTCCCAGCGCCGCGTCAGCGACGAGGCGTCGCCGGCGGGCAGGAGCAGCAGATTTCCACTTGTAGTAGGAGGACCGGTTGATCTTCAGGACCTCACATAACCGCTTGACCTCGTAGAAGTCTCGGTAGTCATCAACGAACTGAAAGCGGTTCACCAGTTCGTCTCTTCCGCGAAATATTTGGCCGCCTTGCGCAGGATCTCTCGTTCTTCCCGTAGCGTGGCGTTTTCGCGTTCCAGCATGCGGATGCGTTCGGCATCGGAGAGTCCTTGAGCAGGAGTACGTTCGCTGTTGGCTGCGGCGATCGGGCTGGCGACTTTTTCACCGTTGGCGTTGGTTTTGGTGCCGGTGCCGAAGGCGTCGAGCCAGGTGCGCAGGGAGTTGCGGTTGACCCCGAGATCGGAGGCGATCGCGTTGATCGTGGCTCCAGGGGTCGACTCGTACAACGTCACTGCGTCACGCTTGAACTGCTCGGTGTAGGTCTTGCGTGGCATGGTGGAAAGGTACCTCACTTCCCCAGCGAAATGCTGGTTTCAGCGTGTCCACCACCAAGGGGTCAGGTCCATGCTGAAGTACCAGTCCACCCAGTTTTGTGATGGTTTTGCTGCCTATATCAAGACTCACGGGCTTTCTGAAGTCATCGAGCACGAGCCGGGTGAGGAACTGTATGTCGATTGGGCTGGTGACAAGTTCGCTATCACCGATCCTGCTACCGGTAGGACCGCGTTTCACGCGTCGATCTTCGTCGCGGTGTGTCCGTATTCAGGGCTGTTGTTTGCAAAGGCCACTCGAAACGAGAAAATGGCGAACTGGATTGACTGCCACGTCGCTACTTTGGATTACTTAGGGGCACGGACCTGCGATAATCGTTCCTGATAACGCATCAACGGCCACGTACCAACCGAAGAAGAACTCTTCGTACCGGGCGATCACCGACCGTTACGCTGACTTCGCGTCGTATTACGACATTTTGATCGTGCCGACTAGGCCAGCGAAGCCGCGGGACAAGGCTGCCGTTGAACGTGCCGTGAAAACCGTGTATTCCCTGGTCCTGGGCTACTTCGACAATCAATGCTTCTACAGTCTGGAAGAACTCAATGAAGCGATCAGTAGACGAGTCGATGACATCAACGAGGTCCGGGCCCGTACAGACGGGGTGACACGCAGGGACCTGTTCGACGCAGATGAACGTCCCCTCATGCGTGCGCTTCCCGACGATCGGTTTACTGAAGTGTTGTGGCGTAGCCTGAAAGTCGATCGCTCTTGGCACGTCACGTGCGACTACCAGTACTACTCTGTGCCGTTTACCCTCGTCGGCAAGATGGTACGAGCCCGTCTGACCCAATCAATGGTCAGTATTTTCTACAACGATGAACTTGTTGCCGAGCATCCTCGATTGCACGGGTTTCGCTACCGGTACTCCTCAGACCCCGCTCATAGCCCCGATGGGTCCTCAACCTCGAAGGCCTACACCCGCGATGAACTCCTCTCGTGGGCTTCGTCCTATGGCACCGCAACTATGGAGGTCATTAAGAAGGTACTCGATCGATTCGACAAAGCCGTGCCTAAAGGAATGAAGCAAGCAAGCCTGATTCTCGTAACACTGGGCAAACGTCACAACGGAACCACCCTGGAACCGGCTTGCCAATACATCCTCGACAAACAGCTCGCCCCCGCGCGGTCAGTCATCCAACGTGTGCAGTCCAACATCCACCAGAACCGTCCTACCGCATCTCCCGGGGATACAGCCACAGCCCCAGGCCGTGGACCGATCGACCTGACCGGATTGGAATCGGAGGTCTTCATCCGCTCAGCAGAACATTTCACCGAAGGAAAGCACAAGCACCATGACTGACCTGGATGAGACTACCTGGGCACAATTGTGAGGCGGCCTGGGTTGGTCGGAGACTAGGTTTTACCCTAGGAGGACGATCAGCATCATGGCACGGCCCAGCAAGTACGACACCGCCACTCAAGAACGCGCGGTACGTATGTACTTCGAACGTCTCGAAGACGGCGACATCTCCAAGGCAGCCGCCCGCCGAGAGATCGGCGAACTGCTCGGCGTAAAGGAATCCACCCTGCGCAACTGGATCCGAAAACAGGAAAAGCAGGAACAAGCACCCCAGCCCGGCTCCCTGTCCTACGAGCAGCTCCAGGCTGTCTACGAGGAGCAGGCCAAGGAAGTCGCCAAACTGCGACGAGCCAATGAGATCCTCAAGACGGCGTCAGCTTTTTTCGCCCAAGCGGAGCTCGACCGCAAACTTCGGTAGTCGTGGATTTCATCTGCACCTACCGGAACCGTTTCGGGGTCGAGCCAATCTGCGAAACCTTGACTGCCCACGGCATCGCGATTGCCCCGAGCACCTTCTACGCCCACCAGTCCCGCGGCTTCGGCCCCACCGGAGCCGAACTCGACGAAGCGTACGCCGCCCACCGCATCTACCGACTGTGGGAGGAAAACCGCAAGGTCTATGGCCGGCGCAAGCTCTGGAAAGCAGCCATCCGTGACGGCATGCTTATTGGTCGTGACCAGGTGGAACGGCTGATGAAGATCACCGGCATCCGCGGTGTGTCCCGCGGAATGCACCGCAAGAAGACGACCGTGGCCAATCCTGCGCACCGCCGGCACCCGGACCGAATAGGCCGTCGGTGGAGGTATCCGTCGCATCCGGATCAGTGGTGGAACGCGGAATTCACCTACGCCTGGACGCGGGAGGGATTCTGCTACGTCGCCTTCATCGTCGACGCCTACTTGCGGCAGGTCCTCGGCTGGGTCCTCACCACGGTGATGGACACCAGGATGGTGCTCATGGCCCTGGAACACGCGTTGTTCAGCCGCAGACGCACCCGCATGGATTTCACCGCCACCGGCATCGTCTATCACTCGGACGCCGGGGCGCAATACACCTCGCTGGCGTTCACCGACGCGCTGGCAGACGCCGGACTCCAGGGCTCGATCGGCTCGGTCGGTGATGCTCTGGACAACGCGATGATGGAGTCGACGATCGGGCTGTACAAGACTGAGCTCATCGACGTCGATCCCGCACGCACATGGAGGGATGCCCGGGAGGTCGAAACGGAAACGGCCTCGTGGGTCTACTGGTACAATCACCAGCGTCTGCACTCGTCGATCGGTGACGTTCCCCCGATCGAATACGAGCAGGACTACGAGGAATTCAACGGGTCTGAACCCCGGAAAGTGGACACGGAGTTTTAATCAGATGCGGTTTTGAGTATAGCTGTTTCGGAAGATTCAAAGGCGTTCGGCGAACGATAGCCGCACCTCGAGTGCAGGCGTTTGGTGTTGTAGCGACTGCACCATTGGAACACGTCCCGGCGACATACCAGCTGACTGGCGAAAACAGGTGCATCTTGAAGGACTTCCCGTTTCAACGTGGCGTTGAACGACTCCGCCAGAGAATTATCCGCGCTGGTACCAATTGCTCCCATCGATTGGGTAACACCGAGACGTTCACATAGTCTTCGGTACCGATCAGAGGTGTATACACTGCCATGATCGGAGTGGAAAATCGCTCCGTCAAGCCCACCACGGATCCCGTAAGCCATCATCAAAGCCTCTTCAACTAACTCCGTACGCATGTGGACGGCGATCGCGAAACCGGTCAACTGCCGCGAGTAGCAGTCGATGACCGTCGCCAGGTACATATTCGACCCATCTGCAATCGGGAGGTAGGTGATATCGCCGACGTAGACCGTGTTTGGTTTCTCCGCGGTGAAACGGCGTGCGAGCAGATCCGGAAACGTCGGAGCGCGTTTCGCAGACACCGTGGTCTTTACGCGGCGTTTCTTGGTGTAGCCGAACAATTCCATCTGGCGCATCAGCCTGGCGGTGCGCTTGTGATTGAGGCGATCATCGCTGGTCGGATCCGAGTTGATGGCCGCTGTGATGCGTTTCGCCCCGTAACAGCCGTTCTCAGCTGTGAACACGGCCTTGATCCTCGCTCCCAGCGCCGCGTCAGCGACGAGGCGTCGCCGGCGGGCAGGAGCAGCAGATTTCCACTTGTAGTAGGAGGACCGGTTGATCTTCAGGACCTCACATAACCGCTTGACCTCGTAGAAGTCTCGGTGGTCATCAACGAACTGAAAGCGGTTCACCAGTTCGTCTCTTCCGCGAAATATTTGGCCGCCTTGCGCAGGATCTCTCGTTCTTCCCGTAGCGTGGCGTTTTCGCGTTCCAGCATGCGGATGCGTTCGGCATCGGAGAGTCCTTGAGCAGGAGTACGTTCGCTGTTGGCTGCGGCGATCGGGCTGGCGACTTTTTCACCGTTGGCGTTGGTTTTGGTGCCGGTGCCGAAGGCGTCGAGCCAGGTGCGCAGGGAGTTGCGGTTGACCCCGAGATCGGAGGCGATCGCGTTGATCGTGGCTCCAGGGGTCGACTCGTACAACGTCACTGCGTCACGCTTGAACTGCTCGGTGTAGGTCTTGCGTGGCATGGTGGAAAGGTACCTCACTTCCCCAGCGAAATGCTGGTTTCAGCGTGTCCACCACCAAGGGGTCAGGTCCAGGTACGTGGTTCTCTAGGCGGTGTCACCGATTGGAACTCTATGCTGTATCGTCGGCAACTTACAGGCGCTCTTTTCCGAGAGGGAACAGACGGGTCCCCTCACCCGGGCTTACTCACTGTTGTAGACACACCCGATGATCAGACAATGATCGCGGCAGTATCAGAAGATGCACGCTGTGCATCTGGAGCTTCGCCAACCGTAACGCAACTCGCACAAGCGCTGTATGAGTTATCACGAAAAAGATCCGAGTTTTTTCTGTTTGGGCTACTGTCGCGCATACGAGTTCGGGACCGATACTTGGAAATCACCTCCAGGGTGCCTGGAATTGATATCGCTCAGCTCATGGCAAGCCCTCAATTTGGGATACAAGGGGAAGGCAATAATTCTACCGCCGCTTTCCGAGTACTATGCGAGCGACCTAATGAAAGGCTAGTGTTCCAGCCTATTGCTCCGGGGAGTGATCGCTCACAGACTACGGAGGGCATAGAACTGGTGGTATCACGATCTCCCGAGCACGCTTTGGAGATGTTTCGTGACGGGGAGATTGATATGACGTGCCCCACCTCGCTGTCGCAATCCGTGTGGAAGGAGTGGAGCAGAAATGGTCGAATCGAGAACTTACGCAGTAACCCAAGGATTTTGATCGGAGTTTCAATCCAACTTCCTCAACACCTCAGACATTTGTATGACGCCTTCGACTGCTGTATAGATCGGGCCCGACTCGCACAATCTGTTTACGGCAACATTTATCCGGCATCCAACTGGTTTGAAATTTGGGATTGCGCTACGCCGCCGACCGCCTTTCTATCCGGATATACCGGCGAGAATTATGTCAAAGCTGACGTATGCAAATATACCGATAGATTCGCGGACTTGAACGCCCCTTTAGTTATTGAGTATGCTGCCTTCACCCCCAATCGTGAGCTTGCCGCGGAGCTTAGCAGGCAGTTGGCGGAGGCCACTGGTTGTTCAGTACTGACCCGCGAAATTGACTACTCGATCCTATTAAGCAATCCTCGTCAGACTAATGCAGTAAGACTTGTATTGCGGTTCTTCCCGTGGGCCCATCCGGCGGCCATGTTGTATCCAAGCCTTGCTCATTCACGATCTAAACGGTTGATCGGAACATTGCGCCCGGATCCGACGGATCTCTCCGACGCCTACAGACGACAGCAGCAGTTTCAGGGAGAGATTGTAGTGGGGGGACTGAGATCCGCAACGCTTACTAGGCTAGAGTCATTCGAATCTCCTCCCACCGGCTGGTTCGATTTTTCCGACTTGTTACGACAAAATGCGAGGTGAACTTTCTTATGAGCACTGCAAGTTTCCTTAAACTTATCGGTGATCTTCAAACTCAGCTTGGCGATAATCTGCGAAGCGCTTGGTCAAAGCGAACATTGTTGTGTGAAAATTATATCGCTCAGGTTGATGCGGAGACTATAGCCGACTGCATCGCAGACATTGTTGCACTGCCCGGCATTAGAGCAGAGTCAATTCGCCTTGCACACCGCGGAAGCGCGGTGCCTTCCTTTGAATACGTAACTACGGGTCGAGTCGGTCCATGGTCTGTTTCGGACCTGATCGACCACAATCGTCTGAGCTCCGTCATCACCGAGCGGAACGCGACGCTGATTGTGGATGGTCTCGACCTTTACGATGTGAACTTTGCGACGCTCCATGAGGCCCTTAACAGTCACTTCGACTCCATAGTCAACCTTTCTGCGATTTTGACTCCACGGTGGTCGAAGGGGCTATCTATCCATATCGATGATGAGGATGTTATTGTTCTTCAGCTCAAAGGAACTAAGGATTGGAATATTTACCATCCTGTCAATTTCAGTTTCCTTCGCGGCCGTGGAATTGAACGCGAGGAGTTAACGGCCAGAGAGCGATCTGTTCGTCTGCGGCCCGGTGACTTGATGTATGTGCCACGAGGTGCGCCACATGTGGCAGCTTCAGGAGGGGAAGGGTCCATGCACCTCACCATAGCTATTGAACGGCCTAATCTCTCCACACTGATCGAAAAGTCCCAATACGATTATCCGATACCGGGCGATGGGTATGGTCGTGCGTACCATATGCAGCTTTTGAGAACTGTGCTGTCTGTCTCCGGGGGGATCAATCCGGATCCTGAAAGAGTTATAGACGACAGCATTTCTCCTGCGAAGGTGGCGTCGACATTGCGAGCCTTGACGGGGCCACTTGCAGAGGATATTTACTTTGAGGCGGTAGAAGGGTTTGCTCTTTCTGCCTCTTCGAATTCTGATGACGGTTGGATCGTCGCGGCAGTTGGCAGTACGCAACTGCACGTTCCTTCAGTGAACGCGGAACCATTGCGTTCCCTTGCTGCGGGAGACCGCGTGCACGCCAATAGCGTCTCGAACCCCGACTCTGTGTACTTGGATCAACTGATTCGATTAGGCATGATTGATGTGGTGAATATCACCCGATGACTACCGTTGCACCACAGCAATCGCCGGACGATAGTAGGCTTCCATCGAGCTTTTTGCGGTTATGGGCAGGTGAAACTTTATCGTCTACCGGCATACAAATCACAGCTATTGCCATACCGATCATGGTGATTGCCGAACGGGGGTCTGAACCCCGGAAAGTGGACACGGAGTTTTAATCAGATGCGGTTTTGAGTATAGCTGTTTCGGAAGATTCAAAGGCGTTCGGCGAACGATAGCCGCACCTCGAGTGCAGGCGTTTGGTGTTGTAGCGACTGCACCATTGGAACACGTCCCGGCGACACACCAGCTGACTGGCGAAAACAGGTGCATCTTGAAGGACTTCCCGTTTCAACGTGGCGTTGAACGACTCCGCCAGAGAATTATCCGCGCTGGTACCAATTGCTCCCATCGATTGGGTAACACCGAGACGTTCACATAGTCTTCGGTACCGATCAGAGGTGTATACACTGCCATGATCGGAGTGGAAAATCGCTCCGTCAAGCCCGCCACGGATCCCGTAAGCCATCATCAAAGCCTCTTCAACTAACTCCGTACGCATGTGGACGGCGATCGCGAAACCGGTCAACTGCCGCGAGTAGCAGTCGATGACCGTCGCCAGGTACATATTCGACCCATCTGCAATCGGGAGGTAGGTGATATCGCCGACGTAGACCGTGTTTGGTTTCTCCGCGGTGAAACGGCGTGCGAGCAGATCCGGAAACGTCGGAGCGCGTTTCGCAGACACCGTGGTCTTTACGCGGCGTTTCTTGGTGTAGCCGAACAATTCCATCTGGCGCATCAGCCTGGCGGTGCGCTTGTGATTGAGGCGATCATCGCTGGTCGGATCCGAGTTGATGGCCGCTGTGATGCGTTTCGCCCCGTAACAGCCGTTCTCAGCTGTGAACACGGCCTTGATCCTCGCTCCCAGCGCCGCGTCAGCGACGAGGCGTCGCCGGCGGGCAGGAGCAGCAGATTTCCACTTGTAGTAGGAGGACCGGTTGATCTTCAGGACCTCACATAACCGCTTGACCTCGTAGAAGTCTCGGTGGTCATCAACGAACTGAAAGCGGTTCACCAGTTCGTCTCTTCCGCGAAATATTTGGCCGCCTTGCGCAGGATCTCTCGTTCTTCCCGTAGCGTGGCGTTTTCGCGTTCCAGCATGCGGATGCGTTCGGCATCGGAGAGTCCTTGAGCAGGAGTACGTTCGCTGTTGGCTGCGGCGATCGGGCTGGCGACTTTTTCACCGTTGGCGTTGGTTTTGGTGCCGGTGCCGAAGGCGTCGAGCCAGGTGCGCAGGGAGTTGCGGTTGACCCCGAGATCGGAGGCGATCGCGTTGATCGTGGCTCCAGGGGTCGACTCGTACAACGTCACTGCGTCACGCTTGAACTGCTCGGTGTAGGTCTTGCGTGGCATGGTGGAAAGGTACCTCACTTCCCCAGCGAAATGCTGGTTTCAGCGTGTCCACCACCAAGGGGTCAGGTCCCGGGGAGCTAGCGCTTCGCAAGTGGCAATGATCAGCATGGCGGAATCACTTGCGGTCATTTTATTCGGTCTCCTCGCCGGAAGCGTTGCTGATTTGCCAAACCGACGGCATCTGCTAATAGGTCTCAACCTAACTAGGGCCGTGGTGATCATGGTGATACCAACCGCGTTTTTTCTTGGGTACGAGTCACTTGGAGTGGTTCTTGCTGTCGTTTTCCTCACCGCAGGACTGGGTGTTGTCTTTGACGGTGCCATGTCCGGATACATCCGCGACTTGGTCCCCACTCCACTTCTGGTGCGAGCGAATGGGTACATGCAGGCAACACAATCCACTGGAGAAGTCGGAGGGCCAAGCCTGGCAGGAGCACTTGTCTCTCTAACGACAGCTCCACTCGCGATCATCGTTAACGCATTCTCGTACCTCGCATCAGCATTGTTCATAGCATTCACCGCGCCAGCAACCTCTTCTACCAATGGCCCAGAACAACCCGGCAAACGGGCAAACTATGCCGCTTCTAGGGCAGCCGTCACCTCGGGAATCAGACTGGTGTGGAAAACGCCGGTGATCCGCGCCACCACTGCGAGCGCTACTCACTTCAATTTTTTTACCAGTATGTTCTTCGCGCTGTATTTGTTCCACTTAGTCTCGACACTGCAGCTGCCTCCTCTTATTTTAGGAATTATTTTTACTGGTGGCGGAATCGGTGGCGTTGCCGCAGGACTGTTGATATCCCGCATCAGTTCGCATCTACCGACCTACAGCCTGCTAGTAGCTACCTTTGGCATCCCAGGCCTGTCGGCGGCTGCGGTCGCAAGAACTGATACGCAGAACATTGGCTCTATCACGCTTCTGGTTGCGGCCTCAGCTATGTGGTCGTTTTGTGTGGTGGTGAATATGTCTTTATGCGAGTCTTTGAAGCAAGTTGCCGTCAGATCTGACCAGATAGGACGGACAACTGCTGCAGTTCGAGCGATAAGTTGGGGAGTTGAACTTCTCGGCGCTGGAATAGCGTGGTTGTTTACCTCGCAGTTTGCAACCGATGCCGCTACAATCATGACTTGGGCTTGGACTGGGCTGCGTTTTTCGGGCCACTTGACTTGAGTGTCTTTCAGGATTGCCCCGCTGTGGGGTAGGAAGATGGTCAATGATGAAGAAGTTTAAGAAACACACCCCGGAACAGATTGTGGTCAAGCTCGAGAAAGCTACCAAGCTCAAGGCGGAAGGTAAGACCAACGCCGATGTGGCTCGTCAGCTACAGATCAGTGAGGCAACTCTTGCTCGGTGGTCGAAGACGTACGGGCAGATGGACCGAACTCAAGCCAGGGAGCTTAAAGCGCTGCGTGATGAAAACGCCAAGCTCAAGAAGTTGTTGGGCGAAGCCGAGTTGGAGAAGGCTGCGCTCAAGGAGTTGGCTGAGGGAAACTTCTAAACCCCACGAGGCGCTATGACGCTGTCGGTCACCTCATCGAGGCGATGGGTCTATCCCAGCGTCGGGCGTGCCTGATTGTGGGGGTTTCTCGAAGCTCATTTCAACGGTCCCAGCAGTTAGCTAAGAATCCGGCGACGACTGATAAATATGCCGACCTGCGGCTCTGGCTTAACGCCTGGTCGGCTAGCTTTCCCCGGTGGGGCTATCGGAGGGCCTGGGTTAAAGCCCGTGACGAAGGCTTTGACGTCGGCCGTGATGCTGTTCGCCGCTTATGGCGCCAAGAAGGACTAAGGGTAATGCCACGAAAGAAGGCAAAACCGAAGAATCTCAACGATCCGACCCCGCGAGTCGAGCCAGCGACATGCCCGGATGATGTGTGGGCTCTGGATTTCCAGTTTGACTCCGACTACTACGGACACGCCTTCAAGGTCTGCAACGTTATTGATGAGTTCACCCGTGAACATATTGGGTTTATCGTTGACTGCCGCATCGATGCCTCAACGGTCACTGAATTGCTCGATGTCATCACCCTGACCCGTGGTAGGCGGCCTCGGGTGCTGCGGATGGATAACGGGCCTGAATTCATCAGTGCCGCGTTGGAAAAGTGGGCGAAGGAAGAAGACACGATTCGGTCGTTCATTCCGCCTGGACAGCCGTGGCATAACGGGTTTGTGGAATCCCTTCACAATCGGATGCGCGATGAACTTTTCGAACAGGAATGCTTCCTCGACGTTGCCCACGCGCGTCACTGTGTGGGCCTATGGTCGGACCGGTACAATACGTACCATCCTCACTCGGCGCTAGGATTCATCGCCCCAGAGGAATACAAGAAACAATGGTTACAAGCCGCTTAAGTCACCTGGCCCTAAAAACCAGACCACTCCAGGCTGCTTTTGGCTTATTGGTATCTGGAATTTGGGTATTTGCTTTTCGCTCTCATATAAAACGATATGACATGCGAGATAAGCAGAGGATCCACCAGTGACTCGAATGAAAGGATTGAAAGCTGTGACTTCTGGGGCATTCTCGAGTAAAGAATCTGCGCTTGCAGTTCGAGAAGCGGTTATTTCACTCCTAACTAGTGAAGCCGCACTCGAAACCGTTCAAAGCTTTAGTAGTGGTGAAACCACTCCTCGTCCTCGAGTTATTGGTTGTTTGCCAGACGATCTGCGACAAGTCTGTCACTCCGAAATCACTCAAATAACTACATGGTCCGAAGAGCGCTGGGCACTTCGCAGTGACAACTCGGTCGCTCTTGTCGATAAGCAAGAGTTCGAAGCAACCCCAGCTTCTCTAAGGTTTTCTTACAGTGACTCGCTTCGTACAGGAGTGGAACCGGCTCTTGCTGTTCGAGGTCTACTATCCGGTATCCGCAGCCGTGATGTCGCTGATGCGTTCTCGCATGCCTATGGCGATAAAATAGAGTACAAATCGTCCGATGTAGCCCGTTATCGGGACGGTCACTATTTGCGTCGTCATGCTGATACTTTCGCCGATCGAGTGTTCGGGGTGCTGACTTTTCTCAGCCCCGACTGGTCCCACAGTCACGGAGGAGAGCTTGTCGTAGAAGCCCCCGACGGAAGTGTCGATTGCATCGCCCCAGAGCCAGGAACTTTGGCGATGCTCCCTATCCGCCCTGGATTTCAACATCTAGTCTCACGTATAAGAACCTCTGACTGGGTGCGGTTTTCCGTCGCGTCTCACTTCTCAAAAGGTGGGTCCGACTCTTCGAAAGCGGACGCAGGGGAAATCGTTTGAGCGTAGAAATTTGAGGGTGCTGTTGCAAAGTTGGGGCAGTAGAAAGACCGGCCTGAAATAATCAGAGCCATGGGCATCTTCTCCGGTCGGGATTTCCCCCATGACATCATCCTGTGGGCGGTGCGGTGGTACTGCCGCTAGGGGGTGAGCTACCGCGATCTCGAAGAAATGATGACCGAGCGGGGTGTGCCAGTCGATCACACCACGATCTACCGCTGGGTGCAGAAATGCGCCCCTGAGCTGGATAAGCACACTCGGCGGTACCGGCAGGTACCCGACTGGCAGGCTCGGTCCTGGCGGGTGGATGAGACCTATATTCGGGTCGGCGGCACGTGGTGCTATCTCTACCGGGCTATTGCCGCCGGTGGGCACACCCTGGACTTTTATCTCTCTCCGAAGCGCAATGTCGCGGCGGCCAAGCGTTTCCTGGCCAAGACGCTGCGATCGAATACGACAGCCGGGTCCCCGCGGGTCATCAACACCGCCAAGGCACCAGCTCTGGCCAAGGCAATATCCGAGCTGAAGGCGGAGGGAATCTGCCCTCAGACGGTGGAGCACCGACAGGTGAAATACCTGAACAACGTTCTCGAGGGAGATCATGGCCGACTTAAAAGAATCCTAGGGCCGAAGGGAGCGTTCAAAAACCGAATTTCCGCCTACCGGACGTTGAAAGGGATGGAAGCGATGCATTCATTACGGAAAGGCCAGGGCACGATGTTTGCCTACGGGCACCCGAACCCAGACGCGGTGATCGTCAGCCGGATATACGAGACAGCTTAAGCACCCCGGAGCAAGGACAACTAATGTCTTGAGGTTGGGCTTTTCGACCCTGGCCCAACTTTGCAACAGCACCAGGTTGAGGGGAAGAAAAACCCGAAGCGTTAAGCGAATTTTTCCTGCTCGGCACAACCTTTTCCTTAGATGTACTTCGCTCAGAAACTCCCGGGATGCACAAGCCTGCACCGCTGCTTGTCCCGGCCTCTATTGCGCCCCAACGAAACCCAGCGGTAACTCACACGCAAGGCTGTGGTTGCGGGCACTTTTGCAGTGCCGGGAGAAAAAGTAGAAATCTGCCCACATCGACAGCTAGAAGGCAGTGTTTCACGTGAAACACCGCCTTGGGTTTCGCGGCGTTTAATTCTCGTCGATGTCAGCGGGAAACGTGGCGAAAAGAGGCAAAGGCATCGACTGTCGGCGCATCACATCGCCCCACAAATCTGCCGCACCTGGAGCGATGACATCACCGGGCAGAGCAGGGGCGACGAACCAATCGCCGCGCCGAAGTTCGCCGTCAAGCTGGCCTTGGCCCCACTGCGCAGTACCTGCGAAAATGCGCACGCTTTCCAGCGCACCCTCCATCTGGCGCGGGTGTGCGTTGAGATCAATTTGCACCAAACGGTTAGCCAGCCGGGTGAGCTGCGGATAATCCTCAATTTTGACGTCCGGTGCTGTCACGCCGACGGCTACGCCGGTTTGCGGAGCAACAGGCCCACCGATGTAGAGGGCCTGCGGCTTGGCCAGAAGATCCGACCACTCCGGCAAGATATTGTGCACCGCAGTCTCGCTGCGGCGGTTGAGCACGATCCCTAAAGTCCCATCGACTGAATGATCGAGGATGAGCACTACAGTGCGAGCGAAAGCAGGCGAGAGCATCCCCGGGGCAGCAACCAGCAACGAGCCCGCCTCCGGTTCGCCGCGTTCCAGCGCACTAAACAGACGGTCGGCGTAAAAGAACTCAGCCATTGTTCTCCTCCCACCACTTTCTCAGTTCCGCAACAGCTTCGTCGTGGCCAAGCTCGCCGCGCTCCAGGCGCAGCTCCTTCATATACTTCCACGCCCGGCCCACCTCCGGGCCCGGCTTAAGGCCGAGAATCTCCATGATCTCGTTGCCGTCAAGATCCGGACGCACCCGCGCCAAGTCCTCCTTTGCGGCGAGCTCTTCGATGCGTTGCTCCAAAAGGTTGTAGTTGCGCTGCAGGCGGCGCGCCTTCTTCGGGTTGCGGGTTGTGCAATCGGCACGCACCAACTTATTCAAACGGGGCAAAAGATCGCCAGCATCGGTAACGTAGCGGCGCACCGCGGAATCCGTCCACTGGCCCTCACCGAACCCGTAGAAACGCATGTGCAGATAGACAAGCTGTCCAACATCCTCAATGACGTGTTTCGGGTACTTCAGCTTCCGCAGGCGTTTACGAGCCATCTTCGCGCCCACCACCTCATGATGGTGAAAGCTCACCCCGACGCCCTCCTTGACCGCACGGGTATCAGGTTTGCCGATATCATGCAGCAGCGCCGCCCACCGCAATTTAAGGTCCGGTCCGTCCTCCTCCAGCTCAGTGGCCTGCCGCAGAACAGTCAACGAGTGGCGGTAGACATCCTTGTGCTGCATGTGCTCATCCATCTCCAGCCGCAGGGCCGGGACCTCAGGAAGCACCACATCGGCAAGGCCCGTATCCACCAGCACATCCATCCCCTCCCAGGGGCGCGCACCAACCATCAGCTTGTCCAGCTCCGCCTGCACACGCTCCACGGTGATGCGCCCGATCTCCCCGGACATCTCCTGCATCGCCGCACGCACCCGGTCGGCCACACTAAACCCGAGCTGGGAGACAAACCGGGCCGCTCGCAACATACGCAGAGGGTCGTCACGGAAAGACACCTGCGGCTCCTGCGGAGTATCCAGGCGTTGATGAAGAAGATCATCAAGACCGCCGACGGGGTCGTGGAAGCGGAAAGCTAACACATCACCCGCCAGCGAAAGCTCAATGGCCATCGCGTTGCAAGCAAAGTCGCGACGAATAAGGTCGCCCGCGAGCGTGTCGCCGAAAGTGACCTCGGGGTTGCGGGTTACGCCGTCGTAAAGATCAGAACGGAAAGTTGTAATCTCCACCCGCTGGCCCTGCCGCACCGCGGAGACCGTTCCGAACTCGATGCCGGTGTCCCATGTCTTTTCACCCCACTGGCCCAAAAGCCGCTGAATTACTTCCGGGCGCGCCGAAGTAGTGAAATCTAAATCATGGCCTAGCCTGCCCAGCATCGCATCGCGCACCGGCCCGCCCACCAAGTACAAAGACTCGCCTTCCTGCGCGAAGAGGCGCGCCAACGGCTCCAAAAAGGAAGCGAGCTCAGCCACGCTAGCCTGCGCCCTTGCCAGCAAAGCCTCACGGGCGAGCGGATCGGAAGGGTCAGGCAAATTAAACAGCGGTGGGTAATTCTCAGGCGTTGTCACCCGTTCCACGATACCCGTCTGACCAAGCCACTCCGGAGGGTGCTGCAAAATACCAAAAAGGCATCACAGGCAGATACGATAGTGCGGATGACTGACAACACTCGGCCCAGCTCGGGCGACTCCCAGGGACCGCAAGGCGGTGGACGCCACCGGCGCGGACGGCGCCGCCGCGGCTCCCGAGCGAGCGGCAAACCCCAGCAAGAACGGGCACAGAGTGAAGAAAAGGCACCTGGCGCAGGCGCGGGTGCCGGTGCGGGCGCCGATCAGAAGCCGAAACGCAGCAGACGCCGCGGCCGCGGCAAAGGCAGCGGGCACGCTGACAAACGCTCCGATCAACCCAAACCGGGCAGCAACCGCCGCCGCACCAACAGGGGGCACGGCCGTCCCGGCAACCGCGGCAGCAACCGGCCCGGCGTTCGCTACCGCAACAACCCGCGCAACCCCCACTACAGTCACGGCAACGACTCCACCATGGAGACTCGCGACGAAACATCCGCTGGCGGCCTCGTCGTCTCCGGGATGGCCGAAGCGGTCGCCGACAACGGCTCCGTCGACTTGGCGCGCATTTACGTCGCCCTCATCGGCCGCATCGACCGACGTGGACGCCTGTTGTGGTCTATGCCGAAAGGCCACGTCGAGCCGGGCGAACACCAGTGGAAAACCGCCGAGCGCGAAGTGTGGGAAGAAACCGGCATCCGCGGCGAAGCCTTCGACTCCCTCGGAGTGATCGACTACTGGTTCGTCTCCGACGGGGTGCGCATCCACAAAACGGTGCACCATAACCTCTTGCGCTTCGTCGACGGTATCCTCAACGACGATGATCCAGAAGTCACCGAAGTGACCTGGGTGCCCATGAGCGAGCTGATCGAGCACTTGGCCTACGCCGACGAACGCAAACTCGCCCGCATCGCCTTCGACCGCATGCCCGAACTTGCCAGGAAGGAAGCCGCCGCCGGAAGGGCCACACCGCGATGAAACCAGCGCTCGGCAAACTACAGCGCGCGGGCACCCGCGTACTAGCAGCACTTGCCACGCTCGGACTGGCGGCTGCGGGCGCGCCGGGCGCACACGCGCTGCCTATCCCCACCGCCCCGGATAATCCGGCGGTGGCCGCGCAATGGGCCAACCCCGCCATTCGCCCGAATGAGGGACAACAGGCCTCCATCGAACTGCTCAAGGCACCCGTTTTTTTGGCCGCCCATGCGCCACTGTCTATCACCGTCCGGGTGACCAACCACTCCGCCGAAACACTCGGCAACTTGAGCGTGACTGCGCGGCGTGGCCCCGCCACCGGATCCGTGGATGACCAGCGCGCGGCCACCATCGCCGAGATCAGCGAATACTCTGTGGTGGGGGAGCAAAGGAGTGTGGGCAAGCAGCTCGCCCCCGGCGAATCAACCGAGCTCAGCATCGAAATCGCCGAATCTGAACTGCCGCTGCCCGGGCTGAGTACCTACCCGGTCATGCTGGTGCTTGCGGGTGAGCGCGGCTTGCTCGACACCGACCGTTTCCACATGGCGGTGCGTGGCACGGTCGACCAACCCCGCGCCGGGCTGAGTGTTTTGTTTCCGGTGACCGCGCCCGTAGACATCGTGCCGGGTGAAACCGGCACCGCGCCTGACCCGGCGCCGCTGCTGATGTCTTCTGAGCAACTCGCCGATCAGCTTGCGCCTGGCGGGCGCTTGAGCGAGCTTGTGCGCATTTTTGCTGACAGCACCGCCGAGCCCGCGACCGCGCACAGCACGTGCATGGCCATCGACCCGGCGTTGGTGTTGACTGTTGAGCGGATGAGCCAGGGCTACACGGTCTCGACGCGGCGCCCCGATGTGGTGGAGCAGCCGAAGCGGTTGCGTGATAGCTGGGGTTCGCCCGGCGATGAAGTCTCCGGGGCTCGGGGCCGCGGTGCCGAGGATGCCAAAGCTTGGCTAGACACGGTCGCAGACATCGCCGCGACCCGCTGCATTGTGGCGTTGCCGTGGGCAAACGCGGACGTCAACGCGGTGGCGCGGACCGGTGATGTGTGGCTGATGCGCGAGGCGATCGAGCGTGGCCCCTTCACCCTGGAAAAGATCCTGGGCACGGCGGGCGTCAAAAACACGGTTCTGACAGGCACGGGATACATCGAGCCTGGGGTTTCGGCTGGCCTCGGCTGGGCGGACCACTTCCACTCTCAAGTGGGCCAAGAAGGCATGGCGAAGCTTGTGGAAAAGGCTCAGTCGCCTGAGGCGCGCCCGTCGCGAAGCGGTGGCGGACGCATCGACGGTGAAAGCCGCGCCGCGCTCGACCAGTCTTTTGTGCCCGGCCCGGAGCGTGTTGCCGCGCCTGAGCCCGCGCAACCTGTGCGCGCGCTCGTGGCCGACACCACCGTGCAGCACGACCCGGCGGGGGAGAGGTTTTCCTGGCTCGCACCCGGGGTCATGGCCGTGGAGTACCAAGGCTCGCTGGCTTCTGTGCTTGCGGCGGTTGGCCCGCACCCGGAAACTACTGGTCACTCGCCGCAGATCTTGCGCTCGCAACTGACCGCGGATTCCCAACAGGCGCGCGCGATCAACGCTGCGGCCGCTGTGCATCTCGCGCTGGCCAACGCGCGCGCCGGCGCCGCGGAGGAGTCACAACCGAGGCCCGTTATGGTGCTGCCTCCCGCAGCGTGGGAGGCAGCAGACGCGGAGGTAATTATGGAGGCGGTCGCCGGTGAGCTTCGCGACGCCGCCTTGCCCCTGTCCCTGGAGCAGTACCTACTGCCGGAACACAGCAACGTTTCACGTGAAACAATCCACAGTATACCGCCGGCGACGCAGGTCGGCACCCCCGAAAAAGATCCGGCCGTTTTCTCCGACCAAGAAGTGCTCACCGCAGTGCAGCAAGCGAAGTTCGCCAATGATCTCACCGGGCTGCTCAGCCACGACGACGCTATCGCCCTGCAGCCCTACGGCTTCACCTTGCCGCTGCGCCGGGACATCCTCGCAGCTTTAAGCGTCACCGGCCGGCGCGCCCAAGACGCCCACATGGCTAGCGTTCGCACCACCCGCGACCGGCTCGCCGCCAACCGCGACACCATGAATCAGCTTCGCGGTTCGATCACCCTCATCCCGCCCGGCAACGTCTACACCCGGGCCTCGCCCTCCTCGCCGCTGCTCATCGTCGCCCAAAACGGTTTACCGCTGCCCGTGGCCACCAACATCCTCTACACCGCCCCGGAGGGAGCGCAGCTCAACACCCCCTCAGATATGCGCATCCCCGCGCACGGCTCCGTCACCGCACAGATGACAGCCGACCTGCCCGACAACCGCGACACTGACCTTAAGCTTTTCCTCGCCTCCCCGGACGGGGAGCCGATTTCCCAGCCAGTGGACATCACCGTGCGCACCCTTGAAGTGCCCAAGCGGGGGTGGACCATTCTCGGGGCGCTCGTCGCCGGTTTCGCGGTGCTCGTGGTGGCCACAGCCGGCAGACCTCGCCGCACCAAGGCTCGTCTACCAGGCACCGCGCCGCCAGGACAGGAAACTCCACGACAATCACCCCCCGACAAAAACGAGAGACACACCAAGAAGTGACTGAGGACCATCCGCAGCAGGAACCCGCCGGCTTCCGGCGGCGTATTGTCACGCCGGCACCACCCGCGCCGGTCCCGGCCCCGCGCCAGAAGAAACCGACCCCCGAAGAAGAAGCTGGCGAGGACCGCTCCGCTCTGACCATCAGCCCCTCCGGCGAAACCGCGGTGGAGACCGACCCCGCGACCGGCACGTCCACCGGCAGCAGTGAGCACAACACCTCCAACACGGACGTGGTGCGCTCCACCGGCTCCATGGCCATCGCCACCTTGATCTCTCGTATCACCGGGTTCATCCGCACCGTACTCATTGGCGCTGCCCTCGGCGCCCCAGTCGCCTCCGCCTTCAACACCGCCAACACACTGCCGCACCTGATCACCGAGATCGTGCTCGGCTCCGTGCTCACCGCACTCGTCGTGCCCGTATTGGTGCGCGCCGAAAAAGAAGACGAGGACGGCGGCGAAGCCTTCATCCGCCGCCTGTTCACACTGACCTTGACGCTAATGACCGCGGCGACAATCACCGCGGTCGTCGCCGCGCCGCTGTTGACCCGCGCCATGCTTGACGGCGAAGGTCAAGTCAACGTCGTCCAAGCAACCTCTTTCGCCTACCTGGTGCTGCCGCAGATCTTCTTCTTCGGCATGTTCTCCCTTTTCATGGCGATCCTCAACACCAAACAGAAATTCCGCCCCGGCGCGTGGGCCCCCGTGGCCAACAACCTCGTCTCCATCCTTGTCCTCCTGCTCTACATGCGCCTGCCGGGACACCTCGACCCGGCAGCGCCGGCGTCGATAAGCAATCCGCACGTGCTGCTGCTCGGCCTGGGAACCACCCTCGGCGCGGTTGTGCAATGCCTCATCATGCTGCCCTCGCTGCGCAAACTCGGCATCAATCTGCGGCCCCTCTGGGGCATCGACGAACGGCTCAAAGCCTTCGGCGGGATGGCTTTAGCCATCATCACCTACGTCGGAATCAGCCAGCTTGGGTACGCAATTACCACCCGCATCGCCTCCGTCGCTGACAGCTCCGCACCCATCGTCTACCAACAGCACTGGATGCTGCTGCAGGTGCCCTACGGCATCATCGGCGTGACCCTTTTAACCGCGATCATGCCGCGGATGTCGCGCAACGCCGCCGACGGCGACCACCAAGCCGTCGTCCGCGACCTCACCTTAGGCACCAAGCTCACCTTCATCGCCCTAATCCCGATGATCGTGTTCATGACCGCCCTCGGCCCCGACATTGGACACGCCCTTTTCGCCTACGGCAACTTCGACCCGGCTGTTGCCCGCACTCTCGGCCTAACGGTCAGCTTCTCCGCTTTCACCCTCATCCCTTACGCGCTGGTCATGTTGCATCTGCGGGTGTTCTACGCCCGCGAAGAAGCGTGGACGCCGACCTTCATCATCGCCGGCATCACCGCCACCAAAGTCCTTTTGAGCTACCTGGCACCCATGGTCGCTGACTCCACTGAAAACGTCGTGGTGCTGCTCGGTGCCGCCAATGGCTTCGGTTTCGTCGCCGGCGCGATCATCGGCGCGTTTTTGCTCAAACGGAAGCTGGGCACCCTAGAAGCGGGCTCCGTCATGCGCACCACGTTGTGGGCCCTAGCCGCCTCGCTCGTGGGCGTGGCCGCCGTCTTTGCGCTGCGTTTGTTAATCCACGACCGGTTGGCCACGAACTCCATCGGCTTTTTAGTCGAGATCATGGTGCTGGGCGTGGCCTTCCTGATTGTCACTGGGCTCGTGCTGTCGCGCTCGCGTTTGCCCGAGGTGCAAAACCTTGGCCGCGCTTTGGCGCGCATCCCGGGCCTGGGCCGAATCATCCGCTACGACGAGGAGAAAACGGTCGAGGTCGGGGAGGTTGACCCGCAAGACATCTCCCAGCAGTTCCTCGTCGGCGACACTTTCAACGCTTCCCCAGTCCCGCCGCCGATGTCCGCCGGCGTGGTCCGCGGCCCGCGGCTGGTCCCGGGCGCGGCAGTCTCCGACGGCCGTTTCCGGCTGATTCGCGACCACGGCTCCACCACCGGAGCCCGTTTCTGGCAGGCCCGCGAACTGTCCACCGACCGTATGGTGGCGCTGACTTTCGTGGACACCACCGGTTCGGCCCCTCTGGCGCCGGCCTCCCCGCGCGAGGCGGCGATTAACGCGGCAGGGGTGACCCGCCGCACCCGCAAACTTGCTGATTTGAACCACCATGCGATCGCCGACAACGTACAGGTGTTGTCCTACCGCTCCGGCGCTCTTGTCGTCGCTGATTGGATCCCCGGCACGACCTTAAAAAACGTCACCGAATCCGGCCAGAAACTCCACGCGGAAGCCGTCGCTTACGCCCTCGCACCGCTTGCCGACGCCATCGCGGCCGCCCACGACGCCGGCATCCCCCTCGGCCTGGACAACCGCAACCGCCTGCGGGTGTCCACCGATGGAGTCGTTCGGGTTGCTTTCCCGGCTGTTTTACCCGACGCCACCAGCAAAGACGACGCCGACGCCCTCAGCTCCGCCTTGGCCCTTTTGGCTTCTGACGTCAACGAGGACGCCAGCTCCGAAGCTCTCGCCGCTTTGACAGCGCGCACCCGCACACTGGCTGAAAACGAAACCTCCTCCGATGACTTCCGCGCCATTTCCACGCACCTGGCGGCGATCGGCTCCGGCACGGCGGGAGACAATGCAAAGCTTGCGCCCGCCGCAACGCCGGTTGAGCGTGGCGCCGACACCGGCGCCGCGTTGGCGTCGCAGCGCAACCTCCGTGCCGCTGTCGAAGCTGACCGCAATTCCGCTGAGCCCGACCCGGAGGATTTGACCGGCGGGTTCGGGCGTAAGGCCTATAAGCCGGCGGCACTTTTGCTCATTTTGTCGCTGGTGATCGCCACGGTGGTCGTCATCGCGATGCTCACGACCTATCTGCTGGGCACCTTCAGCTCCTTCGGATCCCAAACACCCGTGGCGGCCGACCCCGCCCGCAAAACCACACAGGAAGTCGAACAGGGAGTGGCACGCGGCCCGGCGGTGATCATTGAGCCGCTCACCGCCGAGGTGTGGGGCGTTGACGGTGGAAAAGTCCCCAACGTTGTCGACCGTGACAGCTCCACCACCTGGGTGACCAGTCGGCCCGCCGGGTTGACCCTGAGCCGCCAAAGTGGGGTTGCCTTCACGGTGGAGCAGGTGCTGATCTACACCAAGGAGGGCGATACTGCTGTGAGCGTCTACGGTGTTCCCGCCTCAAGCGTTTTCGACCGAAACGTCGAGCTGAGCCTTCTGCCGCAACTTGCCTCCGGGCAGTTGCGGCAGGGTCAGCGCCACATCGACATTAGCTCGCAGGAGCCGCTCAGTGGGGTGGTGGTGTGGATCGACGGGCCGGTGGAGGTCGAAGACATCATCGTCATCGGCCACAATCCTTCCTAAAGGTTCCGCCCGCAATGTCCACTAAAGTGTGCTCCGCGCCATAAACAAAACACGCCGGGTGGGGCACACTGGTCAAGGCAACTACCAGCTAGAGCGGACTTTCGGGGGAAAGCATGTCGGGGGCGACGAGGTGGGCGGAAGAGCCGAACACACGTGCAGAAGCGGAGGCGGACAACAAGCTCGTCGAGGCGTACATGGGCGGGGACCCGCGGGCTTTCGCGGCGATCGTGCAGCGGCACAAACCGCGCCTGGTCTACATCGCCAGGCGCTACTCACGCAACGAAAACGACGTCGAGGATATTCTCCAGGAGGCGTTGTTTAAGGCGTCGCGAAGCATGCACACCTACCGCCACGAATCGACGCTGTCGACTTGGCTGCACCGCCTCGTCATGAATTGTGGTTTTGACCACGCCAAAGCCCGCCGCCGACGCGAAGGAGAGGTCAGCATCGACGATGATCGCCGTATTTCTGTCGATGCCAACCTCTCGCTGGCGCACGACCCCATGTCGCACCTTGACCGCGCCATCCTTGTCCGCCAGGCCTTAGCCGATCTTCCCGAAGCCCAGCGGTTGGCACTGTTGCTTATCGACGTCGCCGGGCTGACCGTCGACAACGCCGCCGCTGAAATGGGGGTCCAACCCGGCACCGTGAAATCGAGGCGCGCCCGAGCCCGCGTGGCGCTGGCGGAATTTATCAAAACGCGGGAGAACATCAGCCTGGTTGAGCAGGCGAAGCAGCACCCTTTGCCGCCGGGAGTAGACTAACGGGCAGTATTATCAGCCCACCACAAGCGTGATTGAGAGACGTTTTTCAACATGACCGATCCCGGTTTCAACTTTGTCGTTGCCAACACGGGCCTAGACGCCACCCAGCCCGAAAAAACCCCCGCCACGCCCGCAGATAGCTCGCAGGTGCGCGAGCTAATCATCGTCGGCTCCGGCCCAGCCGGCTACACCGCCGCCCTATACGCGGCGCGCGCCGAACTAAGCCCCTTGGTCTTTGAGGGCTACGAGTACGGCGGCGAGCTGATGAACACCACCGAAGTCGAAAACTACCCCGGTTTCCAAAACGGCATCATGGGCCCTGAGCTCATGATGGAGATGCGCGCCCAGGCCCAGAAATTCGGTGCCGATATGCGCGTTGAGCAGGTCGACTCGGTCGACTTCAGCGAGGCGATCAAAAAGGTCACCGTCGGCGACGAAGTGTACTTTGCCAAAGCTGTCATCTTGGCCACCGGCGCGGCTCCGCGCCACCTCGGTATACCCGGCGAGGCCGAGCTGACTGGCCGCGGCGTGTCCACCTGCGCCACCTGCGACGGTTTCTTCTTCAAAGACCAACACATCGCCGTTGTCGGCGGCGGCGACTCCGCCATGGAGGAGGCGAACTTTTTGACTAAGTTCGCCTCCAAAGTTTCCTTGATTCACCGCTCGGAGAATTTCCGCGCCTCCAAAGTCATGCTTGAGCGCGCCCGCAGCAACGACAAAATCGACTTCATTACCCACACGCTCGTCGAGGGTGTTCAGGAGGCCGATAACAAGGTGTCGGGTTTGAAAATCCGCAACCTGATCGACGGCACCGAGCGGGTCTTGGACGCCACCGCCATGTTTGTCGCCATCGGCCACGACCCGCGCTCGGGCTTCCTCAACGGCCAGGTCGCTACCGATTCCAAGGGCTACGTTTTGGTGGAAGATCCCTCTACCCGCACCAACGTCGCTGGCGTGTTCGCCTGCGGCGACCTGGTGGACAAAACTTACCGCCAGGCCGTCACCGCGGCTGGCTCCGGCTGCCGCGCGGCCATTGATGCCATCCACTACCTGGAAGCGTTGGAGGCTTAAAAAGCGCTGGCGAAGGCTCGGCGGTTTCCCCACGGTGGGGAAGCGTCACTATTGTGGAAACTGTTGTTGCTTCCCTGGCGCGGCGTTAGCGTCGCGCGGTGTGGGTGGCGAAGCCGGACGTGCCCGCCCCCACATCCTCCGGGCCTGTAGTTTTCTTATCCGCCCGGCACAATACGGTTCCCGATCCGAAGGAGAAGATATGAGCGCACCGATCGACGTCACCCAGTCCACGTTTAAAAGTGAGGTCATTGAGTCCGACAAGCCCGTCGTGGTGGATTTTTGGGCCGAGTGGTGCGGCCCATGCAAAAAGATCGCCCCGGTTCTTGACGAGATCGCGTCCGAGATGTCGGACAAGGTCAAGGTAGCTAAGGTCGATGTTGACGCTGAGCGCGGCTTGGGCGCGATGTTCCAGGTCATGTCGATTCCGACTTTGTTGATTTTCAAAAACGGTCAGATGGTCGACCAGATGACCGGCGTGCAGCCGAAGGGCGATATTCTCGCCCGCTTGGAAAGCCACATGTAGGTGCCTCACCCCAGAGGTATGATAAGGCGTTGTTCATAGTTTCTTCATCAGGGCCAATGATGCAGTTCCATACCGTCAAGGAAGGTACCCAGTGTCAGATATTTTCCGTGTAGGTGATTCGAGCGCACGCGTTGCTGAAGTGCGTTCGACGCTGGCGCGGCTGGGCATGCTCGAAGGCTTCGACGGCGATGTGAGCGATTGGAATGACCGCCACTTTTCGCCGCAGGACACGCTTTTCGACGAGCACCTCGCCGAAGCCCTCAAGGCCTTCCAGCAGTCCCGCGGCATTTTGCCTTCCGGCCACATTGACACTGTAACTTTGCGGGAGCTGCGGGAGGCTTCCTACACTTTGGGCGCGCGTGTGTTGTCCTACCAGCCTAACCAACCTCTGGTGGGCGACGACATCCGCCAACTCCAGGAACAGCTCCAGGACCTCGGCTTTTACGCCCACCGCCTCGACGGGGTGTTTGGCCGACGCACCCACGAGGCCGTCGCTACCTACCAGCTTAACTACGGGCTTAACGACGACGGCATGTGCGGACCCGACACTTTGCGGGCGCTTAGCCTGCTGGGCCGTCGCATCACGGGTGGCTCCGCCCAGGCAATCCGCGAACGCGAGAATATGCGCGAGGCTGGCCCCCAGTTGACCGGCAAAAGGGTGGTCATCGACCCGGGCCTGGGCAACGGGGAAACCGGCATGACGGTACGCGGCAATTTCGGCGACGCCACTGAAGAAGAACTTTTATGGGATTTAGCTCAGCGGCTCGAAGGGCGCATGATTGCCGCTGGCGTGGAGGCAATTTTGTCGCGCCCGCGCGGCGACAACCCCTCCCAGAAGGCGCGCGCCGACCTAGCTAATAGCTTCAACGCGGACCTGATGATCTCCCTGCAACTTGACCGCTACCCGAACGAGAAGGCCAACGGCGTCGCCACCTTTTACTTCGGTTCAGAAACCGGTGCGTCGTCGATGACGGGCGAGACGCTTTCCGGTTACGTCCAGCGCGAGATTGTGGCGCGTACTCCCTTGCAAAATTGCTACAGCCACGGCCGCACCTGGGAGCTTCTGCGCATGACCAAGATGCCTTCCATTGAAGTTGTGCTCGGCTACGCAACCAACCCGGGTGATGTGGAGATCATCACTGACCCCCGCCAGCGCGACGCCATCGCCGAAGCTATCGTGGTGGCTGTCAAGCGCCTTTACTTGCTAGAGCAAGACGACAAACAGACCGGCACTTTTACCTTCAGTGAGCTTTTGCGCCAAGAAGGTGCAGGCTAGGCACGTCACCCGGCTCGCATCGCCCAAGGCTTCCTGCGCTTTCACCACCTGCACCTGCAACGATCCCGGCACCCGGAAAGATCGTGCGCACAGTGCACACCACCCCTCCGCAGCGAGGCAAAGTGTCGTGGATCGAGTGCTTCACGCGAGCGGAGATTTCGCCAACAGCTCATCGATCTCCTGGGCGCTGAGCAGATCGTGGGCCGGCGGAAGGCGCAGCCGCAGCCGCGGAATGACGGGGTGGTCTTGATGAACTTCAAAGCCCGCACCTTCAAGCAGCGAAACTTCGACGAGCCCAATGCTGTGCGCGTGCCTACGGATCTTCTCAGCAGCCGAGGACGCCTCACCCGTTCGACGCACACCAAAGACCTCCAAAGCCTCAGCACCCGCGCCGGTGGCCGCCATTATCGCTGAGTCCAAAAGGACAGATTCCCACCCGCTGTGCCGCCTCGGCGGGTCAATGTGCAGGCTCGAAACTAGCCAGGCATCCTTGCTCACAGGTGCGGTGGGCATACGTACCGCGCCCGGCGCCTCCTCGGCCGGGCAATACAAAACAGTAGCTAAGGCCCCGCTAGAAACACCCGCCGCGACGATACTAAAACCCACGGTGGCCTGCTCAAGTGCGCGGCGAGTTAACCACAAGCTTTTATCTATCGCGGAATCACTGGTGTAAAAACCAGGCGCCAGCGGATCGACCTCCCAAAACACGCTGGCAGCGCTGACAGGGTGGATGCGGCTCAAATTCGCCGCGTCCAGGGCGACGACCTGCGCTTGTGCAAAGCCGCCGGACATAGCCGAAAACCCCTTAGCCTTCGCCTTGGATCAGGGACATGATGCGCTCGAAGTCTGCCTGGTCACCGAACTCCACGACAATTTTGCCCTTGCGTTTGCCCATGGTGACAACGACGCGGGTATCCCATTCGTCGGCAAGCCGCTCGGCGGCTTGGGTGAAAAGCTCCGGCTGCGGCACCGGTTTGCGCTGCGGCTTCTCCTGCTGCCCGCCACTGCGGTTGAGCAAAGTCACAGCCTCCTCAGTCGCGCGCACACTCAAACCCTCAGCGACAATACGCTCGGCGAGCCTGGCCTGGGCCTCGTTGGTGTGCTGACCCAACTTCACTCCCAGCAACGCACGAGCATGGCCAGCCGAAAGCACACCAGCAGCGACACGGCGCTGCACATCCACAGGCAGATTAAGCAGGCGGATCGCATTGGTGATCACCGGGCGTGAGCGGCCAAGTTTATCGGCCAACTGCTCCTGAGTCACCCCGAACTCCTCCAACAATTGCTGGTAAGCTGCCGCCTCCTCAAGGGGGTTGAGCTGGACGCGGTGAATATTTTCCAAAAGAGCGTCACGCAGCAGGTCAGTATCGCCAGTCTCGCGCACGATCGCCGGAATCTGCTTTAGGCCCGCCTTAGATGCAGCGCGCCAACGACGCTCACCCATGATCAACTCGAAGCCAGACGCGACCTCACGAACCACAATGGGTTGGAGCAAACCAAACTCACGGATGGAATGGACCAACTCCAACAACTCATCTTCGTCAAAAACCTGACGAGGCTGCTTCGGGTTCGGCTGAATCTGACCCAGCGGCACCTCCTGGTAGCGCGCCCCCACCGGAACCGGCTGAACGACCTTCTCCGTGTTCACCGCCACCGTCGGCGCACCCTCAATCGCGGGAGCGCCCGGCACCCGCTTGCGGCCAGCGGACTTCTTCGCCGCCCGCTTTGCCGACGCCTCCTTAGACTTTTCCTTGGAGCTTTGCTGCGCTGTGGCCCCGCGGGCACCCTTGGAACCGCCGATGATCACGTCGGCGGCGCCTTCGCCAAGCCTGCCAGTTTTGCCCGTCGTGTCAGCCGATTCCTGCTGCGAAGGGATCAACGCCGCAAGGCCGCGACCAAGCCCACCTTTTCGTTCCTGTGCCATTAGTTCTCCGTCTCCTTCTGCTGCGCAGCATCCAGCGTCTCAGCTTCATCTATAACCCCACTGCCGTCGAGCTGGCGTGCCACCTCCGGACTCACACCAATCGGGCCGGTCGTCGCGTGCGGCTGATAATCCCCACGCTGCGACAACTCACGGGCAGCATCAACATAAGCCATCGCGCCGCGCGAAACGGGATCATAGTCCACGACCGTTTGCCCAAAACCTGGTGCTTCCGAAACCTTCACCGAACGCGGAATGACATTGCGCAGCACAACCTGGCCGAACTGGCTGCGCACCTCATGACCAACCTCCTCCGAAAGGCGCGTGCGCGCATCATACATAGTCAAAAGAACCGCCGAAATATGCAGGTTGTGGTTCAAATGCTCACGGATCATGCCGATGTTGCCCAAAAGCTGACCCACGCCCTCCAAGGCGTAATACTCGCACTGGATCGGAATAAGCACCTCATCCACCGCCGTCATCGCATTGATGGTCAAAAGGCCCAACGAGGGCGGACAGTCAATGAAAACGAAGTCGAAGCCGTGCTTCTCCACAAAACCGCGCCGCAGCGCGTCGTGCAGCCGGTACTCGCGGCGCACAAGGCTGACAAGTTCAATCTCGGCACCAGCCAAATCAATGGTGGCGGGGATGCACAACAAATTGTCGTTGCCCGGGCTGGGTTGCATCGCATCTTCCGCACTGGCCTCACCAATGAGCAGTTCGTAGCTAGAGGTGACGCCCGCGCGGTGCTCCACACCCAGGGCGGTCGACGCATTGCCCTGCGGGTCTAAATCAATGACCAACACCTTCATGCCCTGGCGCGCCAACGCCGCGGCCAAGTTCACCGACGTCGTCGTTTTGCCCACGCCACCTTTTTGGTTCGCCACCGTAATCACGCGCGGCTTTTGTGGTTTGGAAAGGGCGCCGCCTGGAAGGCTAGTCTGATCCGCCCACTGGCCATCTGAGCCACCAGGCGCGCCGCCCCACTGGGAGTTATCGTCCACGGGCCCCTCCGTCGTCTCGTTCATGTGCGCTGCACCCTACCTGCTTGGAACTCCTCCAACATTAGTGCCTGACACCTCAAGCAGTCACCGCAGGCGGGCAATGGAGATAACCGTGGTGGGCTCATCTAGCAAGGTCTGTCCAACAGTGAAGATTTCCGCCTTGCCGCCGCCTGCTTTCTTAATCTGCGCGGCGTCGCGTTTGAGTTCTTCGCCCACCGTGCTGCCCTTCATGGCCACCATCGAGCCGCCCACCTTCACCAAAGGAAGCGACCATCCGACCAGCTTTCCCAGGGGGGCGACGGCGCGGGAAGTGGTGGCGTCGAAAAGCGACTTTCCTTGCTCCTCGGCGCGCCCGCGCACCACGGTGACATTATCCAACCCGAGCTCGTCGACAACCTCACGCAAGAACGTAGAGCGCTTCAACAGCGGTTCAATCAACGTGATGTTGAGATCAGGGCGCGCAATGGCCAGCGCAACACCGGGCAAGCCCGCGCCGGAGCCAATATCGGCAACTGAAATGCCAGCCGCGAGCGCTTCGGAGACGACCGCACAATTTAAAATGTGCCGCGACCACAGGCGCCCAACCTCCTTCGGGCCAATGAAGCCACGCACCGAAGCGACCTGCGCAAGCAGACGGTGATAACCGATGGCCATGTCGAGGCGTTCACCGAAAATCTTTGTTGCGGCCGCCGGCACCGCCTCCGCGGTCGAGTCAAAAGGCCTAGGGTTCATCGACACGGCTGTGTACTCCTTCTGTGGGTCCCGACAGATAATGTGCCTGACTTTAGTAAAAGCCACGGACACTGCACCAAAGCGCGGCTTGCAGAAACACTAAAGCGGTTCCCGGAGAAAAGCTTGTGTTGCTCCGGGAACCGCTTGCTGGTGCCGCTGAACCAGTAAATTAGTTGCCTTGCTTGCGCTGCTTTTTAGTGCGCTTATCCACACGCCGAGCAGCGACTTGCGGGGCAGAAGCGCGCTTAGCTTCGCGTTTCTTCTCCTCCTCGAGCGCTTCTTCCTTATCCATCTTGTCGTAGACGATGCGGGTCTGGAAGAAGGTCCACACGTTGTTGGCCAGCATGTAGACGAGCAGACCAATGTGCCACAGGAAGCCCGAGGCAAGAATCATTACTGGGAAGACCCACAGCATCATCTTGTTCATCATGGCCATCTGCGTCTCCATCATCTCGGCGTTAGCACCCGAGGGGGCGGCGACCTTACCGGAGGTACGGCGCTCTTGCTGACGAGAGATGGACAAACGCGCGTTGAGGTGAGTAAAAAGCGCGGACAAAATAACTAGCGGCATACACACGGCGATAATGTGCAGGCGGCTGAACTCAAGGCCGGTGAAGGCCTCGAAAGCGCTTTCCGGCATCGACATGTAAGCCGACAGCGGGACGCCGAAGAAATCGGCATCCAAAAAGGAACGCACGTCGTCGGGCGAGAAGATGTAGTTCGCCGTATTGCGGTTTTCCTCAACGCTCATGCCTAACTGGCCGGGGCCGGTACCAGTGCGGTTAAACGAACGCAAAACGTGGAACAGGCCGAGAAAGACCGGCAGTTGCACCAAGGGGACGATACATGAGGCGAGGGGGTTAGAGCCCATCTCCTTGTAGAGCTTCTGGCTCTCCTCGGCCATTTTCTGTTTGTCGTTTTTATACTTCTCGCGGATGGCTTGCATCTGCGGCTGCACTTCTTGCATCCTCCGCATTGAGCGCATCTGGTTGACCATCGGCTTGACCAAAAGGACACGGATGGTAAACGTCAAAAAGACGATCGCGAGGATCCAGGCGATGCCGGAATCGGGCGCGAAAACGTAGGCGAAGATCTTGTGCCAAAACCACAGCACCGCTGAGATCGGCCAATATACAAAATTCAGCACTTGAGGGTCGTTGCTCCTAGTCGGTTACGGGTGGGGACGCTTCTGTGTCGCACGCTGCACCAGCGGGCTGGTCAACCACGCTGCCGGGGACGGGGTCATAGCCTCCGGGATGCCACGGTCCGCATTTGGATATGCGGGCCGCAGCAAAGAGGGTTCCCTTCACCGCACCGTGGCGCGAGACTGCTTCGAGCGCATACGCACTGCACACAGGCATGAAACGACACGTCCCTGCCATCTTAAAGGGTGAGACGTATTTTTGGTAAAGGCGCACCATCCCAACCAGCGCTTTTCCTGCCGGTCCACGAGGTGCCGGGATTTCTTCACCGACGAAGTTGTAGTACGCCATCACAATCTGCGCAGAGCCTTATCCAGGCCCCGTTGGATATCGAGTGTGAGCTGCGCGCTGGTTGCGGTGGCGGAGGCTGGCAAAGCCCGTACCACAACGTCGTGGGTGCGGTCTAGCTTGTCCGCACCGACCCGTGTGCACACGTGGCGTAGCTTGCGTGAAACGGCGTGGCGGGTCACGGCGTTTCCTACCTGTTTAGAAACGACAAGCCCGAACCGTGGACCACCGAAGATGATCGGGTCGGTTCGGGCTGCCAGATGAACCACCACCGTTTTTGTGCCCGCACGCGCGCCGCTGCGGATCACGCGGCGGAAATCCGCTGAGGAGCTGAGCTTGTGCGCTGTGGGGAGCACGGGGGTGGTTTATTGGTTTTAAGCGCTCAGGTTTTAAGCGCTTAGGCGGGCGCGGCCTTTGCGGCGGCGCGCGGAGACGATGGCGCGGCCGGCACGGGTGCGCATGCGGGCGCGGAAACCGTGCTTGCGGGCACGGCGACGGTTGTTCGGCTGAAAGGTCCGCTTCGACACGGCAAACTCCTTGATTTCTTTGACGGCCAGCGGCCCCCGCGCCTGACAAGCGCGGAGTGCCTCCCGGGATGATGACCGTCCGGTTTAAACACGTTCTTTAGAGATGCGGGTGCGCCGTGGCCTGGGAAGGCCGTTGGAGCGCCTCGCGCGCAACACCTACGTTGACTCGCTTCCCGCTGGGCTAGGGAAAGCGGCCCGGTACACCTCGCTGGTGTTGCTCTCAAGCACATCGCTTTGCGACGACACCTTGCGGCGCCGCCACCTGATGTGACAGACCATGCCAGACTACGTGAGTCAGGGCGTGCTGACCAAATCGACACGCCGCCGCCGAAAGGGTACCCCCGGAATTACATGGATGTGTTTTTTCACTGGTGAGGGGGTCAAACCCGCGTGCTTGCTGCGCCAGCGCCGCTGCACCCCACCTCGATTCCGGCGCTGTGGGAGTTATCCACAGGGGAGGTTAAAACTATTGCGTGGACACGGGGCTAGGGAAGCAGGTACGAATAAACAACATCACAAATCCATAAAGGGATCCACTCTCAGACCTGTGGATAAACCTCTAGTTTTAGTTGAGGGTTTTTCGAGATGTCTCGTATTTCCGCAGGTCAAAGATGTAACTATTAGATCGGGTGGTTATTCACAGGGGTGTTGAAAACCTGTGGATAACCACCCGCGACCTGATTGTTCACACCTGTGGATAACCTTGTGGAACTAAAGGTAGAAGCCACCGCAGGTGGCCTCAGCCGTGTGGATGAAGCGGTGAATTGCACGCCGCTTCATCGCCCCGCACGGCAGCGCCACACACCCTGGCGCATTGACCGGACTGAACGAACGACAAGCAAGGAACATCTGACGTGGCGGAACAAAACATTGAGGCGTTGTGGCGCGACATCGTCTCCGACCTGCTCGTTCTTTCCGAACGCCCCAACTCCACCATCCCCACGCTGACCCATCAGGAGCGGGCCTACCTGCAACTGGTGCGCCCGGTCATGCTTGTCGAAGGTTTCGCCATTTTGTCCACCCCACACACCGCGGCCAAAACTGTCATCGAAAACAACCTGGGTCCCCACATCGCCGCCCTATTGACACACCGTTTAGGCAAACCCTGCAGCTTGGCCGTCTCTGTAGCTCCCTCGGCCGCCGAAACCTCCGCTGCGAGCGAACCCGCGCCCACCCCCGAGCCGACTGACACTGCTGCAACCACGGCACCTAGCAAGTGGTACTCCACCCACAGCGACTACCCCTTCCAACCAGATAACCCCGAAACCACAGCCGGCGAAGAAATCCCCATGGGACTTGACGAGCTGGCACGAATCCACTCCCAACAGCAGGCGGAGGGGAATACCCAGCGGCAGCAGCGCCGCCAAGCAAGCGCCCACCCCACCGTTGCTCAACGCATCCCCCGCGAGCAACCGGCGCACGATCCCGACCGCGAGGCTTCGCTAAACCCGAAGTACACCTTTGAAAATTTCGTCATCGGATCCTCCAACCGCTTCGCCAACGGTGCCGCCGTCGCCGTCGCCGAAAGCCCTGCTCGCGCCTATAATCCACTGTTTATCTGGGGCGGTTCGGGGCTGGGTAAAACCCACCTACTACACGCCGCAGGCAACTACGCCCAAGTGCTACAACCGAACCTGCGCATCAGGTACGTCTCCTCCGAAGAATTCACAAACGACTACATCAACTCGGTGCGCGACGACCGGCAGGAAACCTTTAAGCGGCGCTACCGCAACCTCGACATCCTCATGGTCGACGACATTCAATTTCTCGAAGGCAAGGAAGGCACCCAGGAGGAGTTCTTTCACACTTTCAACGCGCTGCACCAAGCCAACAAACAGATCATTTTGTCATCGGACCGCCCGCCGAAGCAGCTCACCACACTCGAAGACCGCCTGCGCACCCGCTTCGAAGGAGGGCTGATCACCGATGTGCAGCCCCCGGACCTGGAAACGCGCATCGCTATCTTGCTCAAGAAGGCAGCCACCGACGGCACCAACGTCGACCATACCGTTCTCGAACTCATCGCCACCCAATTCCAGTCCTCCATCCGCGAACTCGAAGGCGCCCTGATTAGGGTTTCGGCGTATTCTTCACTGATTAACGAGCCGATCACCCTTGAGGTGGCTCAAGTTGCGCTGCGTGACATTTTGCCTGATGAAGGCGATATCAACATCACCGCTTCCACCATCAAAGATGCGGCCGCCGATTATTTTGGGGTCAGTATCGACCAGCTCACCGGCGCCGGGAAAACCCGCCATGTGGCCCACGCCCGCCAGCTCGCCATGTACTTGTGCCGCGAGCTAACTGAGTTGTCTCTGCCGAAGATTGGCGACGAGTTCGGGGGCAAAGACCACACCACCGTCATGTATGCCGACCGCAAGATCCGCAAAGAAATGACGGAAAACCGCGGCACCTATGACGAGATTCAGAAGCTCACGCAGATGATTAAGAACCGGGCACGCATGCACTAAAGCGCTACCTCTCACTCGATCTAGCGGGCCGTAGCCTCCTGACACAGGTGGTTGGGCCCGCGTTTTGCGTTGGGGAAGTTGTCCACACAGTCATACACAGGTGTGTAATTCCAAGGATGTAATTCAATGAGTTTAAACACAGTGTGGTTCAACTCACTTTTTCATCCCTTGTGGACAAGGCGAGAAAAACTGTGGCTTAGCGGTGGAAAAGAGACAAGGAACTGGGGACAAGAAACTACCCGAAAAAGTTATCCACAGCACGCACTGTTTATCCACACCTTTTCCACATCCTTGATCACAGCGCCGTTGCACGCAGCGACCACGAAAAACTACTCGTCATCCACAGATTGCACAGGACCTACTGTCTTTGCCATCTATTTACTTGTAATTCATTGAAGAGAAAGAGAGCGTGTGCACAACCTCGCCGACCTCCGCGCGGCGGCTAAAGGGGGTGATGCAGAAAGGGAGCTGGCACAAATGACAAAAAGAGGGCCCTGCGCCTATGGTTAAGGGAAAATTACGTGATTCGGCTACCGCGGGAAGCTTTTCAATACCGAAGGCTTGGAACGCCGAATCACACATCGAAAAACCCTCAGAAGTGCTAAGGAGCCGCCCACCGCTATGGATGACAATCGTGTGTCATTTCGCGTCCACAAGGATGATCTCTCCAACGCCGTAGCGTGGGTCGCCCGGAGCCTGCCCACCAAAAACACGCAACCAGTCCTGCGCGCCGTCGTCATCACCGTCGACGACGCAGGCCTTGAGTTCGCCGGCTTCGACTACGAAATCTCCTCCCGCGTAAGAATCGGTGCCGAAGTCGACCAACCAGGACGCATCGCAGTCGCCGGCAAGTTACTTTCTGACATCGTGGCCAACATGCCCAACAAGCCGGTCGAAGTTTCCACCGACGGCTCCAAAATGTTGTTGCAGGGAGGATCCGCCCGCTTCGAACTGCCGCTGATGCCTCTCGACGATTACCCGCAACTGCCTAACCTTCCCGAGGTCACAGGCACCCTATCCCCAGCCGACTTCGTGGGCGCTGTCACCCAGGTCGCTTCCGCCGCAGGCCGCGACGACACCTTGCCCATGCTGACCGGCATCCACATGGAAATCGACGGATCCTCCATGCAACTGACCGCCACCGACCGCTTCCGCCTCGCGCTGCGCACAATTTCCTGGCAGCCCCGCTCCGAGGCAATCCAAGCCAAGCTGCTCGTCCCAGCGAAAACCCTGCTGGACAACGCGCGCACCCTTGACACACAAATCGACAACCCCGTGGAAATCGCCGTCGGCGGCGCCGACAACATCGGCGGTGAAGGACTATTCGGCCTGCACTCCGGCAACCGCGAAACCACAACTCGCATGTTGGACGCCGACTTCCCGAATATCCAGCCGCTGCTGCCCAAGTCACACACCTCCATGGCCAGCGTCACCATCGCACCACTCGTCGAAGCGATCCGCCGCGTGAGCCTGGTCGCTGACCGCAACGCCCAAATCCGCATGCACTTCAACGAAGGTGAAGTCACCCTCTACGCCTCCGGCGCGGACTCCGGCGAAGCCACCGAAAAGGTGCCGGCTGAGTACCACAGCGCCGCCGGCGAAGAATTGGTCATCGCCTTTAACTCCGGCTACCTCAAAGACGGCCTGGCGGCCATCCCGACCGAAAAGGTTGTTTTTGGGTTCACGGAGTCCTCACGCCCGGCCATTATGATTCCGCAACCGCAGCAGCTTCCCGAGCTCGGAGCTGATGGTACTTTCCCCACCCCCGAGACTGACTTCACTTACCTGCTTATGCCGGTGCGCCTGCCCGGATAAAAAACCTGCACTGACGTGTATCTCCGCGACCTGAACCTACGTGATTTTCGCTCCTGGCCTGAACTTAGCGTTGAGCTAAGCCAAGGGGTCACGGTTTTTTCTGGGCGCAACGGTCACGGCAAAACCAACATTGTCGAGGCGGTGCGCTACAGCTCAACTCTGGCCAGCCACCGCGTTTCTCACGACGCTCCGCTTATCCGCGTCGGGGCCAATGACGCACGCATCTCGGCAACAACTGTCAATGAGGGACGTGAGTTGACCACCCACCTCTTAATCAAGGCAAACGGGGCGAACCAAGCCCAGATCAACCGGACCCGGTTGCGCACCGCGCGGGAGTTGCTGGGAGTTTTGCGCACTGTGATGTTCTCGCCCGAGGATCTACGGCTCGTCAACGGCGAGCCCGCCGAGCGGCGTCGCTTCCTCGACGAACTCGCCGCCGCGCGCACCCCGCGTTTGGGCGCGATTAAATCCGACTATGACAAAGTGTTGCGCCAGCGCAACGCGCTTTTGCGCGGTTTGGCCTCTCACCTGCGCCGCGGCTACGGCGACGCCAGCGGCGAATCCGCCCTGAGCACCTTGGACACGTGGGATACGCAGCTTTCACATCTCGGCGCGCAAGTCATCGTGGGCCGCTTGCAGCTTCTCGACGCCCTCAGCAACCACATCACCGAGGCTTATTTTTCCGTCGCCCCCGAATCTCGCCAGGCGAGTGCTCACTACAGCTCCACCGTGGAGCTTTTCGAGAAAGATAATCGTGACCCCGCCGTCATCGAAGCCGGGATGTTAGTTGAACTGGGCAGACGGCGCACCGAGGAGATTGACCGCGGCACCACACTCGTGGGGCCGCACCGTGATGACCTCGTGCTCACACTCGGCGAGCAGCCCGCCAAAGGCTACGCCAGCCACGGCGAAACTTGGTCTTTTGCACTGGCTTTACACCTTGCCGAATACGCCTTGTTGGCCTCCGAAGGCACCGACCCGGTGCTCATTCTCGATGATGTTTTTGCTGAGCTAGACACCAAACGCCGCGAACGCCTCGTCGGTGTGGCACAGGAAGCGCAGCAAGTAATCATCACCGCGGCCGTTGGAGACGACCTGCCCGACAACCTTGACGACGCAGTCACCGGCGCACACCAAGTGGTCATGGAAGATGGGGTATCTCGCCTTGAGTGACCTCATCAAGCAGACCTTCGATAACGTCCGCGCCACGGCCAGAAAACGTGGAGGAAAGGTGCCCGACCTGTCCAGCCAGGGCCGCAGCGTTATCCCCAGGCGAAGTGCGGTGACGTCTGTGGGACAGGCAAGCAAGGCGGCGTCGATAAGCGTGCCCGGCCTCGACCTTGACTTTAGCCCAGAGCGGCGCTGGCACGGCCTCGGAAAACCCACCGGCCCCGATGGGCGCCCGCTGCGGCGCGGCTACCAAATCAAGGCTTTCGGTGCGTTGGTGCGCCGCGAAATCCAGCAACGCGACTGGACTGAAAACATGGCCTACGGCTGGGTGATGGGCAACTGGTCAGTTCTCGTCGGTGAGAAGATCGCGCAGCACACCACAGTGGAAATGATCAAAGAGGGAGAAGTTTTTATTTCCTGCGACCAGACCGCCTGGGCGACGCAACTCAAATATATGCAGAGCACCGTGCTGGCTGAGATAGCAAAGAAAATTGGGCCCGATGTGATTACTAAGCTGCATGTTTTCCCGCCAAAGACGAAAAGCTGGCGCTATGGGCCGTTGCACGTCAAAGGCCGGGGACCACGCGACACCTACGGCTAAAAAAGGGCCACCCTCAAAAACGCGCGAGAAACGCCTTCTCGCTGGAGTTGCACGTCACCTGGGTCCCACCGGCGGGGTGTAGGATAGGACGGGTTAAAGCCCAATTAAAGCCTTGGAGGAGAGTCCGTCAATCGTGGCTACCAATGAACCGCACTATGATGCGTCATCGATCACTATTCTCGAGGGGCTCGAGGCCGTTCGCAAACGCCCAGGCATGTATATCGGTTCCACCGGTTCGCGCGGGCTGCACCATCTCGTGTGGGAGGTCGTCGATAACTCTGTCGACGAGGCGATGGCAGGATACGCCGACCAGATTGATGTGACGCTGCTTGCCGACGGCGGAGTGCAGGTCGTGGACAATGGCCGCGGCATCCCCGTCGAGATGCACCCCTCCGGGGCACCAACGGTCCAAGTGGTCATGACCCAACTGCACGCCGGCGGCAAATTCGACTCCGACTCCTATGCTGTCTCCGGCGGCCTCCACGGTGTGGGTATTTCCGTGGTCAATGCTTTGTCCACCCGTGTTGAGGCCGACATCAAGCGTGACGGTAAACACTGGGCGCAGCGCTTTGCCAACGCCGTCCCGGAGGAGCTTGAAGAGGGCGGCAACGCCCGCGGAACCGGCACGACGATCCGTTTTTGGCCGGATGCTGAAATTTTCGAAACGGTCGAGTTTGACTACGACATCATCTCGCGGCGTCTCCAGGAGATGGCCTTTTTGAATAAAGGGCTCACCATCACCTTGAAGGACGAGCGTGTCACCGATGAGGAACTTGAACTTGAGGCAATTGTTGAGGAAGGCGACACCGCAGCTCTAGTAGAAGGTGACTCCTTCGATGACAGCGTTGTCACCGAAGATGAAGATGACAGTGCTGAAGTCGCCCCAGCGGTGAAGAAGAAGCGGGAAAAGAAAGTTACCTACCATTATCCGAATGGTTTGATTGACTACGTCGAGCACCTGAATAGGTCCAAAACGGCGATTCATCCTTCCGTCATTGGTTTCGAAGCTAAGGGCCAAGACCACGAAGCTGAGGTGGCCATGCAGTGGAACGGCGGGTTTAAAGAATCCGTCCACACCTTTGCCAACACCATCAACACCCACGAGGGCGGCACCCACGAGGAAGGGTTCCGTGCGGCGCTGACCACCTTGATGAATCGCTACGCCCGCGAGCACCGACTGCTCAAAGACAAAGAACCGAACCTTACCGGCGATGATTGCCGCGAAGGTATTGCCGCTATCGTTTCCGTGCGTGTTGGCGAGCCGCAGTTCGAGGGCCAGACCAAAACCAAGCTCGGCAACACCGAAATCAAAGGTTTTGTCCAGCGCGTCGTCAATGAGCATCTCGCTGACTGGTTCGACGCGAATCCGGCAGAGGCGAAGGTGATCATCAACAAGGCGGTTGCTTCTTCGCAGGCCCGTCAGGCGGCCCGTAAGGCGCGCGACCTGGTGCGTCGCAAGTCCGCCAATGACATGGGAGGCCTTCCCGGCAAGTTAGCTGACTGCCGTTCAAAAGATCCGAAGCAATCCGAGCTGTTCATCGTGGAGGGTGACTCCGCGGGTGGTTCCGCCAAGCAGGGCCGAGACTCGATGTATCAGGCGATTTTGCCGTTGCGCGGAAAGATTCTCAACGTGGAGAAGGCGCGCATGGACCGCGTGTTGAAAAACGCTGAGGTTCAGGCGATCATTACCGCTCTCGGTACTGGCATCCATGACGAGTTTGATTTGTCGAAGCTGCGCTATCACAAAATCGTCCTCATGGCCGATGCTGATGTTGATGGCCAGCACATTGCCACCTTGTTGTTGACCCTGCTTTTCCGCTTCATGCCGGAATTGATCGAACATGGTCACGTCTTTTTGGCTAATCCGCCGTTATACAAGCTCAAGTGGGCTAAGGGTGAGCCAGGTTTCGCCTTTTCAGATACTGAGCGTGACAAGGAACTTGAAAAGGGTTTGGCCGCGGGACGCAAGATCAACACTGATGACGGCATCCAGCGTTACAAGGGCCTCGGGGAAATGAACGCGGGTGAGTTGTGGGAGACGACGCTGGACCCTGAGTTTCGTATTTTGCGCCAGGTCACTCTTGAGGATGCGCAGCGGGCCGACGAGTTGTTCTCTATTTTGATGGGTGACGATGTCGCCGCGCGCCGCTCTTTCATCACCCGCAAGGCGAAGGATGTCCGTTTCCTGGATATTTAGCAACTTTTTCAAGAGGTGAATTGACATGCTCGAATCTGTCATTGATCTGCCGGATGGCTCGCAGAGCACAGTGCTGGTGTTTCGCGCGCTTGTCGACGCACCTAGCACCAAACCCCTCGTTGTTATTTGGCCCGGCTTCGGTATGGGGGCGCGCTACTTCAAGCCGATCGCCTCGTGGCTGTCCGAGCAGGGCTTTCCCGCGGTGATTGGTGAATTGCGCGGCCAAGGATCCAGCACTGCCGTTGCCTCTCGTGCCCAGCAGTGGGGTTATCACTCTATGGCCACCGAGGATTATCCCTTGACTATTTCGGCGGCGAAGAAAGCTTTGGGCCTTGAGCCTTCGCACCCGGTGGTGTTTTTGGCTCATTCCATGGGGGGCCAAATCGGGATTCTTTACCTCACCACCGCTGATGTGGAGGCAAATAATGTCCGCGGCATGATGGGTGTTGGTGCTGGCAGCCCATATTGGCGGGGTTTCGACGGTGCCCAGCGCCTCAAAATCCGCACCGGCGTGACCTTTATGGGTGCTTTCAGCCGTGTTTTTGGTTATTGGCCGGGCGGGCGTTTTGACATCGCCGGCTACGGGCGCCAATCCGGTTGGCACTTGGGAGAGTGGGCGCGTTTTTCGCGCACCAATTCGCTCGACCACGTGCGCGGAGATGATTACGCCACACGTTTGCAGGCGGTGAGCACTCCGATTTTGCTCACCCGCTTTAACAATGATGAGGATTGTCCTATCGCCTCGGCGCAGAATTTGGCGCAGCACGTGCCGGCCGCGCACCCGGTGGTGGAGGAACTGAAGGGAGATCTTGGCCATAATCGGTGGGCGCGGGAGCCGGAGATAACAGGCCGTAGACTCATCGCATTTTGCGAAGGTATTTAGCGCGCGTTGCGCTCGATGATGCCGCCGAGTTCTGGAAGCGCCGGGGCGATGATTTTGCCCACTTTGCCGCGGAGGCTGGAGTAGAGCTTTTGGATGGCGGCGGGGGCTTTGGCGCTGTTTTTGTCACCTAGAAAGAGAGCTTTCTCGGTGACTTCTTTCTCGCGGGAGGCGAGGTAGTTGCCGAATCCGGCGGAGTTTTCCGGGTCGTAGTCCTGCCAGAAAGAGCTCAATTCCTCCACGATGGACGGCAGGGCAGTGTTGACGGCTTTGGATATGGCGTCAGCGTCTGCTTTTTTGGCGACGCCGACGGCCGATTTGATGGCCATGCCGGTTAATCCTGATTGGTTGGCGATGGTGCGCTCGACAAGATCCGTCAGTTCAGAGACAACGGTCGGGCGGGTAGTGGCATTGAGGAGGGCGTTGAGGTCAGTCATTCTTCAAAGCATAACCCTAAGAGGGGCTGCGTGCGCTTGAGGTGTGAGGGCAAAACTCCAAGCTCGCAACTCCCTTCCGGACCGGTGGTGTCGGGTTGTTTGTCATTAACTCCGAAAGGTTGAACTGTTTTTAGCTTCTTGCAGTGGTGGAGGACTTATCGGCTGCGAGAATGACTCAAGGGCCTGACTCCAATGCGATGGCGGAGTCAGACCCTTGAACCTCTCACTGCTGAGAGCTAAGGCCTTGAATTAAGAAGACTGGGGAAGGTCAGGCCGAGGAATCTGGGAGAGGTCTGGCCGAGGAGCCTGGGAGAGGTCTGGCCGAGGAGCCTGGGAGAGGGTGAGGGAGTTGCCCAAGATATTCAGGGTGGTGACCACAATAGCGGAACCGATACTAAGGGCGGCGCTGATGAGTAACCAAGCAGCTCCGATCTTCATGACCTGTTCGGTTTCGTAGCGCGACAGCGGGGAGAAAGGCTGCGCGAAGTCGACGAAGCTTGGCGGAATGTCGATCCTGGAGCTCGGCTCGGGTGCGACGATCTGGGCGTTCGCAACTGGAGCGCCGGAGACGAGAAGGGCAGAGGCGGAAGCGGCGACGATGGCCTTGCGAATATTCATTTTAGCGTTCCTCACAGGGTTGTTGACTGGTTTTCACGGCCATATTAAGTGGGAACCAACGTCTGCGCAGGGTTTTATCAGAAAAAAGCAAAAAACACCCTTTTTTAGGGGTGTTTTTTTAGGTTGGGGATCTTCCGCCGCGAGTTGATCACTGCGTTTTGTATTCACAGCAGTCACTCGAACCACAACCGCAACAAAATTAACATGCGGTGCGGCATCGCGCTACTCGGGCTACCCCCGCTATACCTCCTACATTTGGAATTGCCTGAGGATGTCCTGCACGTTTGGCAACTCAAAACCGAAGTAAATCTGCGCAACATTGACGGCGAGAGCGCCAATTGCCGCGATGATACCTGCCGCGATAGCCAAAGAAAGCGGGGCAGAACCGGTGTAGGCGCTGCCCAGCGGCGTTTGAGCGGGCGGCTGCGGCACGTTCGGCGGCAAGTTGTCCTTATTGCCGGAGGAGCCGCTTGATGAGCCGGAGGACAGACCCTGCAAAACTTCACCGGCACCACCCGACTGAGCGGACACGGTAGGGGCACTAACCCCCGACAGTGAGGTCAACGATAATGCGGCGGCGAGAAAGACGGCGGGCAACTTCTTCATAGGAAACCTCTATTCCTTTCAAGGCAAAGCGATGGTTGGCTACCTACCTTATTGCCTCAGCGCGGCAAGGGATTACACAAGTGCGGTGACCTCGCCCTTAACCCACCTGCACCCAATCCCGATAGACCTCGCTGGCGACCTTTGCAAGCACGTCATTCGCCGCCGTCAGCGGTTCAAGTTTGATGATTGCCTCACCCAACTCAGTTCCCGCCGCCAGCGGGGAGTCGAAGACCGCCACGCCGTGAATCCTCGCCCCAGGCACCGCTGCGCACGCCGCGAGCGCGCCGAAGGAGCGGATCCGAACCTTGTAAACGCCGCAAATCTCATCTGCGATAGCAAGGAGCTGCTCCGGGCTGAGAGGCTTCATCGGCGACGCGCCTGACGGATGCGGGACTCAGTGGCGGCGTATTCGGCGACGCGCTGGCGGGCCAGGGAGGTCACGGTGGCGTCGTCAAGCAAGCGCGCGGCAGCGGTGACAACTGCCCGACGCGCAGCCTCCTGTTTCGAACACCCCCATGCAGAGGCCAGCAAGACAAGCGCCCTGTCCTCCTCGGCGCTCAAACGAAGTGTCATAGCCATACCACTTTGATACCACTTCAAAGCGCAGGAAAGCGTTTAAGAAGCGTTAGAATGGCCGGAGGTCAAAAGAAAGGTAATTCATGAGTGACGACACCCTCGGCGGTGACGGCTACGACCGCATCCAACCCATTGACATCAATGAGGAGATGCAGACAAGCTACATCGATTACGCAATGAGCGTGATCGTCGGCCGCGCACTGCCCGAAGTCCGCGACGGCATGAAACCCGTACACCGCCGCGTCATTTACGCGATGTACGACGCCGGGTTCCGCCCCGAACGCTCCTACGTCAAAAGCGTGAAGGCCGTCGGTGAGACGATGAGCAACTACCACCCACACGGCGACTCGGCGATCTACGACACCCTCGTGCGCATGGCCCAGCCGTGGGCGATGCGTTACCCGCTCGTTGATGGTCAGGGAAACTTCGGCTCCCCAGGCAACGACGGCCCTGCCGCCATGCGCTACACAGAGTGCAAGCTCACCCCGATCGCGATGGAGATGGTCCGCGACATCCGCGAAAACGCCGTCAACTTCTCCCCGAACTTCGACTCCAAAACGAAAGAGCCGGACGTTTTGCCCTCGCGGGTGCCGAACCTTTTGATGAACGGCTCCGGCGGCATCGCCGTCGGCATGGCCACCAACATCCCCCCGCACAACCTGCGCGAGCTGGCCGAAGCGATCTACTGGATCCTGGACAACCACGAAGCCGACGAGAAAACCACCCTCGACGCGGTCATGGAGCGCATCAAAGGACCGGATTTCCCCACGGCGGGCCTCATCGTCGGTGACCAAGGAATCAAAGACGCCTACACCACGGGCCGCGGCTCCATCCGCATGCGCGGCGTCACCGAGATCGAAGAAGTAGGCAACCGCCGAAGCATTGTCATCACCGAGCTGCCGTATCAGGTCAACCCAGACAATTTCATTTCTAATATCGCGGACCAGATCAACAACGGCAAGATGACGGGTGTCTCGCGCATCGACGACGAATCATCCGACCGCGTCGGCATGCGTATCGTGATCGTCTTGCGCCGTGACGCCGTCCCGCGCGTGGTGCTCAACAATCTGTATAAGCACTCCCAGCTTGAGACGAATTTCTCGGCCAACATGCTCTCAATTGTCGACGGCGTGCCCCGCACCCTGCGCCTCGATCAGATGCTGCGCTACTACGTCAAACATCAAATCGACGTCATTGTGCGCCGCACCCAGTTCCGCCTCGAAGACGCCGAGAAGAAGGCCCACATTCTGCGCGGCCTAGCCAAAGCCCTCGACATGCTCGACGAGGTCATCGCGCTAATTCGCCGTTCCCCGACGGTCGAGGAAGCGCGCGTCGGCCTGATCGAGCTTCTCGACGTCGACGAGATCCAAGCCGACGCCATCCTCGCCATGCAGTTGCGTCGGTTGGCTGCCCTTGAGCGCCAGAAAATCATCGACGATCTGGCAGCCATCGAAGCCCAGATTGCCGACTTCAAGGACATCTTGGCCAAACCGGAGCGCCAACGCGCGATTGTGGCAGACGAGTTGCAAGAAATCGTCGCCAAGTACGGCGATGAACGCCGCACCCAGCTTGTCGCCGCCACCGGCGATGTCACCGAAGAAGACCTCATCGCCCGCGAAAACGTCGTGGTCACCATCACCGCCACCGGTTACGCGAAACGCACCAAGGTCGACGCCTACAAATCGCAAAAACGCGGCGGCAAGGGCGTTCGCGGCGCCGAGTTGAAACAAGACGACGTGGTGAAGAACTTCTTCATCTGCTCCACCCACGACTGGATCCTCTTTTTCACCAACTTCGGCCGCGTCTACCGCCTCAAAGCCTACGAACTTCCCGAGGCAGGCCGCACAGCCCGCGGCCAACACGTCGCCAACCTGCTGGAGTTCCAGCCGGAAGAAAAGATCGCCCAGATCATCCAGATCCAGTCCTACGAGGACGCCCCCTACCTGGTCCTGGCGACGCGCGAAGGGCGCGTAAAGAAGTCCCGCCTGACCGACTACGAATCGGCACGCTCCGCCGGGCTCATAGCCATCAACCTTAACGAGGGAGACGCCCTGATCGGCGCCGTGCTTGCCAGCGAGGAAGAAGACATCCTCCTCGTCTCCGAACAAGGCCAAGCCATCAGATTCACCGCGGACGACGAGCAGTTGCGGCCCATGGGCCGCGCCACCGCCGGTGTGAAAGGCATGCGCTTCCGCGGCGACGACCAACTTCTCACCATGACCGTCGTGCGCGGCGACGAATATCTGCTTGTGGCAACCTCCGGCGGCTACGGCAAACGCACCGCCATCGCGGAATACAACGCCCAAGGCCGCGGCGGTATGGGCGTGATGACCTTCAAGTACACCCCGAAGCGGGGCAAACTCATCGGCGCAGTAGCTGTGGAAGAAGAAGACCAAATCTTCGCCATCACCTCTGCCGGCGGCGTGATTCGCACCGAGGTCAACCAGATCCGCCCATCTTCGCGCGCCACCATGGGCGTGCGCTTGGTCGACCTAGCCGAGGACGTCGAACTGCTCGCCATCGACAAAAACGTCGAAGACGAAGGCGAAGAAGAGGCAACCGCAGTGGCGAAGGGCGAAAAGACCCTGGAACAGGCCATGGAAGTGACCTCCTCTGCACCGACTTCTGGAGCCGCGGAAGACGACGAGGAGTAAAACATGGCAGCACGGAAAGTCACCATCACCTACCTGGGGCCTGTCTCGGTGTTTAAGGTGGCGTCGATCCTGGCGGTGCTGGGATTCATCGTCTGGATGATCGCGGCAACGATTGTCTACTACGGGCTGGAATCCGCCGGGATCATCGACTCCATTAACTCGCTCATCGGCGGTGTCGGAGGCAGCCAGATCGTGGACTTCCCGCTGCTGATCTCAGCGGCGGCGCTTTTCGGTTTGGTGGGTGTGGTTTTCATCTCAGTCATCGCACCCCTGACTGCCATTATTTATAATGCAGTGGCAGACCTCGTCGGTGGACTCACAATCCGCATGTCCAACCGTCAAAGATAGCGGCGTTGAATCCCCGGGAAACGGGATAGAAACTCAAACTGACCTGGCGATTTGTTAGTAATCGAGATGGTGGGTAATGTTCTATCTCGTTCCCAGGGCCTATAGCTCAGTCGGTTAGAGCGCATCGCTGATAACGATGAGGTCGCAAGTTCGATTCTTGCTAGGCCCACCATGGGGGATTAGCTCAGTTGGTAGAGCACCTGCTTTGCAAGCAGGATGTCAGGAGTTCGATTCTCCTATCCTCCACAAGTAACCGCCCGGCCGACGTGCCGGGCGGTTTGTTTTGGTGCGTGGGGTTTCGCTTCCGGCGAAGCGCCGGGGGTGGTTTTTCTGGGGTTAAGTAGCAAAAAGTGTGTCCGCTCGGCGTGTTGCGGGGCGGGCACACCGTTTGTTACTTCATGGGGCCTTTTCTGATTCCTATCGAGTGTTCGTACTCGGTTGGGATAGCGTTGTCGTAGAAGGCTGGTCGGCCTGTTTCCTGGTCGGCTTTGTTGTGGTCTTCTTCGACAAGATCGTTGACTTTGGCGAGTTGATCTTGGCCGAAATTGCACTGCCTGGCGATCTTTAATGGGTCGTCAGGCAGTTGCGTTTTCGAGTGCAGGTACCACTCGAGCATTCTGCGTTGGCGTTCCCCGGACCTGCCGCGATGCGCGTCGGCGATGCGTTTGAGCTGGGCGTTGACGCCGCCTTCCAGACTGTTTGTCGTTGAAGCCCAGCGTTGAAGCTCAAGCGCATTCGGTGGTGGCTGCAGGTAGGTAAACAGCCATCCTTTCCGTGAGAGGTGCAGCAGGGAGTTGTATGCCTTGCGAACTCGCAGATGGGTCCATTCCCACTGGTTGTTGAGTGTGCGGCGCTCTTTTGGCACGAGCGTTTTCTCATTGAGGAATGCTGTGAATACCTGTCCGAAGTCGTGCAGGCGTAGTGTCCAGTCGCGTGCTTGGTCCAAGGTGGTGATACGGGTCAATTTCAACGCCAGGGCGTAGATGGCTTTGCCGGCGTCGGTGCGTGGTCGTGATGTGGTGTAGTGGCGGATGACGCGTTGCGCATGGACGAGGCATCGTTGGATCATCGCGTTCGGCCAGCAGGCTTTAATCGCAGTAAGTGCGCCTTGTCCGCCGTCGAGGACGACGCAGAGCGGCTCAGCGATTTTGCGGAGTAGCTGCGTGTAGGCGTGGGCGGTTTCGTGTTTGGTCCAGTGCCATGCGATGACGTGGTCGTGGCTGGCTGCGACGAGCAAGCATCCGGCGGCGGTGTAGGTGCCGTCGATGAAGATCTGGTCGTAGACGCGCTGTGGGTCACCGTCGTTGGGGATGTCGATGAGCCAGAACGGTTTGAATCGGCGGTCAAGTGTCCAACGGCTTACCCCTTGTTGCTGGGCGAGTTCAGACAACGTTGCCGTGGAGGTGGCATAAGAGACGAAGGCTTTAAAGTCGCGGGCCTGCGTGCGGTCGGTGCGGGTTCGTGTCGTGGAACTGCCGCAGTTCGGGTCCTTGCATCGCCACCTGGTTGTGCCTTTAGAAGTGGTTCCGTTTTTCTTCATTTGCCCAGCGCATATCGGGCATCGTGGTCTGTTTTTACTCACCCGGAAAGCACACCAAACCCCCGTTTAGCACATGCGGGTGCCATTCCGGTGGATTGAACACTAATCGGGCGGATATAAGGTCTTGATGCTTATGTCCGCCCGATTTACCCGTTCTGATCAGTAATAATGCTGAAAGTTAGACACACTTTCTGCTACTTAACCCTTTTTCTGGGAGCTTAGGCTGATTTCACAACGTGTGCTCAACCTGCACATAAAAGTCCCCTCCGTGCTAGTGCTAGTGCTAGTGCTAGTGCTAGTTTTGGGCCTAGCTCGAAGGGGAGTGTGAAGCTGCGGAAGTGGGTTTACTTCTTTGACAGCGCCATGAGTGCAACGCCGGCGCCGGCGAGCCAGAAGTCTTTGGCCAGCGGGGTGCCGTCGTTAGTTGGGCGAATACCGTCGTTTTGGGTCATGCCTGGGGTGGCGAAGTACATGCTGAGCAAGCCGGTGGAAAAGGCGGTGAGGCCGGCGCCGACGAGACGGTTCGGCACGAAGGGCAAAAGCATGGCGGTGCCGAGGCCGAGTTCGGCGGCGGAAAGCAGTTTGGTGAAGTTTTCAGCATCCATCTGCTTGACAAAGGGCATGCTTGTCGACGCCATATTTTGCAGCCATTCGGCGGTGCCCCTGTCGGCCTTGGTTTTGGTGGCGCCGGAGTTGAGGAAGAACAGCCCGATGGGCAGGCGCAGGGAGGCGGAGGCGAGGCTAAGGCCGGATTTGCTTTCTGCTTTGTCGGCGTCGGTGTGGAAGAGTTTGAGTGGGTTCAACATTGTTGTCTCCTGCGAAGCTGATAATTGATGACGTGTCACCATCATACACTTTTGTGGGCACTGTGCAACCTTCGCCACCTCGGAGGGGCCAATGACTTTCGTCCGGATCACGCGATGGCGATACAAGGAAGCGACGGAGCTAGCCCATGAAAACACCGCCAAAAGCAGCAGGACGGCCACGGCAGTAAACAGGCGGGGGTCCGCCTCCCCCATGCCGAACAGGGCGTAGCGCATCAAGTCGACAGAAAAACGCAGCGGATCCCACGAGTGGGCCCACTGCACGAATGGCGGCTGCACTTCCGGTGGGTAGAGGCCGTTAGAGGCGACAAGTTGCAAAGACATCAGTGCCATCGTGGCCAGACGGCCCGGCGCTGGCCCGAGAAGCAAGTTAAGCGCCAGAATCACCGAAATAAACACCCAGCACACAAACCAGAGCACCCCGAACATGGCAACCGGGTGCGCCGGGTGCACACCAATGGCGACCACCTGGACGAACCACAGCAACACGGCCTGAACGAAACCAACGAAAAACGCTGGCAGCAGGGTGTTAAGCAGCGCGCGCACCGGGTGGACCCCGGAGTCGACCGCACGGCGGGAAAAGGGAGCGCAGACCATGAAGAAGGCGAAGCCGCCGATCCAGGCGGACAAGGACAAGAAGAAAGGGGACAAGCCCTTGCCAAAAAAGTCACGCCATCGCCCGTGTCGCGCTTGGTTACGGGGGTGGAAGCTACATCCGAGGCAGCTTCGAGGCGTTCGCCCTGCCAACGAGGCGCCTTCTTGGCACCTTCGCTGAGCCTGAGGGCAAGTTCGCCGGAGCCGGTGTCGAGTTCAACGAGGGCGTCGTTAATGCCGTGGAAGGCCTGTTGAGCCTGGCTTAGTTGCCCGGCCACTCCCGCGATCTTGTCCACGCCCCCTGCGACCTGGGCAGCACCCCCCGCCGAGAGTGTCGGTGCCAGCCTGCAGTTGGGTCATACCACTGGAGAGCTTGTCGGCGCCAGCGGCGTCGTCGTTGATTCCGCCATCTAATTTCACCGCGCCCTCATGAAGCTTGCCCACCCCGTCGGCGAGCTCGCCTGCGCCAAAGCTGAGCTTGTGGGCGCCCTGGGCGGCGGTGGCGGTGGCGTCGTCAAGCTTGGCTGCGCCCTCTGCGGCCTGTGCAAGACCGTCACCGAGTGTGTTGAAGCCGACGAAAAGCTGGTTCACAACCTTGCGGGAAATCGACTCGGAAATGGCGTTGCTCATCAGCGCCGAGGCCTGACCGCCCAACATCGTCGGGATGAAACCGTTCGTCTCGTTCAAAGTCACATTGAGTGTTGCCTGGTGCGGGTGCTGCGAGTTGACCTATCACCACAGTTTCGGAAAAGTCGGTGGGGATCTCCACGCCGAGGCAATAGGTGCCGTCGGCGATGCCGCGGCGGGCTTGGATCCCATCGAGATGGCCTCAGAAATCATCGTGGTGACCCGACCCTTGAACGCCACGATGAACAAGGTCTTCCCGAACGTGAAAAACCGGCTGGTCCGCCACCTTCTTGCCGCGTGGCGCCAGCCGACTTCCTAAAATGCGGTGGGATCAGTTCGTGGCACGACGCTGCTCGTCATCAAGGGTGTCCAACGTGGAAAGTTGCGCGTCAATGGAGTCAAGCAACTCCTCGTCGCGCACCGCGGGCTCCTCACCCAACGGACCGGCCGAACCGGCACGACTTTCCCGCTCATCCTCCGTAGATGTGGAGTAAACCACCGTCGCCTCGCCGCTATCCGTGCGCGAGCTCGACGGGCGGCTCGATGGGCGGCTCGATGGGCGGAAAGTCACCTTAGTCTCAGAATCACCGAGGCGATCCTTTAGGACAAAGGTGTAGATCGCCCAACCGAGGCCTCCGGCGGCGGCGAGGACAGCCACAACGGCGCCGGAGCGGCCAGCAATCTTCGTGCGTTTATCCCCCTTGGCCTCATCGCGCAGCGCCTCCAGGCGGGAGCGGCGCTGGGCAGCGGAAGCCTCGAAAGCGGCGCGTCGACGCTCAAGGCGCGCGCGGGCGTCACGGGTGAGCTCGCTGGCCTCTGAGCGGGCGGCGTCGTAGACGCCCTCAAGTTCCTTGACGTTGGCGAGGTCGTGGAGGTCGTCTACCTTGTCGTTTTTCACAGCGTCGACGACGGCATCATAAATCTCGCGTTGGCGCTTGTCGTCGAGGGAACGGAAGTAGGTCAGCGCGGAGCCGGCGCCGCGCAATGCTAGGCGCACAGACGTCAGATTCATGGGAGTTCTCCTTCGGGTCGCGTTGTCGCTCGAAATGTTTTCTTCGTTCCACCATAAGCGCTGCGGTGTTTTCATGTTGCAACACAAAAGTGAACAGAGCGGTATGTTTTTGGTGCGGGGGAGGGGAATTATATTCACAATCGTGGCGGCTTTGACCTGCTCCGATGTCGGAAATAGACAGAGTAGATTGTTTCACTTTTTCACCCTGCTTATGTTGTTTTAGAACATTGAACAGCACCGCCGGGCCCGGCGCCAATACACAATCGCCAACGAAAGGTTTCTCCATGCGTGGGAACTACCCTTCGTCGCGGTTATCCGTCTCCGCCTCGCGCGTATGCACCTCATTTCCCCTGGTCTCCGCGTCGGCCCCGCTGGATCGCCCTGACGAATACCCAACACCGCCCAAACCCAGGGCACGCACGGCTTTAAGCTTTGAACTGATCCCGCCGCGCCACGGCGCCGACACCGCAAAACTCGACGAGCTCATCACAGGGCTCGCCGCCTACGAGCCGGACTACGTCTCCGTAACATCTTCACGGCGCTCCGACTGGCTGGAAGGCACCGCCCAATTAATCACGCGCATCGCGCGCACCACCACGCTGCGCCCGATCGCCCACCTGGCCTGCACCGCCGGCACCCGCGAAGAACTACGAGTATGGATCCGCACGCTTCTCGACGCCGGGGTGCGCGGCTTTCTCGCCCTGCGCGGCGACCTCCCCGCAGGCGAAACCGAACTCCCACACGGCTACCTCCAACACGCCACCGACTTGCTTAACCTGATCCGCGACGTGGAAGAAGAAGAAACCTTCCGCCTCGCCGCCGGCAAACTCGCCTTATCGGTGGCCTGCTACCCCTTGGGCCACGCCGAGTCCCGCAACCGCGACGAGGACCTCGACGTCTTGCTGGCCAAGCAGCGCCTCGGCGCCGACTTCGCCATCACCCAACTATTCTTCGACGCCGACGACTACATCAACTTCGTCGAAACCTCACGCCTAGCGGGAGTCCGCATCCCCCTCATCCCAGGCATTATGCCCATGACCAGCCTGAAGCGTGCCCAGCGCATGGGTGAGCTCTCCGGGATCACAGTGCCGCAGCACGTGGTCGAACGATTCCATAGCGCCGCTAGCCCGGCGCAGGAATACGAAACTGGCATGGCGCTGACCGCGGAACTGACCCGCTCGATCCTCGACGCCGGTGCCGGCGGGCTGCACATCTATACGCACAACAACATCGACGTCACCCGCGACCTGCTCGACCGGGTCGGCATACCCCGGCCTTAAACCCCGCGAACACATAGTAAGGACCAAAAACGATGACCACTTTCCCCACCATTACGATTGAGGGCTACCCACGCATCGGCGCGAACCGCGAACTCAAGCACGCGCTCGAGTCGTATTGGGCAGGCCGCATCGACGCAGAAACCTTCCGCTCCACGGCCCGCGCACTGCGCATTGACACCTACAACCACCTGCGCGATCTTGGCCTGAGCGAAGACTACTCCATCCCGGCTGACGTCGCCTATTACGACCAGGTGCTCGAGACAGCGCTGACCGTTGGGCTTGTACCCGGCGGCACCGACCTCAAGGAGGAGTTCGCCCTCGCCCGCGGCACCGATACCCGCGTGCCGCTGGAGATGACCAAGTGGTTCGACACGAACTACCACTACCTGGTGCCGCAGGTCGCTGCCGGCCAAAAGATTGCACCGGCCCCCGAACGTATCGTGCGCATCGTGGAGGAGGCTCGTGAAGCCGGCCACGTCGTGCGCCCCTTCCTCGTCGGCCCCGTGACGCTTCTGGCTCTGTCAAAACCTGCCGAATGGACACTTTTGGACACGCTCGTTAGCGCTTACGCAAGCGTTTTGGCGGCCCTGAAAGACGCTGGCGTCGAGTGGGTCCAGATCACCGAACCCGCAGTGGTCGCTGACTTGGAAACACCCGACGCACAGCTTGCTAACTACCTGCGCGAAGCCTGGTCTGCCCTCTTGGCCAGCGACAATCGCCCGAAGGTGTACTTAACCACCCCGTATGGTGCGGCGCGGAAATCTCTCGACGTGCTGGGTGAGCTTGCTCCTGAAGCCCTGCATGTCGACCTCGCCCCATGGACGCTGGACACCGATCCTGACTACCCGCGTCGCGTGGCTGCAGCCATTCCCGCCAACGTCCACCTGGTTGCCGGGCTTATCGACGGGCGCAACGTCTGGGCCGCCAACCTGCGCGAGCGCACCGAAGTCCTGGGCGCGTTGGGCCGCGACGCCGTGTCCATCTCCACCTCGACGTCTTTGCAGCACGTGCCCCACACACTCAACGCGGAGCGCAACCTGCCCGTTGAGGTTGCGCCGTGGCTGTCTTTCGCCGATGAGAAAATCGTCGAGGTCGCGGCACTTGCCGCCGGCGAAGAAAACGCCGTGGAGGCTTTCGCCCAATCAGACCGGGCGGTGCGTACACGCAGGGAGTCAACCACGATTCACAACGGTGAGGTTGCCGGGCGCGTCAAGGAGTTGCCCGCCGGCGCGGTGAAGCGCGAACCGGCCTTCGGTGAGCGCCAACGTCTCCAGCACGAGGAACTTGGCCTGCCGAAGCTGCCGACAACCACCATCGGTTCTTTCCCCCAAACTCAGGAGATCCGCAAGGCGCGCGCCGACCACAAAGCTGGCACCCTCACCGACGAGCAATACCGCGATGCGCTCAAAACCGAGATCAAAAACGTCATTGAGCTGCAAGAAGATATCGGACTTGACGTGCTTGTCCATGGTGAAGCCGAGCGCAATGACATGGTGCAGTACTTCGCTGAGCTTCTTAACGGTTTCGTTGTTACCGAAAACGGGTGGGTTCAGTCTTACGGTTCCCGCTGCACACGTCCTCCCATCGTCGTCGGAGACGTCTCTCGCCCCGCACCGATGACCGTCGAATGGGCGAAGTATGCCCAGTCGCTATCTGACAAGCCGGTCAAGGGCATGCTGACTGGCCCCGTAACAATTTTGGCCTGGTCATTCAAGCGCGACGACGTGCCGCTGGCTGTCTCCGCCGACCAGATCGCCCTCGCGCTCGCCGACGAGGTCCGCGACCTTGAACAGGCTGGCATCAACGTCATCCAGATTGATGAGCCCGCCCTGCGCGAACTGCTGCCACTTCGCGCCGATGAGCGTCCCGCTTACCTTGACTGGGCTGTGCGGGCCTTCCGCCTGGTTTCCCTTCAGGCGCGCCCCACCACCCAGATTCACACGCACCTGTGTTACTCCGAGTTCGGCCAGATCATCGACGCTGTCGCCGGCTTGGATGCGGACGTGACCTCCATTGAGGCCGCTCGTTCCCGGATGGAACTGCTCGAGGATTTGGATGATTCCTTCCACTCCGAAATTGGCCCCGGCGTGTGGGATATCCACTCTCCGCGCGTGCCCTCGCAAGGGGAAATCGCTGATCTGTTGCGCGCCGCTTTGGTCAACGTCGCTGCCGGTCACCTGTGGGTCAACCCCGATTGTGGCCTGAAGACTCGCGGCTACGCCGAGGTCGAACCTTCGCTTCGCAACTTGGTCGCGGCCCGCGATGAGGTGGTCGCTGGGCTGTAGGTCAAAGCCGGTACCTCGTGGCTGGGCTAAATGTTTGTTAGTGGATGTTAGTCAGTCGAGTAGAAGCCAAGGTGCAGCGGCAGTTTACTCGACTGACTAACATCCACTAACTCACATTTAGCGATTCCCACGCTGAAAACCCTCTCAATAGGCAGCGCCGCAACAGGACCGCTGGGAAACCGCGTATCCTGTGCAGCATGACTTTGAAGACTCAGACTGCAATTCTGCACACGAACCACGGTGACATCACCATTGAACTTTTCGGCAACCACGCTCCGCAGACGGTGGATAACTTCGTCGGCCTGGCCACCGGCGAGCGTGACTACTCCTCCAAGAACGCATCCGGCGCCAACGAGGGTCCGTTCTACGACGGTGCGATTTTCCACCGCGTCATCCCGGGTTTCATGATTCAGGGCGGCGACCCGACCGGCACGGGCATGGGTGGCCCGGGCTACCAGTTCGCTGACGAGTTCCACCCGGAGCTGCAGTTTGACCGCCCGTTCCTGCTGGCCATGGCGAATGCGGGTCCGGGCACGAACGGATCCCAGTTCTTCATCACCACGGAAAAGACCCCGCACCTGAATAATCGCCACACGATCTTCGGTGAGGTCACGGATGCGGAGTCGCAGAAGGTTGTCGTGGCGATTTCCGAGGTTGCCACCGACCGCATGGATCGGCCTCACGATGATGTTGTCATTGAAAGTGTTGAGATCCAATAAGGGTTATTGAAACGCTTGTACCCCCCGTCGCCGAGCAGTGCGATTGGGGGGTTTCGTATCTGGGAAAGAAATGAACGTCACACAGCTTTATTACCGTGCCCCTGTCACGACGATGGTCAGTGCCATGTGTTTGGGGGTTTTCGTTTTGACGGCGTTGCAGTCGCGCTCGCTTTCCAACGTTATCTGGGGTTCCCGCCTGGGCACCCAGATGGTGCTGTACGGCCCCTTCGTTGCTGATGAGACTTTTGGGTGGTTGAGGGTTGTATCTGCTGGTTTTTTGCATGTGGATCTGACGCACCTTGCGGTTAACCTGTTCATGCTCGCGTTGATTGGCACGGAGGTGGAGCGTTTCATCGGCTCTGGGCCTTATGCGGTGGTTTTTGCTGCGGGGCTTGTGGGTTCTTCGCTCAGTGTGCTCGCGATGAATTTCCAGACGCCGACGGCGGGGGCGTCGGGGGCTGTGTACGCATTGATGGCGGTGCTTCTCGCCGTTGCTTATCGACGTCACACTGACCTGCGTGCCCCCTTCGCCCTTATTGCTTTGAATATAGTGTTTACCCTGGTCAGCCCTGGTGTGAGTTTGTGGGGTCATGTTGGTGGTTTGGTGGCGGGTTTGGTGGTGGCGTTGCCGGTGACGTCGACAGGCAAGAAGGCGCGCTACGTGGGTCCTGTGTTGGTGCTCCTTGTTGCTGCGGTGGGAGTGTTGTTGGAGTTATCCACGGGTTATCCCCAGTTGCTCGTTTCGGGGATTGTCCACAGTAGTTGTCCACATTGTGGATAACTACACTCGTGTAATTCAGCGAACGGATGCGCGAGCTGGGACGCTACACAGGCATATAACCATTGTTTTTGCAGCATGGCCTCGCTCATCGTTCGACTGTGGGAAAGTAGTTCACAGAGTTATCCACAGGTGGGGATAAAAGGTAACTCCACTGTCAGCTCCACACCCTGTGGACAACTTTTTCCCAAGGGTTAAAACACACACCCTGCCCACAAAAAGGGCTTTCCGCCAACGTGGTTGAAACTGTCGCGCAAACGCGGCGGCGTTTCAGAAGCAAAAAAGCGCCCCCTGTTCAACAGGAGACGCTTTTGAGGCGATCGGTGAGGCGCTAGCGCCAACCCATGGTCATCAGCAGACCGACGATCAGACCACTGAACCCGATCAAGTAATTCCACGGGCCGAGCTCGCGCAAAAACCCGATCTGGTCACCCGCGACGTAAAAGACGACCAGCCAGGCCAGGCCCAGAAGCATCAGGCCGAACATGATGATCTTGTACCACAGCGGAGTGCCCCCAGTGTTGATCTTCACGGGGGTACGCGACGTCGCGGCCGACGTCGATGTCGTGGGCCGCAAGTCCTTCGTAACTTTTGCCTTTGGCATGGCGAAAACCCTTCTTATCGTGCCCTCCGCAATCCAGAGGGCATGCTGGGCGGTGATATTACCACCCGCGGCGCCGTTTAGTTGCCTGGGACCAACTTCAGCGGATCAAACTCCCACAGGTTATAGGACACTTCCGCATCCTTGCGTACGGGTTGACCTGCTTCGATGGACTGGTGGCCGATAAGGCCTTGGTCCACCGCCGCACCCGTTGGCACCGGCGGGCCAGCAACCAAGCGGCCACGCCACCCGGCCCGGCGCAAGGTGTCGTCAGCCTGGCGCGGCGTCATCCGCCCGATGTTCGGCATGCGCATCAGCATGCCATTGGACACCCGCAGCTCAATCGTGGTGCCCTCATCAACCTCGGAGTTCTCCCCAGCGGCCGCGACGACTTCACCCTCGGGCCTTTCCGAATCCACATCGCTAACGGTGGCCTTCAGCCCCATTGAAACAAGCATCGAGCGGGCCTGGTTGACCTCCATGCCCACCAGCGAAGGCACCACAACTTTCTCTCGGCCCTTCGACACGATAATTGAAACCTTCGAACCTTTAGAAAGCTGCACGCCCGCAGCCGGGTTCTGCGAAATCACCACGCCTTCTGGCACGTCCTCGCTGAACTCGCGGCGGATGTTGTCGTTGAGTTCCAGGTCGGCGTCGTCAAGCGCGCCCGCCGCGTCCTGCGGGCTCAACCCGGTCAAATCCGGCACATCCGTCAACTCACGACCCGAGGACACCGACACGGTAACCAAAGTGCCACGACGCAACTGAGAACCCGCCTGCGGATTGGTGCCCAGCACCTCCCCGCGGGGCGCGTCTGGGCTCGGGGTGTCGCTAAACGCGACCTGCAGCCCCAAACGCTCCAAAATGCTGACCGCCTCCTCGCGGGTCTTGCCCTGCAAATCCGGCACCTCAACCATCGACTCCTCGACAGAAGAACCCCTGCCGACGCCGCGGCCGAAATAATCGTAGGCAAAGTAGGAGGCAACACCTAAAAGAACCAAAGCGAGAGCTGCGGCAACCCACTTCATCCAATCACCGCTGGTGTCCTTCTGGTTGGCGCGGCGGTGCTCCTCGTAGCGGCTTACGTGGTTCGTCTCATCGTCGAACCACTCCTCATCCGTGTCGGGCTGCACCGGCACCGGCGCCGCAGCCACCGAGGTCCCCGCAACTATCGTCGCGTCCTGGTAGTAAGACTGCTCTGGCTGCAAGTGATTGCGTGCCGCGTTAGTCACCGCGCCGCGCTCCAAACGCTGCAGGTCCTCACCCATTTCGGTGGCCGACTGATAGCGGTCCGCCGGATGTTTCGCCATCGCGGTAAGAATCACTGCATCAATGTTGACAGCTTCATTGTCCGCAAGGCCCTCAATGAAGGAGCTCGGCGGCTCCGGATCTTCCTGGACATGCTGGTAGGCCACCGCAAAAGGAGATTCCCCTTCGAAAGGTGGCCGGCCGGTCACAGCCTCGTACATCACGCAGCCCAGCGCGTAAATGTCGCTGCGCCCGTCGGCGGCTTTGCCGCGCGCCTGCTCAGGCGAAAGGTACTGTGCGGTGCCGATGACGGCTGAAGTTTGGGTCATGGCGGAAGTGGCGTCATCAAGCGCCCGCGCAATGCCGAAGTCCATCACCTTCACCGTGCCCATATTGGTCACCATGATGTTTGCGGGTTTAATGTCGCGGTGGACAATGCCAGCGTCGTGGCTGGCCTGCAACGCGGCAGTAACCGGCAAGGCAAGCTCGGCCGCGGTGCGTGGCGTAAGCGGACCGTCCTCGCGCACAATGTCGCGCAGGTTGCGGCCGTACACCAGCTCCATCACGATGTAGGGCACTGCGATGCCGTCGAGCGTGACCTCACCTGTGTCAAAAACCGACACAATGTTCGGGTGGTTCAACCGCGCTGAGTTTTGCGCCTCACGGCGGAAACGTTCGCGGAAATTCTCATCTCGCGCCATGTCAGCCTTGAGCATTTTGATGGCCACGGAGCGGCCCAGCGCAGTATCATCCGCCGCGTAGACATCAGACATGCCTCCGGTGCCGATCGGCTCGCCGAGCTCATATCGGTTCGCGATCAAAGTCATCAGTTACCGCCAATCTCTGGAAGCGGTGGGATCTGCAGATCCGGCACCGTGGGGGTGTCGCCGCCAGGTGCGCCCGGGGCATCCTGGCCATTGCCCGTGTCGGGACTTCCGCTGGGCAATGGTGCAACCGTACTATTTGAAGGAGCCTGACCGGGCGTATTCGAGGAAGGCTCCCTGTCTCTAGTCTCCGAAGTGCGCGGAGGTTCATCGGAGACAGTTACCGTGCCGGGCTCCTCAGTGCGAGCAGTGGTGCGCTCACGTGACGGCACCTCACTGCTGTAAGAAACCTCCGGCTCAACCGTTTCAGTGTGGGTGATGATGCTGGGCCTGGTTGACCGCGGACTCGAATCACCTGCCAGCGGGCCCGACGTCAACGCCCACACTAGAGCACCCCCCACCGCGATGATGATCGCGGCGATGCCAAGACCCAACGCGAAGCCGCCCTTTTCCTCCGAATCTTGGCGCTTCGGCGGCGATGGGCGCACCGTGTTCGGCTGCGCCACCGACGCCAACATCTGCGTTGAGGCGGTTGCCGAAGGCTCCACCGCGATCTGATTGGTCGGCCCGCCCTTCGGCTGGGCTGGCCGCAGACCCCGGCGTACCTGCGCGATAGCTAACTGCATTTCGTTGCCGTCGTGGAAACGCATCTCTGGATCTTTGCGCAGGGCAATCTCAATCAGTTCGCGCGCCGGGGCGCTGACCTGTGTTGACAGTGCCGGTGGGGCGGAGGAGACATGGGCGAGGGCGACGGAGACGGAAGAATCGCCGGTAAACGGGCGGGCGCCGGAAAGCATCTCGTAGCCCACTACCCCCAGTGAGTACACATCGCTGGCCGCGGTGACGCGTTTGCCTTGAGCCTGCTCCGGGGAGACGTACTGGGCGGTGCCCACCACCATTCCGGTGCGTGTCAGTGGAACCGCAGCCGCCGCCTTAGCAATGCCGAAATCGGTGACTTTGACTTGCCCTGCCTGGGTGATCATGAGGTTGCCGGGTTTCATGTCGCGGTGGACAAGCCCCATCCGGTGGATCACCGCCAAACCATGGGAGGCCTGTTCAAGCACGTCGAGGGCGAGGTCCTCTTCCAGTTTGCCTTCACGCGCGATGAGATCCGCCAGGGATTCGCCGCGGATGTACTCCATGACGATGAAGCACATGGTGAAACCGCCCTCAGTTTCAACCTCGCGGTAGTCGTAGGTGGCCACCACATTAGGGGAATTGATGCCTTCGGCGGCGACTGCCTCGTTGCGGAAGCGGGTGCGAAACTCCTCGTTGCCGGAAAACTCGGGTCTTAAAATTTTGATGGCGACCTCGCGGTCGTTGACGCGGTCGTCGGCAAGCCACACCGTGGACATGCCACCGTGGCCGATAACCCATTGGAGGCGATAGCTACTGCCAACGAGGTTTTGCAGTTCTTCCCTGTTGTCGGCGGCCACTAGATTCCTCCTCCGGGTGCAGCGTTTAAAATTGTCCGTCCAATGGGGGCGCTCACCTGACCCCCTGTAGCGCCCTGCCCGAGGTTGCCGCCGTTTTTGACTACCACGGCCACAGCAACGTCCTTTTGCGGGTCGAAGGCAACATACCAAACGTGAGGTGCGGCGCCTTCGCCGTGCTCGGCGGTTCCCGTTTTGGAGGCGAAGCCGTTGCCGTTGTAGCCCCACGTAGCCCGCTCGGAGGCAAGCATCAGTTCGCGCAAAGCGCCCGCTTCCTCGGGGGTGAGCGCTTCGTTGAGTTCACGGGGTCGAGTTTCGCGCTCTGGGGTGAGGTTGGGGCGGATCACTTTGTCGACAACGTAGGGGGCCATGCGGCGGCCCTCATTTGCCACGGTGGACACCATGACTGCCGCCTGCAAAGCAGTCATGGTCACGTCGCGTTGGCCGATGGCGGATTGGCCGAGTTCAGCGGCGCCGGGTAGCTGCCCTAAGGAACCCTTAGCGTTGGGCAGCCCCAGGTCGTAGTTCTCACCTACGCCGAAGGCGGCCGCCGCGTTGCGCAGCGGTTCGGCGCCGAGATCAATTGCTGTTTGGACGAAGGCGGTGTTGCATGACTGGGCGAAAGCGGTGCGTAAGGTGACGGAGCCGCCGCCGCCGCACGCTTGGCCGCCGTAGTTGGTCAGGGCTGTTTCTGTGCCCGGCAAGATGATCGACGCTTGCCCGGTCACGGGTGAGTCAGGTGTCACACCGTGGCGCAGTGCTGCGACGGTGGTGATGATTTTGAAGATCGAGCCGGGCGGCAACTGTTCCTGCGTTGCGTGATTGAGCAGGGGGTTTCCAGGATTGGAGGTGAGATTCGCCCAGGCGTCGGCGGCGGTGCGCGGGTTGGCGACGGTGTTGGGGTCGAAGGAGGGGCTCGAAGCCATGGCCAGCACCGCGCCTGTCGACGGCCGCATGGCCACAACTGCCCCGGCATAGCCAGGGTTGGAAAGCTCGTCGTAGGCCAAAGCTTGAAGCTGCGGGTCGATGGTTAGCTCAAGGGTGTTGCCTGGGGTGGACTTTTCTGCGCCGGTGCGTGTGAACCGGCTTGTGAGCCCGCTTTGCCCCGTGAGTTCGGAATTGAAACCGGCCTCCAGCCCGGAGGTGCCGTACTGGTCGGAGACGTAGCCGACGACCGGGGCGAAAGAGAAAGGCATGTTTGGGTAGGCGCGTTGGAAAAAGTTGTTCTCGTCTGGGTGCGATTGGGCCAGCACGGTCCCGCCAGCGTTGATGTTGCCGCGGTTGATTTGTTTGAGTTCGATGAAGTTGCGGGCGTTTCGCCCGTCTTGTGCGTAGGTTTCTTCCCGCAATCCTTGCACCACCGTGAGGTTGATGAGCAAAACCACGGTGAGCAGGAGTGAAAACATGGCGCCGAGGCGGATGGACTTGTTCATCGTACTGCCTCCAGAGGCGCCGGCGCTACTGCTGCTTCGTCGTAGTTTGTTGGGCGGTTGGCGCTGTTGGAGATGCGCAAAAGGATGCCCACAAGGATGTAGTTCGCCATGATCGACGACCCGCCGGCCGACATAAACGGGGTGGTTAGACCCGTCATGGGCATCATGGCGGAGATGCCGCCGGTGACTACAAAGATTTGGATGACGATGGTGGTGGCCATCCCGGCGGCGAGCAATTTGCCGTAGGAGTCGCGCACCTGCAACGCAGCGTGGAACCCGCGGGTGGTGAAGATGGCGAACAAGATGAGTACGGCGGCTAGTCCCACAAACCCGAGCTCCTCACCGACGGCGGCGAGGATGTAGTCGGAGTGTGCCACGGGCACCATGTCGGGGTGGCCGTAGCCCAGCCCGGTTCCGGTCACGCCGCCCCAGCTCAAACCGAACAGGGCCTGGGAGGGCTGGAAGCCGGTGGTGTCGTAGTGCGCCAGGGGGTCAATGAAGTTGTTCACCCTTTCTTGGATTTTGCTGGAAACTTGGTAGACGGCGTATCCGCCCACGGCGACTAGGGCCATGCCGATGACCAGCCAGGAGGTGCGGCTGGTGGCGAAGTAAACCATTCCTAACACGGTGGCAAACAGCAGAAGGGCTGGGCCGAAGTCGTTGGAGATGGCCATGATCAAAATGGCGATAGCCCACACCACGAGGATTGGTGCTAGGTCGCGCAGGCGTGGCAAGGACAGGCCGAGGAAGCGTTTGCCGGCCACGGTAAACAGCGAACGTTTCTGCGCGAGCAGTTGGGCAAAGAAGATCAACAGCAGGATTTTGGAAAACTCGCCGGGTTGGATGGAAAACGGGCCGAGCCAGATCCAAATGCGTGCGTCGGCGAAGTCCGGCGGCTGCGGCCACACCAGCGGCAGCGCGAGGAGGATCAGGCCGGTCATGCCGAGCAGGTAGGAGTAGCGGGAGAGCGTTTTGTGGTCACGAAGCAGCACCAGGGTGGTCACGAGCAGGACCACGCCCGCCAGGGACCATAACACTTGGCGCTCGGCGAGCACTCCGTAGCCGGCGCGTTCCGCGAGGTCAAGCCGGTAGATGATGACTAGCCCGATGGCGTTGAGGGTGGCAACGACGGGCAGTAGCACTTCGTCGGCATGGGGGGCGGTGAAGCAAATTGCTAGGTGCGCGATTGCGTAGACGCCGACGAAGCCGCCGACGAGGTAGAGCATTTCTCGGGATAAGGCCCGGCCTTGCGACAGTTCCAAGCCGAAGATCATGAGCAGCAGTAAAACCGCCGAGCAGATCAGTAAGAAAAGCTCACGGCGGCGCGACATGATGCGGCGCATGTCACTTCACCGTCCTGCAGTTGGTGGGTTTGGTGTTTTGTTCTTCAGGTTTATTGTCCTGATCGTTGGGTTCTTCTTCGGCGGTGTCAGTTGGTTGTTCCTCCGGGTTGTTTTCTGGTTCGTCGACGCAGGCGGGCAAAGCTGCGTCGGCGAGTCTGTTCATCAAACCGATGGATTCTTCGTAGGCGCCGGGGGAGAAGTTGGTAAAGGCCGATTTTTCTGCATCTGGCAGGTCGTCGATGGTAAAGACGGTGCAGTCTTGAGGTGGCGTGTCTGCACTCACGATGCGCAGTTCGTTTTTGTCGCTGATGCAGGCTAGCTGGTAGTTCTCCGGGGTGGAGGTGCCCAGCACGGAGCCTGGGATGCGTTGGATGGTGATCTGCCCGTCCGTGTCGGCGGCGACGGTAAATTCGTCCTCGGCGCGCTGGTTTAGCCAGGTGTAGACGCCGAGACCTGTGATGGCGAGGGCGAGGACGAGGGCGGTGAAGGTCCACACGGCTGGGCGGCGACGGTGAGACTCCTCATCGTCGGCGGGTTCGTGCGCGCTTGTCGACGCCCCATTGGCGCCCTGCCGATCCCCGACGAGTTGCGCTTTCGTGTTGGTCGGCGCGGGGGTTTCAGCGGTGCGCATCAGGGCGGCGGCCCGGCTTGCGGCGGAGTCCGGGTGGGTGGATTCAGCGTTGGGCAGAAGTGCTCCGGCTTGAGCTGGTTGCGAAGGCAGGTGCGGGGCGGCGGGGTCGTCGGTGTCGACGACGTCAGCGACGATGATGGTGATGTTGTCTGGCCCGCCGGAGCGCAACGCCAATTCGATGAGGCGTTGCACCACAACATCGGGTTCTCCGTGGCGCAACGTTTCCTCGATGGTGGAGGAGGTCACTGGGTCTGAAAGACCGTCGGAGCACAACATGAAACGATCGCCGACTTGGACGGGGATTGTTTCCAGGTGCGGCTCCACCGGGCGGCCGGTGTAGGCCTTTAAAATCAGCGATTTTTGTGGGTGTGAGGACACATCACCCGGGTCGAGCCGGCCTTCCTTGACCAGCGATTGGACGAAAGTGTCGTCCTCGGTGATTTGGGTGAGGGTGGCGTCGCGAAGCAGGTAGCCGCGCGAATCACCGACGTGGATCAGGCCGACCTCACGGCCATTGAACATCAGCGCGGACAAGGTCGTGCCCATGCCGTCTTGCTCGGGGTTTTCTTTCACTGACGCTTCGATGGACGCGTTGGCATCTTCCGCGGCCGCACCTAACAGGGCCAGCATGTCGGCGTCGCCGGGGTCTTTGTCGAGGTGCTTCATGTGGGAGACCATGAGTTGGGAGGCGACTTCGCCGGCGGCGTGGCCACCCATTCCGTCGGCGAGGACAAGTAGGTGCGGGCCCGCGTAGGCCGAATCCTCGTTGTTTTCACGTACCAAACCACGGTCGGAGGCGGTGACGTAATTTAGCTTCAGGTTCATGGCATCAACCTCACAATCGTGCGCCCCATTTTGATATCGGAGCCGACGGTGACGCGTTCCGGCTGGTCAATGCGGCTGCCCTGCACGAAGGTGCCGTTTCTTGAGTCCAGGTCCTCGACGAACCATTCACTGCCGCGGCGAAACAGGCGGGCATGCCGCGACGAAGCGTAATCGTCGCCCAGCACGAAATCGTTCGCCTCTGCACGTCCCAACGTCACTTCCTCGATGCTGGCGATGTCCATGTGGGAGCCCAGCAGGGGGCCTTCAGCGACAACGATCTGCCGCGCTTTCTCCCGCTTGATGGGGGTTGCAGACGCCGCTTGTCGACGCACCCCAGAGGCCGCCACGACATCTTTACGCAGGAACCACAGCACCAGCAGGATAAACAGCCACAGTAAAATCAGCAGGCCGAAACGCGCGCCGAGGACGATCGCGGAATCCATGGAGCTCCTTTAATCCGGCTTAGTGTCCTGCGGGGCTGTGACCCCGGAAGAACTCAGTTCGAGGGTGGGCGACGTCCTCCGGGTTGAGGCCCGCATCCGAGGTGACGCCTTCCCCGTTTGGCTCCACAATGCGGACTTCAATGTGGGAATGGCCGACGGTGATGACGTCGCCGTCGGCAAGCAGCCAATTCTCTACGGGCTCGTCATTGACTGTTGTGCCGTTGGTCGACTGCAGATCAACCAGGACAGCCGACTCGCCATCCCATGTAATTTCCGCATGCTGACGGGACACACCTGTGTCCGGGAGCCGGAAATCGGCATCGTTGGAACGGCCAAGGATGTTCGACCCTTCGCGGACAAGGTATGTCCGAGACGAGCCGTCCTGAAGCAACAAGCTCACCGTCGGTTCGCTTGCGTTAGTGGGCTCGGACATGTCAACCTCCTGATCACGGTTTCCCGTGACATCATTGTGAGTACGTGGTTCCGCAAAAATCGCATCAAACCCGCTGCCGACATCCGGCATGGGGTCGACGTACGAGGATGCGCGCAGTTGCCCGGTCCGCAGACCCGACTCCTCTGCCACTCGCACCGCCACCGGCCCCTCCAAATACCAGCCCTGGTTGCGAATAAAGCGCGCCAACTGATCCGCCAGTTGGGTGGGCAGGTCAGGTTCGCGCGATAGATTCTCCAAATCTTTCGAAGAAACACCGACGGCATAGACGTTCGGCGCCATCACTACATCATGCTGAGACATTGCGAGGCTGTCTTGCGCCTCCTGCTTCAACAGCTCCTCAATCTCCGCCGGCACAACCTTGCCGCCAAAGATAGCCGCCATCGAATTGTCGACGCCGCGCTGCATGGAACTATCCAGCTTTGCCAGCCGATCCATCAGGCCCACTTACCCACACCTCCCTTCCTTTGGAAACAGTCACACGTGCGGTTGATAACCCTCACAGTATATGTGCGCAAGCCCCGGCGACCTAGACGCAAACCTCAAACCCGAACCTTTCGTGCTACGAAAACTCCCGTCTGGCATGGGATTTGGTGCTCCTTGGGTGGCCGATGCTATATTAAGCAGGTCGCCCGCCCGGGTGGCGGAATTGGCAGACGCGCTGGCTTCAGGTGCCAGTGTTCGCAAGAACGTGGGGGTTCAAGTCCCCCCCCGGGCACCATTTGTAGACACCGTTGGGGCGGTGTCTTTTTTGCGTGTGGGGTTTTTATGGTTGTGAGTTAGCCGGGGAGCAATCCGCGCCAACACGGTCGGCGGCCGGTACAGCGCATGCCCGCGCTGGGCTTATTTCCTTTTGACCCAGGCTGCGTCGTCGTTGCGGTGCGCGAAGGCGCGCCAGGTAATGGCGGCGGTGAGCGCGGCTGAGGCGATAAGGGCCAGGGCTGGGGCTTCGGCTTGAACCATGAGCCCGCCGATGAGTGCTCCGAGTGCCATGGACACAATGGCGAGGACGCGCCTGCCAACGTTGTTCTTTTTGCCCGCGCCGCTGCCGTCGCCCGCCAAGCCGGTGATGGTCAGCGTGAGAACGGTTGTGGTTAGGTCGGGAACTGATAGGCCCCGCGCGATGGAGTTTTGCAGTCCCATCGCTACGGAAAGCAAAATGACCAGAGCGGCGAGGGATAGGGTGGCGTCGGCTGGGGGGAGGGCAAGCGCTAGGAGGGCGGAGGCGATAAAGAGGGCCAGTTGTGTGGTGCCTGCGTAGTAGAGCAGGCGGCTGCGGTGCTGGCCGGTGTTGCTGGCTAGGAAACGGCCGCCGATGTTGGCTCCGACCATGAACGCTGCGATGGCCAAAAGCGAGGCCCACCATAAAAACCCGGGCGCGCCGGCGAGGGAAAAGCCCAGGAATACGACGTTGCCGGTCATGTTGGCTACGAATACGTGGTGGAGTTCGAGGTATGAGTAGGCGTCGACAAGCCCTGTGACTACTGTCCACCCGAGAAGAAGCACGGGCAGCGGGCCGTGCGGGTTGGAGGCGGGGGGAAAGATGGTTTCGCGTGCTTGGCGCAGGTAGGTGGTGGCGCTCATGGTGATCTCCCTTCCCGTGTTGATGCGATGACACCAAAAATAGCACCTTGGGTGTGGCCTTGGGGCGCGCTGCCCAGGGCCACAGCGCAACCTCTATCACAAGGGCGGTGGAGTGCTCCCGGCTGCGCATTTAAGGAGCCGGGAGCGCTCAAAAGCTCCCGGGAGAAGTTTTAGATCCAGCCTTTGTCCCAGGCCAGTGTGTAGGCTTCGTAGCGATTGGTGGCCCCCGTCTTGGCCATCGCCGAAGATAAGTAATTGCGCGTCGTGCCGAGCGACAGGTGGGCGGTGCGGGCAATGCTGGCGATGGAAAGGCCCCGCCCGGCTAAAAGCAGCAGCTCTGCCTCCCGTTGGGTAAGGGGCGAGGCTTCTGCGGCGATGGTCGCGGCGGCGAGTTCGGGGTCGATCCAGCGTTTCTTGGCATGAGCGGCCCGGATTGCGTCTGCGAAAGCTTGAGCGTTGGCAGTCTTTGGCAGCACTCCGTAAATGCCGGCCGCAAGCGCCTGTTTGAGCACACCGGGGCGCGCGTGGCTTGTCACCAGCACGGCAGGGGCAGTGCTTATCGACGCCACCTCTAACCCGTCCATGCCACCGGCGAGCTGCAAGTCCGTGACAACAACGTCGGCTTTGACCTGTGATGCGGCGAAGTCCTCCCCGCTGTAGAACACTCCGCACGATACGAGATCGTCTTCGAGGCTAAGCAAGGTGGTGAGGGAGTCGGCGACGAGCTTTTCGTCGTCGATGAGTGCGAAACGGATCATGGCAGCTCCAGTGCGGCGGTAAATAAGGTGGGGGAGTGCTCGACGCGCAAGCGGCTGCCTGACTCGGATGCCCTTCTGCGCAAACCGTCCAAACCCGCCCCGGAAGGTCCCGAACCAGGCGGGTCGGGTCCATCGTTGCTCAGCGCGATGCGCTGCGGTGAGATACTAAGCGCTGCGGTGGTTGCGCGGGAATGGCGCAACACATTAGTCGCTGTTTCACGGATGAACCACGCTGCAGTGGGGTGGAAGGCGGGCGCAACTTCAGCGGCGGATCCCTCGACGGTGACTGTGATCCCGGCCTGCTTAAGCAAGGTAACCGCACCGTTGATCTCTTGGATGAAATCGGCAGAGCGGTAGTTGTCCACAACTCCGTGCATGTCGGTAACGGTGGCGTCGATAAGCGATTGCAGCTCGGTGAGTTCGGTGGTGAGGCGGGCGTCGCCACGTTGCGCGAACTTCAGGGCCAGTTGGGTCTTGATGGACATACCGGCGAGGTTTTGGCCAAGCGTGTCGTGGAGGTCTTGGGCAAAACGCAGCCGCTCCTCACTGACACGCAAGCGCGCTTCCAGTGTGCGAGCGCGGTGCACCTCGGTCATCAAACGCACCGTCCACAACACCACGAGGGTGACAGAGCCGCAGACGATGCTCAACACGGCGAGAGCGGGCGAGCCCAAGCCGACCGCGATGACGAGCACGCCCGCCACACATACCGCCAGAGTCCACCATTGCCACAGCCGAAAGAAAGGCGTAAACGCCGAGATCAAAATGATAAGGCTCATGCAGGCAACATTGAGTTGCGCGGTCGGCAACGACGCGAACAGAAAAACGGCGTTTAACGTGAAACCTGCCGCACTTAAGAAAGGACGTCGCGGGATCTCTTTGAGGCGCAGCACCGGTTGATAATGCAGCGCGACCACTGCTGAGAAAGCCGAGGCCACGATAGCTGCCGCCGCCCACATCGAGCGCGCACCCAGACCCAAAAAGACCGCGATGATAATCACGGTTCCCTGCAGCGACCACCTGTTATACACGAGGAACTTGCCTGCGGAATCAAGGTTGCGCCACCTCGTCGCGGGGTTGAAAATCCTGCTCATCTTTCTTCAGCCTAGCGGTGGGTGTCCCAGCGCATCCAGCGGATCCCCGCCCAGGGCAGCACGACGGTCCACGCGGCCAACAAAACAACACTCAGCAAGGGGCTTTCCACAGTGCCGCCGAGCCACCCTTCAATAAATAGGTCGGTGGCCAGGGCGAAAGGGTTCCAGCCAAAGATCGTTGCCGCAGCCCCCGGCAGGGTGCCCACGAGTTCGCGGAGGCCGCCCGGCATAGAAAGCATCGTCACCATAAGAACCGGGAAAGACGTGATCATGGCGGCCTCGGCGTTTTTGGTGAAGCGACTGGTCAGCAACGCTAACCCAAAAGACATGGGAATACCGAACAGGATCGATACCACCATATACAGCGGGTGGGCGGGAAGCGGCGCATCGGCAAAAACATCCACCGCCACCACGGTCAGCGGCGTCAACAGGACGGTCAATGCAGCCAGCGGAAAAGCGGAGGCGGTCAGGATCTCCCAGTCGCGGGCCTCACCCGTGCGCAGGCGCATGAGCACTCTTTCATCGCGCCGGGTCGTGATCATGGACAACGCCGAGTAGTACACGATGAAACTCAGGTTGATAAGGATGAATGCTCCCGCCGCCAAAAAGATGCCTGAGGGCCCGTCAACGACCGCCACCATGAACACTGCAATGGCGATGGGCCAGGGCAGCATGGAGGCAAGTAGGGGGTTGCGAAATAGTTGCTTAGTTTCGGCCCAGCCCAAAGCCAGGATGCGTTTCATGGGGTGACTCCCTCGGTGTCGTTGGCTGCGATGTTTAGAAAAACCTGCTCTAGTGTGGCTGGTTGCGCCGCGAAATCCTCTAGCACCACGTTGTTGTCGTGGGCCCAGGACAACAGGGCGTGTGCTTCGCCTTGTAGGTCGAAGGTAGGAATTTCCACCATGTGCCCGTCGCGGCGGTAGCGCAGGTGGGCGGGTTGCTGTGCTCTCAGTTGCGCGACGCTTCCCTCAGCTTTGATGCGGCCACGATCCATGATGGCCAGGCGGTCACACAGGTGTTGCGCTTCGTCGAGGTAGTGGGTGGTGAGGATCATCGTCACCCCCCGTTTGTTGAGCTCCTGCAGCAGGCCCCAGACGTGGCGGCGGGACTCTGGGTCCAGGCCCGTTGTCGGTTCGTCGAGAAAGAGTACATCCGGGTCACCCACGAGGGCGCACGCTAAGTCGAGGCGTCGCTGCTCACCACCCGAGATCGCGCCGACCATCACGTCTGCGCGGTGGGTGAGCTGGACTTCCTCCAAGACTTTCGCGACGGGCCGTGGCGTAGAACAGGTACCTGCCCACATTGCGATAGATTCTTTCACGGTCAAAGCCTGCGGCAGGCCCCCGGCTTGCAGCATGATGCCCAAGCGGGGGCGGACTTCGGCTCGCTCGCGCACCGGATCCATTCCGAGGACGCGCACCGTGCCCTCGTCTGGCCGCTTCAGGCCCTCAATCACTTCGAGGGTGGAGGTTTTGCCGGCGCCGTTTGTGCCCAGCAGACCGTAGATCTCGCCGGAGCGTACGGAAAGGCTGAGCTTATCGACGGCCGCAAAATCCCCGTACCTCCTTGTCATCTCCTTGACTTCAATTACTGTGCCCATGCCCCACAGTGTCGTAGCCAAACAAGGCTGCTGGTAGAGCCGTTTGTCATCGGTTCACATGACATTTGTCATGGGAGGTTGCCAGTGCCGCGGAGAAGGCGCAGCGCTTTGATCTGCTTGTGCTTAATTGCTGTCGCGCACCTCGAGCGTCGTGCCGGGCGGCAGTGCCTCAAGCAAGCGGATTTTCGCCAGCAGCGGATTTTGCTCCAGAACTTTGGCCGTACCCATCCGCGCCCGGGTGATTTTGACCTCGGTGCGGGCACGCTCCAGGTCAGTTTCCGCCGCGAGTTTGTCCACCTCAGCCTGGCTAAGTGCGTCCGTGATACGGTGCGGCAAAGTGATGTCTTTGAGGTGGATGGTGCCGACGATTTCGAGGCCGACGTCGCGGGCCGCTTTCGCTGCCGCCGCGGCGACAGGGGATAGGTCTATCCGAGTGCCCACGAGCTCGTTGAGCTGCATTGTGGAGACGAGTTCACGCAAAGCGATCTGGGCAGCTAAATAAACCTCACGGTTGGGATCCGCCGAGGAGGTGACGTAGCGCACTGCATCCACGACCCGTGTAGTCAGCACGAAGGTCAGCGTGACATCTAGGCCCTGCGCCGTCGGAACTGACTGCGGGGCGAAGGAGAGTTGACTGCGCCGCTGGTCAACCTGCCGAAAGAGGTCAAAAGGTTGGGAAAGCCCGGGACGGTTGACCACGGTTACTTCGCCGTTTCGGGAGCGCAGCACCACATGGCCAGGCTTGGGCGCGGGACTGCGCGGGAAAGAGCGCTGCCATGTTTCAGTGTGTGCTTCCGGCAGATACATCGACCACCCGTCATCGGAATTGCGTTTGAAACGCCTGCTAAGCATAGGTCACCACCACGCCTTACGTTGTATGGTTCAGCCCCGCGCGGGGCCAACCGGTGGCGGGGCAGCGGTGCGTGGGCAAGCACGCGTGCTTGCTTCGGTACCGGGCCGCGGGCCACCGGGAAGCTCATTCCCGGGCGGTGGCGGAACACTTATAGAAGGGATCAGGGGACTTGAACCCCATTGGCCCGCAGGCCGTGCCGTGCGCCGAGCGGTCCATCATCCGGAAAACGCCCCGAAGGAAAACGGGGACGCCCCATAGCACCCGCACGGCGCACGCTTCAGTCTATGGCCCTCACGTCTTAGCCACAACAACGATGTTGGCCGCGCCGAACACGAAGCAAACCACGTCGTTGAGGCCGAGGACACGCCTGCAATCTCGAAAAAGCGGGGACGAGAAGCCACCATAAGGACGGTCCCTGCGGTTGAACTTCCTGCGTTATCGACGCCGCCTCCTTTCGCGCCGGGCGCGACGGGTGGCCGTTAACTCCACCGCGGGCGTCGTCGATGGTGGTGCCAGGGACCTCGCGCAGGCGAGCGTCGACAACGAAGGTTTCGGCCCGTACTGGGTTGATGGTGGGTGTGAGATCACGCTCAAGTTTGTGTTTCGCCGTTGGATACTCTTTCCAAGCCCAAGTGGGTTGCAGTAGTGGCGCTGAAATGGGCCCATAATTCTTTCAGCGCGGCGAGTTCCTCCCGGCCCGCCTCGGTGAGTGCGTAGTACTTGCGCCCCGGCCCAAAGGTGCCACTGCGCCACTGCGTGCGTACCAAGCCGACGCGTTCGAGGCGCCCAAGCAGCGGGTAGAGCGTGCCTCCCTTGATATCTCCGAAGCCGGACTCGAGCAGGAGGGCGGCGATTTCGTAGCCGTAGGTTTTGTCGCGCTCCAGGACCTGAAGCACCGCCATCGGTAGCACGGCGCGGAGGCAATGGGAAGGAAAAGAATCTTGCAGAGCCACACCTAGAAAGTAACGCCATCTAGATAGTTATGCTACTTAGGTGTGGCCGGCAGGCACCCGTGCCGCAACTGACACGGCGTCGGCTAGGCTTGGCGGAGAATCAAACCGCCTCCAAGCAAGGAGAAACACGTGTACCCCGCCCCTTTAACCCCAGGATCAACCGTGCGAGTAGTCACCCCATCGCGCTCGCTGCCGTATGTCGTAGACGGCCAGGCGGGTGACTTCCTCTCACACCTGGCCACGCAGCGTCTCAACGATCTGGGGCTCACCGTCACCTTCGGCAACAATGTGGAGGAATCTGACGAGTTTTACACCTCCGAGGTCGATTCCCGCGTGAGCGACATCCACGACGCTTTCACCGACCCGGACGTTGCTGGCATCTTGTCGGTGATCGGCGGGTTTAACACCAACGAACTGCCACCATTTCTCGACTCCGACCTCATCGCCGCCCACCCCACATTTTTCTGCGGACACTCAGATGTAACCGCCCTGCAAAACGCGCTGTATGCACGCACGGGCCTAATCACCTACTCGGGCCCGCACTGGTCCACTTTCGGCATGCGTGACCACAGCGAGCTGACCCGCAGCTCCTTTACACACGCCGCATTTAGCGATGAGACCATCGAATGGGCACCCAGCACGTGGTTCACCGACGACGACTGGTTCATCAACCAAGACGACCGCCCCACCGAAAAAACCGACGGCTGGTGGCCCATCCGGGAAGGTGAAGCGGTGGGCACCTCGATCCGCTTCCCGCGCGGTGCATGATGAACAGTTCGACACCAGCGCAGCGCTGGGCCTTCTTTGCTGTTATCTCGCTCGGCCTATTCATGATCGGATTAGACAATTCGATTCTCTACACGGCTTTGCCCGTGCTGGAATCCCAACTGGGGGCGACGAGCACCGAGTCTTTATGGATCATCAACGCCTACCCGCTTGTGCTCGCCGGGTTATTGCTGGGCACCGGCACTCTCGGTGACAAAATCGGCCACCGCTTAATGTTCATCACGGGACTGGTCATCTTCGGGTTAGCCTCACTCGCTGCTGCCTTCGCTCCGTCTGCCTTGGCGCTCATCGCGGCCCGCGGCGCGCTCGGAGTGGGGGGTGCCACAATGATGCCGGCCACCCTCGCCCTGATCCGCCTGACCTTTTCTGACGAGCGTGAACGCAACACGGCTATCGGAATCTGGGGATCGGTGGCGGTCGTCGGTGCGGGCGCGGGGCCCGTCGTCGGCGGCGCGTTGCTTGAGCATTTCTGGTGGGGCTCCGTTTTTCTCATTAATGTCCCTGTCGTTGTCATCGCCCTCGCTTTGACTGTTGCGCTGGCGCCGGAAAACATGCCCAACCCCGACAAGCACTGGGATGTGGTTTCCTCCGTCTACGCTCTGTTCGCGTTGTCGGCGGCCACGATGGTGATTAAGGAGAGTGCGAGCCCACATGGAAGGGCCGCGCTGATTGCCGGGGCGGCGGCGGTTTCGGTTGTGGCTGGGGCGTTGTTTGTGCGCCGTCAAGCGAAGCTGCGCGACCCCCTGCTCACCTTCGACATCTTCCGTTCGCGTATGTTCACCGGCGGCGTGCTCGCCGCCGCCGGAGGAATGGTGGTGCTTGCCGGCACCGAGCTGATGACGACGCAGAAGCTACAGCTTGCCGACGCCTTCAGCCCCCTCCACGCCGGGCTGACGGTGATGGTCATGGCCGCCTGCGCCATCCCCGCTTCCACTCTCGGCGGCGCATTCCTTCACCGCATTGGCTTTCTCCCACTGATCACCGGTGGGTTCGTCACCGCCGCAGCGGGAGCTTGGCTGATCCACTGGGCGACACAACACGACCGGATGGGCTGGCTGTTGGCCGGACTGGCCGTGGTGGGTTGGAGTGCCGGTTCGGTAATGTCGGTCAGCTCCATCGCCATCATCGGCGCCGCCCCGCTGAAACGCTCAGGCATGGCCGCCGGAGTAGAGGAAGTCTCCTACGAACTGGGAACGCTGACCACAGTTGCTGTCACCGGCTCCCTTTTGCCGCGTTGGCTGGAAGCCAACCAGCGGACCATGCCCTTCGAAACGGCCTACACCACCGCCTATTCCGGGGTCATCGTGCTTCTTGGCGGCGCCGCAGTTGCCTTCGCTGCCGCCACCTGGTGGTGTTTCCGCGACAACCCCAAATCGGGTGATGTGCAGGCGGCGGGCTAGAAAAAAGGTGGAAGGAAAACCAAAAGCGGCCGGCTTTGTCAACCTCACGTGTCTCTACTGAAAGGACAGGGCAAAAGACGGTGCAGGCGCCGGACATCACCCCAAAACACGCAGCGCTTGCCTTTGTGACCCAACCGACGCCGGGGAGAGAAAAATCGGGGCTGCGGCAACGCGGAAGGTACTGGAGGTAGTTGGCGGGCTTTTCCCGCACAGGCTCACCCCACACCAGGGCTTAAACAGTGGCGGCTTTTTACAGGATTAAGGTGCGCGAAACCGCCCTTGTGGAGGGCAAAAAGTGTGGCTGCGGCACCCTTTCCCGGCTTGCTGTGCCTGCACCCCGGTGAATGCAGGATTAGAGGCTTTCGAAAACCATCGTGGCTTGGATGCGGTCGCCGCCTGCCCACCCTTTACTACCTGATGAGGCAGTGGTGATCGTGTGCAGGCGGAAACCCTTGGAGCATTGCTTATTGATGACATTCTCAAGTTCGGACAGATTTCCGGATCCGGTTCCGAGGAACTTCTCCTTCAGCACGACCTGCAACACGACGTAGTTAGGGGCCACAGAAACCTCCGAGCGCTCAGGGGAACAGAAAACGAGTGCCAGTGCCGCATGTTGCTGCCGGGCGTTGTGAAACGATTAAAACACAGTCCAGTTTCATTCGACAGCAGATCTCGCTGCGTTTTTCGGATTGAAGATGTCCCCATCACCACTGTGCTTTTGTTCTTGTTGTTGCAAGCGCGCGGCGCGATGCGACGCAGTGGAAACGTGTCGATCACGGCAGCGGCGCTTACTACGTCGGTGGATGCAGGAGTTACTCCTCGTCCGGCTTTCGGCCCGGTTTCAATTCTGAGGATCTGCGACTCGGTGGTGCACGCTGCTTTGTTCGACACCAGGGATAAAGCTTTGCGGCAGAAGCGCAATTTCCATCTCGGTGTACAGCTGGCCCTCCTCCCTTTGAGCCAAGGTGAAAAAGCGGTGGGGCATCTGAGGGTTCAACCTCACCCAACAGGCGAGGTGCGGCCAGCAACGCCCAGCGGATGGAGGAGCAGCGGGGAGAAAAAGCGAGGCCCCTTTTGCAAAGTTCACCGCGGCGCTAGCATGTGCCTGCGTTGCGCGTGACCAGCCTCACCAACGACTTCGCAGGGGCCGGTTTTTCGGCGGCAGTTTCGGAAAGAGCGTCAACGGGGTCCCGGGTGGCAGGAAGGTTTCACATGCGCATGGCATGAGACTTTGTGGTGAGAAGTCTTCCAGACAGTGAGACCTCCCAAGCAACAGTGCAGTTTTAATCGGAGGGCAGAAGCTGGCCAACCTCGCTGCGGCCGAAGCAAAGCTCCACCTCGGAGCGCACGTTTATCCGCGCCCCACCGCCGGCAACGCGCACCCACACTTGGTGCACCCCCTTGTTCACCGGCACCTCAACGGCTTCGCCGTCTAAGGAAATGTGCGCGGTCCCGTCGGCGGAGGCGTTGTAGTTGAGCAGCACGGTCCACTCGAGGTTGTAAAGCGGCCCGTCGAGGAGAAGTTCGGCGGCGCCGTTGTCGGTGCAGGCGTCAAAGCTGGCGCGGGAGGGCATGAGGGCGGCGGGGTGGCGGGTGCCGGTGGCGTCGATAAGCGTCGGCTCCGTTGTTGAGGTGGTGACCAGCCACGGGGCTAGGTGGTCGAGCCGGTTGTGTGGGTGCGCGACGGGCAAAAGCACCTCGGCCGGCACATCCTGATTCAAGCCAGGAAAGCGCAGGGCGGAAAAGTACACGCGCGCCGGCTGTTGACTCCATGAAGCCGCGAAGGTGACGGTGCTGACCAGCGAAGATGCGACGAAGGCTGCGACGGCGAGCGGCGGGATGCGCAGGCGGGGTGACAGCACTGCCAGCGCGAGAGCGACCAGCACGGCGACTTCGCTGAGATGGCGCAAGGTCAGCACAATTTCCACCGCCGTGTCGCCGCCGGAGCGCAACCACCACAACGACACGATCGGCACCACGGGGTAAAGCAGCGCGGGCAGCCACACGAGTGCGTGACGGCGCCCCCACCACAGCACCACACCCACCACCAGCGCGCCGAGCACAATGAGCGGCAGGGGTGCGTGCGCGAACGGGGGAGAGGGGTGCCAGCGCTGCCACAGCCACGGCCCGCCCGCGGCGGTGGGCGCTAAGCCTTCCGCGTAGCCGCGCCACAGCAGCGCAAGAAGGCTAACACGCTGCTCGGCGCTGGTGTACGGGGGTGCAAGCGCAAGGTAGATCGCAGCCCACGCGATCGTCGGGGCGGCCAAAGCGGTGGCCAGGGGGCGGATGCGGTCGCGGTAGCCCCAACAGGCCAACGACATTAGCGCCAGCGGAGTAATCAATAGTGCGCGCTCGTTGAACATCAACCCGAAGATCAGCCACCCGGCTGCCTTGACCGTGTCGCCGCCTTTGCCGCGAGCTGCATGCCCGAGCACCATCGCCAGCGCTGCGTGCATGGGCAGGGTGTTGATCCCGGCTGCTAGCCAGGTGCTCACCGGCAGGGTCAGTGGGGTGGCCAGGTAGATCGCTACTGGCAGCGGCGCCCACCTGCCCGCGAATTGGCGGGCAGACCAGGCGACTGCCGCGGCGGCTAGGGCTTGCAGACAGATCAGCACCGACAACGCCGCCGGCCAGTTCAACGGCGCGTAGGTGGCTAAAAGCCACTCGACTACCCACGCGGCGGGCATGAGGTGGCCGTCGTGCGGGGTGAAAAGGGCCGCGCCCAGGCCCAGTTCGCGCGCCTTCGACTGCAGGATCAGATCGTCCCAATAGAGCCACCCGCGCGCTGCGGCGAGGCCGTGAACCAGCACGCCGACGACTGTGACGGCCAGGGTGGTCAGGGCGAGGCGCTTGTCGGTCATGGTTTGAGGGTAGCGAGTTGCGCTCTTTGCCCAAACGTAGAAGGTTTTGCAGCCAATGCATCTCGCGGTCCGGCGGCGGCTAGATGCCAGGTCGTCAGCGTGTGAGCTTTCGCTTGTGAATCGACTCGGATCCGGCGACTGCGTGTTCCTCGGTGCTGCCCTTGATGCACTATTTCAGGGCACCTGCCCATGGCTCGCTCGCGCCGATAAACGGCGCACCCCCAGTACACTGGCGCCTATGCCAACCCCTGTGCCCGAGTACCTTCACCGTATTCTCAATCTCGTCCGCGATGACAATGACGGCGAGGTAGCCGATTATATCGAGGCCCTAAAGGACGCCGATCCGGACAAGCTGGGCCTGGCGGTGTGCACCGCCAGTGGACACCTTTATGCGGTGGGCGATGAGGATTACGAGTTTTCGATCCAGTCCATCTCCAAACCTTTCGTCTATGCGCTGGCAATTGAGGAGCTCGGCGCGGACGAGGTACACAAGTTTGTGGGGGTGGAGCCTTCCGGCGAGGCTTTCAACGCAATTTCGCTTGACGACGCCACCAACCGCCCCGAAAACCCCATGATCAACGCGGGCGCCATCACCGTCAACCAGTTGATCAACGGTTCGAGCTGCACGGTCAACGAGCGGGTGGAGAAGATCCGCGCTTTTCTGTCGCGTTTGGCCGGCCGTGAGCTAAGCATTGACCAAAACATTGTGGAAAACGAGTTGACCAGCGCGCACCGCAACAAGGGCATTGCGCACCTGCTGCGCGAAGTCGGCATGATCAGCGACTCCGCCCACGACGCGGTCAACAGCTACACCCAGCAGTGCTCCATTATGGTCACCATCAAAGATCTTGCCGTCATGGCGGCGACGCTGGCCAATGGCGGAATCCAACCTGTTACCAAGCAGCGCGTGCTGTCCGCAAAAACGTGCCGCATCGTGCAGGCCGTGATGACTTCGGCAGGCATGTACGACGGCTCGGGGCGCTGGATGGTTCAGGTGGGTATCCCCGCCAAGTCCGGTGTCTCCGGGGGCCTGATCGGGACGATGCCGGGGCAGTTGGGGATAGCGTCGTTTAGCCCGCGTCTGAACAAGGAGGGCAACTCCGTGCGCGGCGTGAAGATCTTCGGGGAGCTGTCCCAATCCCTCGGCTTAAACCTCATGTCCTCCGACTACTACGCCGCGCCGGGCATCAAGTCCGTCGACCGCGGACACGACCGCACCGTCGTCGAGCTGCAAGGCATGATCAACTTCACCGCTGCCGAAAAAATCATCCACGACCTGTCCGACATGAACCTGGACACGCGCTATCTGGTGCTCGACGTGTCTCGTGTGACCAGTTTCAACAAGGCCGGGCGCATGCTGATCAAGGAAGGTTTCAAAGAGTTTCGCGACTCCGGCTGCGAAGTGCGCATTTACGACCCGGAGGGAGCCATGCCGGACTACGAATTTTCCGACGGCACCTACGTCCAAGCCATCAAAGACTTCTCCACCAGCTTCGACATCAACGCGCCGCGCAAAGATGTCTACGATGCGATCCGCAACCCGAAAGACTGGTGGGAAGGCATCGTCGGCGGCGACAACCAAGAACTTGGCGACGGGTTCCGCATGGAAAGCGAAGATGACTACGCCGAATTTACCGTTGGAGAAGCAAGCGACGGCGACCGCCTGGTCTGGCACGTTGAACCCTCCGACAGTGACAAGGACGACTCGAAGTGGCGCGACACCGATGTCATCTTCGAATTGGAAGACGGCAACGACGGCGACACCCGCGTCAAACTCACCCACCGCGGACTACTCCCGCATGAGGACCGCTACAAGGAACTCACCGAGGATTGGCGCAGACGCCTCAGCGGGCTGCGCCGCCGCTCGACGGAGAGGTAGGGGCAGCGGTGAGCTTGGGGGTGGCCCACACCCGCAAATAACAGGGCACAGGCCAAAGCAAAAGCAGCGCCCGAAGCGCAAGAGGGGGGTAGAGACTGGGTGATGTGTAGGCGCTGACAAGCAATGCCAGCTTGACCAGCATTGACCCACCACATCTACCTGCTGCCTGATCCAAGCGGCGCTTCGACGTAGCCTGGCTTGCAAGGACCGTTGAAGGAGTTGCGATGATTTCCCAGACTATCTGGTGGCATGTCTACCCGCTCGGAGCTACTGGTGCGCCGGTGCGTGACCGGCAGGGCGATGATTCCGGGCACAGGCTGCGCGATCTCGGCCCCTGGCTGGATTACCTCATTGAGCTCGGGTGTAATGGGCTGCTGCTCGGGCCGATTTTTGAGTCAGTGGGGCACGGCTACGACACGCTCGACCACTACCGCATCGACGCACGCCTCGGCGACGACGCGGATTTCGACTGGCTCATCAGCGAGTGCCACAGCCGCGGCATCAACGTCATGCTAGACGGAGTGTTCAACCACGTCGCAGCGAGCCACCCGCTGGTGGATGAGGGTCTGGCTGGCGCGACGAACTGGGAGGGCCACGAGGACTTGGCTACGTTGCACCACGGCGACGACAGGGTCACAGACCTCGTCGCCGATGTGATGTTGCATTGGTTGCGCCGTGGTATCGCAGGATGGCGCCTCGATGTGGCGTATTCGGTGCCGGGGCAGTTCTGGGCGGAAGTAATAGGCCGGGTGCGCCAGGAGTTCCCCGAGGCGCTGTTTTTGGGTGAGGTCATCCACGGCGACTACGCGGGGCTCGCCGAGGCCGGCACGTATGATTCGGTGACGCAGTACGAGCTGTGGAAGGCGATCTGGTCATCGATCAAGGATGTGAATTTCTTCGAGCTTGACCACGCGATCAGCCGCCACCGCGACATTGCCCAGCGAGTGTTGCCTAACACGTTCATCGGCAACCACGACGTTGACCGTATCGCCAGCCTTGTCGGTCAGTCGGGGGAGATCATCGCTCTGGCGATTGTGATGGTTGTTCCGGGCATGCCGAGCATTTACTACGGCGACGAGCAGGGCTTCGAGGGCACGCGCGGCGAGGGCTTTTCCGCCGATGATGCGGTGCGCCCCGCACTGCCGGCCACTCCGGGGGAGCTGTCGGAGCTGGGCCGCTGGGTTTTTAAGCAGCACCAGGCGCTTATCGGTCTGCGCCGCCGTCACTCGTGGCTTACGCACGCGGACATCGAGGTTGTGGATAAAACCAACGAGACTATCTCCCTGCGCGTTTTCGACGGCGAGCGCGAGTTGCTTGCCGACGCCCACCTGACTCCCGCCCCCGGAGTGCGCATCCACTCGGGCGGGGAGACGCTCTACGAGTGGAGTGCGCAATAACCGTTAGGCCGGGAAGTTCGGCAGCGAGGAGCCACCGTTTTGGGCAATGAGGTCCCGCAGGATCTTGCCCAAGTCGGGCAGGCGCAGGGTTGCCACCCCGGCCACCGGCACGTCGAAGGTGGCAACGCCCTGCGGGGCCAAGACGATCAATTGGCCCTGGGGCGCGGGTTGGCCCTGGGGTGCGGGTTGAGCGGGCGCGGGTTGAGCAGGCGCGGGTGCTTGCTGGGATGGGGCGTTACTGTTGGTGCCTTTGAGGCCGCAGCGGGTGGCGGCCTCGTCGACGCGAGCGAGGGCGTCGAGGATTTGCGGGCCACGGCGGTCGAACATGGCGATGGCGCGGGCTTGACGCACGCGGGTGTTGTAGTCGGCGTCGTTAGTCCAGTAGCGCTTCGCCTGTTCGCAACTGATCGGGCCGGAGGGTAGCGCCGCTAGGGCGTCGTCGATCTGGTCGGCGCTGGCGGCAGGGGAGGCGATGAGTCCGACGGTGAGGGTGCAGCATAGGGCGGAGGTGAGAGCAAAGGTGCGCAACTGAGTCTTCATACACACAAGTATGACACGGATGGGGCCAGTGAGGTAGGGGAGACTCTTAGGCGCCCAGGAAGCGTCGCACCAGTGAGCGGTAAGCGCGGGTGGTCAAGTCGACGTCGGCAAGCTCGACGTACTCGTCGTGGCTGTGAAGCTGATTGAGCACGCTGCCCAGCGTCTGCTCCTTCGAGTGCAAAGCGAAGCCGTAGCCCACCCCGCCCTTGGCGCGGGCGAAGCGCAAATCCGAGCCACCCGCGGCGATGGTCGGAACGACCGGGGTGCCAGGAAAGAACTCCTGGAAGGTGGCGAGTAGGGCGTCGTAAAGCGGGCCAAAGGTGGGAGAGACTGTCGCATCCTCGGTGATGAGGTGCTGAATTTCCACCTCCCCGGCAAGCTCGCCTAAGGCCTCGCGCAACATCTCGTCGATTTCGTCTTGCGTGTGCCCCGGCAACGGGCGAATGTCCAGCTCAAGATACGCAGTCGAAGGAAAGACGTTGATGGCGGCGCCAGCCCTAAGCACCGTCGGCGCAATGGTCAAGTGGCTCATCGCATGGGAATAGCGGGCAAGCCCGCCCAGGTTTTCATAACCCTCCCCGCCGAGAAGCTGCTTTTCGGTGTCGGGATCGAAGCGGAAGGCTTTGACGTAGCCCTCCCACAACTCGTCGGAGCGCACCGGGGGATCGATCGCGGCAACGCGGCGCGCAACTTCTGCGATGCGGGCGACGGCAAGGTCGCGGCCGTAGGGGGTGGAGCCGTGGCCGGCGTCGCCGTGAACCACGAGCCGGCGCTGCGCGGCACCCTTTTCCCCGACAACCACTATCAGCGCATCTGAGCCATCCTGTACCGGCAGGTGCGAGCCACCCTCCTCGGACAGGCAGTTTTTCCAGTTGAAGGCTTCGGGGTCGTTCTCGGCGATCCAGCCGGCGCCGAGGCCACCGCGGGCCTCCTCATCGGCTAGGCCTACAAACGTCAGGGTGCCGCGCGGGGCAGTGGAGCCGCGGGCAACGTCGCGGGTCACAGCCGCCATCGCGGCGGTGATATAGAGCATGTCGGTGGCGCCGCGGCCGTAGATGCGGCCGTTGATTTCCTCCGCTGCGAAAGGATCCATGCTCCATTTCGGCCTGTCAACGGGCACCACGTCCGTATGCCCCATGAGCGTCAATGGTTCTGCATCTGGGTCGCAGCCCTCCACGGTAAACGCGATGGAGACTCGGCCCGGGTGGGATTCGAAGCGGCGCACAATCGCGCCGGATCCGGCGAAGAACTCTTCCAGGGTGTTGGCGTTGCGCACCTCCTGGCCCGAGTTTGGGGTTCCGTCGTTGACGCAGGCGTTGCGGATGAGCTTTTTCAGCAGCCCGACCGCGTCCTGTGTGAGTTGTTCGTCGTGGTCGTTTGTCTCAGACATGGGAAAGACCCTACATTTCTTCGCCCCGCAAAGGTCCGCTGCGCTGCATTTTCGCAGGTGAATGTTGACGGGTTTGTGGTGCTGCGAAAGCGTCGGCCTGAGGTCTGTGTGTCGGCGTCGTTATGGAAAGGTTCGCGCCTTGCCTTCCCGTACACGGGCTGAGCACCGGTTGATCCTGAACACCGTTCAATGGTTGCGTTATAGTGATGCCACCACGATTGAACGGAGTTGACTTATGTCTGCACAGATCCTCGAGGTCGCCCGCGCGAAAGCCCTGGAAAGCGGCGAAGGCCTCAACCAAAACGAGCTACTGGACGTCCTCCAGCTTGGCGACGATCACCTCAACGACCTTCTCGCCCTCGCCCACCAAGTCCGCATCCGCCACTGCGGGGTAGAGATCAGCTTGGAAGGCATCATTTCGCTCAAGACCGGCGGCTGCCCCGAGGACTGTCACTTTTGTTCACAGTCTGGCCTTTTCGAATCCCCGGTCCGCGCAGTCACCCTCGACATTGCCGAGCTGGTGGAGGCCGCCAAGCAGTCAGAGAAGATGGGGGCCAGCGAGTTCTGCATCGTCGCCGCAGTTAAAGGCCCAACCCAAAGCCTGCTCGACCAGGTTGCTGAAGCGATTACCGCCATCCATGCGGAGGTCGACATCTCGATTTCCGCCTCCCTGGGCATTCTCACCCGCGAACAGGCCAAGCAACTACGCCAAATGGGCGTAAGCCGCTACAACCACAACCTTGAAACCTCGCGTTCCTTCTTTCCTAACGTCGTGACCACCCACACTTGGGAGGAGCGCAAGAACACCCTCGACTACGTGCGTGCCGAAGGCATGGAAACCTGCTGCGGCGGCATCATCGGCCTGGGTGAGACTTTTGAGCAACGCGCCGAGTTTGCTACCCAGCTCGCGGAGGTAGAGCCTCACGAGGTTCCGCTGAACTTCCTCGACCCTCGCCCGGGAACTCCCTTCGCTCACCGTTCATTGGTCCCTCAGGGCGAGGCGCTGCGTGCCGTCGCAGCTTTCCGTTTGGCTATGCCGAAAGCACAGTTGCGTTTCGCGGGAGGCACGGAACTTGCGCTTGGCGACGACGGCACCGAAGCCGGTCTCCTCGGCGGAGCCAACGCCATTATCGGGGGCAATTACCTCACTACCCTGGGGCGCCCAATCGAGCGCGACCGCGACCTTGTTGATAAGCTCACGCCGGGTCGCAACCTGGGTATTTCTCCGGTTTTGCCAGGTGGTACCGCCATCGAGCAGACCATCAAGGCAATGTAGGCGTGAAAGTTCCACACAGCACCGCGCTTGCCGACGCCATCCTCTCCGGCGCAGCCACCTTCGCCGTTTGTCAAGATCGCCCCAACGACGCTCCCCGAATCTGCCCTCTGTGTGGGCGACGCATGGTGGTCAAGATCAACCCTTTGGGGTGGGAAGCGGCATGCTCACGCCACGGCCTGTTTCGCTCGCAGTGGCTGGAGCGCTAGGGCGGCTAGTTTGGCGCGTTTTTCGAGTGTGTTCGCGTCGCCGCACTGCGCAACCCACACGCAGCGGCGACAAACTATCCTTGTGAAGAAAAGGAAAGCCGCGCGCAACAGGAGAGATCGCCGGTTGTGCGGCAAGGGTCGTGGGCAACTAGCTCAACGGGTCCAAGCCAGAGGCGCCAACTTCAATCTGCTGGATATGTTCAGGATTGTCTTTGCGTGCTCCAGTGTCCACCGCTGTCTCAGTGGCGGCGATAGTTTCGCTCAAGACCCCTGTCATGTGACTCCGGAAATACTCGAAAATGGCAGGTGGGATAACGTAAACTTGAAAAGCCCAGGGTTGCGTAAACATATTCGCAAATCAACATTTGCGTACTATAAAAGACCGATGTAAACTGCACTCAGCGTCACAGATAATCCCAAAAGAAGGCTCAGTCTAGGAGCTCACACGTGGGAGACCCTTGGCGAAACCACAACGCGGATCCATTCCGAACTACCCCCCGGAACCGCCGAGGCGAATCGGGAAATCCGGTAAGTATTTGAAAGGTGACCTTATGGTCAATTCCATGAAGAAAACAGCCGCCCTTGCGTTGGCGGCAGGTCTGTCGATCTCCGGAGCGTCGATGCTGGCCTTTGAACAGCCAGTTTTCGCGCAAACGGGCAACTCCACGATCGACATGAGTAAGCAAGGAAGCCTCACACTCCACAAACGTGCGAACCCCACCAGGTTGGACGATGCGGCAGGTGTTGAAAACACTGGCGTTACGGGACAAGCTCTTAACGGAGTCGAATTCACCCTCTCTAAGGTCAAAAGCGCGAATTTGTCCACGAACGCAGGTCTCCTCGCAGCAAGCAAGCTGACTCCCGCGGAAATCGAGGCAAGTAACTTGGAGGAAATCGGAGCACGTACTACTGCAGACCAAGGCACAGCGAAGTTCGAGAACCTTGCAGTGGGCGTCTACCTCGTTGAAGAAACGAAGACCCCCGAGGGCTACACCCCGGCTGCTCCTTTCTTAGTCTTCATCCCGATGACCGCGGGTAACGCCGGGGCCGGCGGGACCACCTGGCAGTACGACGTTGTCGCCTACCCGAAGAACTACAACAGCACCAAGCCCACGAAGAAGGTGGAGGACAGCGGGCAGAACGTCGGCCAGAGCGTGACCTACACCATTGATACGACCGCGCGTACTTTCGCCGCAAGCCAAAAACGCACGGTCTACCGAATTAAGGATACGCTTGATGCGAGCCTCGATGCCGAAAACGCTACAGTCGTGGTGGACGGTTACGCGGAGGGCACCGATTACACGGTTCACCGTGATGGGCAGACGATCCAGGTGATCTTCAACGAAACGGGTTTGGGGAAGATCCAAAACGGTACAAAGGTCTCTGTCAAGATCACTGCCAAAGTCGTGAAGATGCCCGCAGGAGGTAAGCTGCCGAACCAAGCGATCCACATTCAGAACGACCCGACCACTTCCCAGGGCGCTACGCCTGACCCGGGTGGCCCGACTCCGCCCACGGGTCCCGGTGGCCCCCCACCAGAGATTCCGACTGAGGAGGTAAACACTTACTTCTCGGGTATCCAATTCACTAAGGTAGGCGAGGATAGGAAAGGATTAGAGGGCGCTGAGTTCCAGGTGTACGGAACTAATGCGGACACCTGCTCGGCTAACATCCAGAACGAGACCGACGCTCTTCAAAGTGTCGGAGGCCAAAGAACCTTTATATCCGGCGACAATGGGCTGGTAACCATCTCTGGTCTGCACGTCAATGACTACACGGACTCGGCCGTTAAGGTTAACAAGTGGAAGAACTACTGCTTGGTGGAAACGAAATCCCCCACTGGGTTTGAGCTATTGTCCACCCCGATCCTGTTCAACCTCACAAAGGACAATGCGGGTAAGACGCTTCCGATCACCGTTGGCGATAACACAGGTGAGGTCGTGAACATTAAGGACACGACTCCCCGTCTGCCACAGACGGGTGGCGCTGGTGTCTTCCTGCTGATCGCGCTCGGTATCGTGATTGCCGGTGGCGGCATTTACGCCGCTCGTCGCAACTCCGCAGCATAAGATCTACCGATCCCGGCAAATGAGGGCGTCGCCAACCTGGTGACGCCCTCGTTCCCGTACCAACGGGCCCCATACAAATCTCCCAACGCGAGGAATTGACTCCAGTGAACGTAAACCCTCCCGCAGCCCCGAGCACCCTGGGCACTGAGCCGCACGGTGGTGGCGAAGGCGACCGGCCGCGTAACCTGAGGCGTGGTGTCTTTTTGCCAGCCCTTCTGGTACTTCTCGGTGTCGCGGTGATGCTTTACCCAGTCATTTCCACGCAATGGAACAATAGGTCTCAGGAGCGCGTGGCTGAGCGATACGAGTCGATGATTGTTGAGCAGCATGACGATCCGAGCTGGCTGCTCGACAAGGTAGCGGCCGCACGCAACTACAACGAGACAGCCAGCAAGGGTCCTATCCTAGATCCGTGGTTGATGCGTATCTCGGATGACAATGTTGATTACCAGGCTTACTTAGCTCAGTTGTCGGAGTTGCCGGCAATGTCGCAGGTGGTCATTCCGTCAGTTGATATACGCCTGCCTGTATACCACGGCACCTCCGACGAGGTGCTTAACAAAGGTCTCGGCCACCTGTATGGGTCTTCCCTGCCCGTAGGTGGATCAAGCACCCACTCAGTCATTACTGGTCACACAGGTCTGCCACATGCTTCGCTTTTTGACAATCTGATCGACGTCGGTGTTGGAGATTCCATCTATGTCTCCACATTCGGTGAAAAGATGAAGTATAGGGTTTATGACACCGAGGTTGTCCTTCCTGATCAGACAGATTCTTTGTCAAATAAACCTGGCGAAGACCTTTTGACGTTGATAACCTGTACGCCCTACGGGATTAATACTCACCGGCTGCTCATTCACGCCGAACGTGTCGCCCTAGATCCAGACGAGATTGATGTTTTCAACGAAAAAACCTCGTTCATGCAGTGGTGGATGTGGATCGTGATCATTCTGGCTATCGCCATGCTCGCAGGAATTGCGTGGTGGGCTCGTACTCAAATGCAGGGCACTACCCGCCGCGCGAGGCCAAAGCACTTGGCTGTGTGAATTTCTCTGAATCTCGGCTTCTCACACATTTTCCCCTTTTAACCATGCTCCGGGTGTTTGAAGCCGGGGAAGGGCAGCGCTGATACGCTGCTTGTTAAGACTTTGCTTTGCATCAAAGACTCCGGTACGCTCCGGTAAACAAATCACCATGTTCCGCTTCGGCGAATTGTGTTCGTCCACCAACACCGGGCTTGTTCGTGAGCGTGCGCTACGAGGCGGGCATGCACAACTGTTTCATCTATCCAGGAGGTCGATGTGTGGAGTCGCCCCGTTGCAGGAATAGTTTCTTTCTCGGTGATGCTTTTCGCCTTGACTCCGGTTCATGGCGACGCATCGGCCGTGGAGACAACTTCAGTCGCTGAATCAACAACGAGCGTGACTTCTTCGCCTCAAGCAGAATCAGAAGAGGCCTCATCGCCTGCCGCAGCAACGGCTCCTTCTGTAGCGGGTAGCATTAATGCACGCAACGAGGATGCCTTGATAGCGTCTCCTCGTCTCCAGGGAGACGTCAGGCTCACTCGCCTGGGAAGCAAAGACGGGATCGAGTCTTACAAGTTTCGCGCCACCGTGCTCTTTCCGTTCCAGGACGAGACTGGTTTGCCTTATTTCGCCGACGACATTTCTTTCGTGCGGAATCAAGCAGACGACTCTGTCATTCTCGGTCTAGAAAACGCTTCAATCAACGGAGTTGCAGTTCCTGACCATAAGGTCGCAACCTTTGCTCCGGGGCCATTGGCTGAGGTGAACCCCTCCATCAGGCTCCCAGATGATTTGACAGGTGATCTGCTGACTTTTGACACGAGAGGTGAGAGCTTTCTAGGCGCTGCCGAGTTTTCAGCAACTTTATTCTCGGATGGTCCTGTCAACTTGGCCTCTCAATGGAACTTGTACACGGGTAAAGAGACAGCGTTTTCCCTCAACGCCGATATGGGCGAAGCATTGCCTGCCACAGCACTAGCACGGGCAATGGATGACACTCCTCTTGAACGTCAGTTTTGGGTAAATACCGGTGAACGCAACCCGAAGATTTACAGGATTTCTATCGGTGACGACTTCCCTGGCCCAGGCACGACTTACCGCGTAGACAAAGAGTTTTCTACGGACGTAGCCTACGGAGATATTGCGTTGTCGCGTGATGGATCTACTGTTTACGGGATTCAGTTCAAGGCCGGAGTGTTTTCAAATGATTACTATTTAGACTCCTACGACACTGCAACAGGGAGAAGGATCCACAGAGGTGTCATCAGTCTGTCGGCAGGGGGACAGCTCAACTCATTGTCGGTTGATTTTGATGGCAACTTGCTCGTTGCGGGCCCAAAAACTAACGCGATCTGGAAAATTGATGCGTCGAAGTGCGTTCAGACGGACAGGAAATGTAAGTTGGGCGACGGGTTGGAAAAGCTCAACATGGTGTTTCCCCGGAACTTCACTGCGGCTGGTGATTTTGTGGTGGCGCCGGACGGCGGGCTTTACGGTTTTGGTACGTCAGATTCGTTACACGCCCTCGGTTCGGCGAATCTGCTCTACTGGGAACCGGTGGAACCAGGGGATCCGAGCAAGGGGAGGAAACAATCTGCCCGCAATTTGGGAGAAATGCGGGGTAGAACGTTTGGCGGGGGGCGCATTGAGAATATGATCGTTACGGTCGACGGGCAAAGCTACGGTGGAACCTTAGGTAATGGAATTTTTATCCAGGAGATCAGTACCGAGCCGAACCGAAGCGTTATGGGGCGCGACAGGGTAGATCGTCAGATCACTGCTGAACCGGGTATCAATTGGCCGCAACGTGGATTGTCAGCGGGAGCATTTTGGGGCGGAACTTCAGCAGGAGAATCGGGACCAACGACCGGGGAACGGATTATTCGGGTGGAAAAAGAGTTGCCCGACGGGCGGATCGATCCCGCCCACCAGTTCCGACTAGGAGGGCGAAAGGCAAGCTTTGCAAGCTCTCTAGGCGAACCTGTAGTAACTTCCGGTGCGAACAAAGGTTTGCAAGCCGAGGTTTTTCGTGATTTTGTCCGTGTGGGAGAAAGATACGAAATTTTCGAGGAGTTGGTCGATGGCAAGGGTGAGCGTTTACCCGGCCCAGTACTGAACAATTACGGCACCGACATCCGTTGCGTTGAGGGAAGGAATTACCGCCCTGACCTTCCGCCAGTGGTTAACCCTACGTTGCGCTACGACCCGAGCAAGAGCGCCAAAGTTGCAACTATTACCGTGCCTAACACTATCTCCGATACCATCACCTGTCGGTTTATAAATAAAAAGCCCGGTTTGAGTGTTCAAAAGTACCCTCGTGCGGACCGCGAACCAGCAGAGGCTATCCAGGTTGATAGGAACAACAGGGCTGTGTTGGATTACGTTGTCGAGGTCAGCAATTCGTCCAACACTGAGGTAGTCAGCGCAACAATCCGCGACACACTCCGACTACCTCAAGGTGTGTTTGCGGATGGAGATGCAACTGTAACTGCACGGCTTATCAACGGGCCCGAATACACGTCAGGAAATGGGGCCATCACTGGAGCGCGCGCTTCCTTAGCGGTCGGTGATCTGTCAGCAGGAAATGAGGTAGAACTTGCCGATTCCGTCACCCTTCAACATGGGCAAACCGCGCAATTTCGCGTATCCATACCAATTCGGGTGGAAGCGGGGCTGGATCAAGCACGCTGGGATGCGCTCGGGACCTGCAACTACGCTCAGGGCAGCACTTACCAATCGGGAGGTGTGCCCAATGAGGTGAAGATGGTAGACGATGTGGATGGTGAGGCCAATAACGTCGCATGTATCCCGCTGACAAGATCGAACAGTGTCGGCTTCCAACTTTTTAAGGTAGGCGTGGGAAACACAGGCAGCCCCGTTGCTTTGGGTGATGCCCGATTTGAGCTGTTCGCCCGCAGCGGTGATGGACTCGGAGCGCTAATTAGCGTGGTGGAGGCAAACCCTTCCCAAGGTGCCTCTTTGAGTGGTTTAGCACTGGATACCGATTATGTTCTCGTTGAAACGCAGGCGCCGAGTGGGTATTCCCTGTTGGCGCAACCCATTTGTTTCCGGCTTACCCGAAACGGCGAAGGGCAGGCAGTCGCTGCGTTGTGTGGGGAGTCCGCTATGGCTCAAGCCGGAGTGTTTTATCCCGAAAACCTGCTCCAGCCTCAAAACAACCAGGTATTTCTCGACGCAAACACGGCGTTGATTTCCGTGGTCGATCCTCGTGCTGGGCAACTGCCTAAGACGGGAGGAGGCGGCGTGTGGCTACCGCTTCTTATAGGGCTGTGTTTCGTGCTGTGTGGAGCTGCTTTCGCCTCTAGGCGAAGGACCTAGTTGCGCTAGAAGCTCGAACCCGTTGGCGCCGAAAATGGAAAGGACGCCGCGGTAGTCCCCGGGTTGCTCCAATATGCGGGCGGTGCCGTGAGCGAAGATGTGTTCCTGCGGAGTCAGCTCACGGACAGCTACCATTGTGACCCGGTTAGGGTGCTCAAAGACCAGGTCGGAGTAGATCATCGGGTCGTGTTGTCCGTTGTCGCCCACCAAAGTCCACGAGATGTGAGGAAAGTCGATCAGCAGGTTGCGAAGTTGCACCCTTTTGTGTTCGACGCCGCTGCGAAATAGAGCGGTCTGGGTCGGCCCCCAGTCCGTCAGAAGCATCGGCCCGCGTGGAAAATTGTTGCGTTCCATAAACTCACGCAAAGTTTCGTAGGTGTTCCAGGCACCGGTAGACAGGTAAAACACGGGTTCTTGTGGGGAGCGAATCGCGCCCAAAAATTCTGACATGCCTGCGACGGGGCGGCGGTTTTTGGCGCGGAGCACCCAGGAGTTCCAGGCGGCCAGCGCTGCGCGCGGCAGGTTGGTCACCATGATCGTGTCGTCGATATCGCAGATCACGCCGTGGGTGACGTCATCGGAAATGATCTGCACCGGTGCGCGGGCTGGGGCGGGGCCTAAGGGGACGTCGACAAGCGCCTCGTGCCAACCGGGTTCAAGCCCGTGATTTTCGATGAGAACTTCCACGTAGCCTTCTTCGTTCGCGCGGGTTTCCACAGTGCGGGCCCCAAGCGTCACGGTCACGGGCATTTCCGGGACAGGGGTCGTTAGGAATTGCCGGTAGCCGCGCTGCAAGCTGTTCGCGGGAGCCGACTCCGCCCGGTCTTCCAAAAGAACACGCCCAATGACACGTGCCTTCAAGGAGCTTCCGTAGCCCGTAAAACCAATCACTTTCGGCACCCAGTTGGCTTTCGCTTTACGACGCACCCCTGCTCGCCGCATTCTTCTTTCCACCCAACGGGCCGCATCTGAGATTCCCATGCCCACCCAGCTTAATCAGTAGGGTGGGCGCCATGGATCACGTGAAGGGACTGGACGTAGACGGTGCCGTCGACAAGCTAATGGAGCTCTACCGCACCTCCTGCCAACTCGCGCGCGACGTCGTCACCTCAGGCAATTTCGAGCGATACAAAGATGTGCGCTACCCCAAAATAAGCGTCACGGTAAAGACCTGGACCCCCATCGACCGCACCGCCCCTTTCGGCTACGTCGACGAAGCAGGCACCTACACCGCGGTGCTTTCCCGCCCCGACCTCATGGCGGACTACCTACGCGCACAACTCGATGCACTGTGCGCCAACTATGACACCGACATCACCGTCGGCTACTCCGAAGAACTCATCCCACCCCAATACATCCGCGGCATAGAAGGCGGCACCGACTATGGCCCCACCGTGCCACGCCCGACCCTCGACAGCGTCCACGACGCCATCGTCGACGGGCACTGGGAAGCCTTCCACGGCCCTGAAAAACCCCTGTTTCACTTTGGGCCGCAACGCTTCGACCTTGCCTGCGCCCGCCTCGAGCACTACACCGGCATCGAAGTCGACAGCCTGCAAAAATACATCCTGTTTACCAACTACGCCATGCACGTCACCGAATTTGTCCGCTTCGGCCTTCGCGAGCTGGCAAACCCCGACACCCGCTACACCGCCCTGCGCCTGCCCAACGGCGAAACCGTCTCCGACACCGTCGCTTTTGAAGACCTCGACCTCGCCTCCCGCTACCAAATGCCACGCTACGACCTCATCACTGCACGCGGTGACGGCATCACCATGATTAACATCGGCGTCGGGCCCTCCAACGCTAAAACCATCACCGACTCCCTCGCAGTGCTGCGCCCCGAAGCTTGGATTATGATCGGCCACTGCGCCGGCCTCGACGGCCGCATGCGCATCGGAGACCTCATCCTAGGCAACGCCTACGAACGCCACGACGGCGTCCTCGACGAACACATCCGCCCCGACTCGCCTATCCCCGCCGTCCCCGAAATCCAACGCACCCTCGAAAAAGCTGTCAACAAGGTCTACGGCAGCGAAACCTCACTCATGCGCACCGGCACCGTCTTGTCCACCGCCGACCGTAACTGGGAATGGAAAACACCCCGCGACCTATGGGAATGGCTCCGCGGTTCCACCGCCGCAGCCGTCGACATGGAGTCGTGCACTCTCGCCGCCAACGGCTACCGATACCGGGTTCCCTACGGCAGCCTCCTCGCCGTCTCCGACCTACCCCTTCATGCCGTGCCCAAACTGCCCGCCGGCGCTCAAGCTTTCTACTCCAACTCCAAAGAAGCCCACGTCATGTGCGCTGTGCGCGCCATGGAACAACTCGCCCAAAACCCATCCCGCCTGCGCACCCGGAAACTTCGGCGCACCATCGGGGAAGTGCCTTTCCGTTAAGGGTTGCCCCCCAGACCTGAGATTTAGCGCAAGCCGAACAACGATCCGACCAACCGGACTACTCTCGCCTTCGATGAAAGATCGAACTCATTTTGAGGACCCGGCAATTGCGATGGCGCATAGGAGTGCGGTGCGCTCTATTGAGCGTGTGGTGGTAGAAACTGCTGTGCCGACGGAGCCGGGTGCGGCTTTAAAGGCTGTCGCAGGTCAGCTCTCTAGTGGCAATGTTTTGGTGATTACGGGGGCGGGCATGTCTACGGAGTCGGGGATCCCGGATTATCGCTCGAAGGGTGGGCGTTTGACGAAGGGGCGGCCGATGACGTTTCAGGAGTTTGCGTATTCGCCGGAGCAGGTGCGCCGCTACTGGGCGCGGGCCTTTGTGGGGATGGCTTTGCTGCGGGCGGCTGCGCCGAACCGGGCTCATTTTGCGGTGACGGAGTTGGAGCGTGCGGGGATGCTCACGGGGGTGATCACTCAAAATGTTGATGGTTTGCACAGCGAGGCGGGCACGGAGAATGTTTTGGCTCTGCATGGCGATATGGGCCATGTGGTGTGTTTGGATTGTGGGTTTGTGGAGCCGCGGGAAGCATTTGATGGGCGGCTGGCCGAAGCGAACCCTGGTTTCAGGGAGTCGGTGTTGGTCACGGGGTCGATGATTAATCCGGATGGTGATGTGGACTTGCGCTTAAGTGACGTAGAGCGTTTCCGCATGATTCGGTGCGTGCGGTGTGGGCGGCAGCGGTTAAAGCCGGATGTGGTGTATTTCGGGGAGTCGGTGCCGAAGCGACGCAGGGCGCGGGCTGCGGGGTGGTTGGAGGCGTCGTCAAGCGTGCTTGCTTTGGGTACTTCTTTGGCGGTGATGAGTGGCTACAAGTTTGTGTTGGATGCGCTGAAGCAGAATAAGCCGGTTGCTGTGATTAATGGTGGGCCGGGGCGGGCAGATGACAAGGTCACGACGTTGTGGCGTTCGAACGTGGGTGATGCGTTGGACGCGCTTCTCGACGCCCTGGAGCTCTAAGGACCCCATTTGCTCGTTCAGCCTGCAACGCGAATCGTCGCTAAAGTGGTCTAGGTTACATATTTCGGCTTGGAAAGGATGCCGCCACACAATGGATTTGTACGAGTACCAAGGTCGAGCGCTGCTCGCCAACCACAAGGTGCCTGTGTTGCAGGCACGAGTGGCAACCACCGCCGAGCAGGCGCGCGCGGCGTGGGATGAACTGGACGCCGACCTAGTGGTAATCAAAGCGCAGGTGAAAACCGGCGGCCGCGGCAAGGCCGGAGGCGTGAAGCTGGCGCGCTCAGAGCAGGAAACTGTGGAGGCCGCCGAAGCAATTCTCGGCATGGACATCAAGGGCCACACGGTCCACCGCGTCATGATTGCCCAAGGCGCCGACATTGCCGAGGAATACTACTTCTCCATTCTTCTTGACCGCCCGAAGCGCAAGTATTTAGCCATGCTGTCGCGTGAAGGAGGAATGGACATCGAAACTTTAGCCAAGGAGCGCCCCGAGGCGCTGGTGCGCAAGAACTTCTCCCCTCTCGACGGCTTCACTGATGATTTTGGCCGTGAAATAGCCCGCGAGGCCGGCTTTAGCGAAGACGAAGCCGACAAGTTGGTGCCGGTGATGCAGCAGCTCTACACCGTCTACGATTCCGAGGACGCGCTGCTGGTGGAGATCAACCCGTTGGTTAAAACCGTTGCGGGTGAGATCATTGCCTTGGATGCGAAGGTTTCCCTTGACGCGAACGCGGCGTTTCGCCACCCTGAGCACGCTAAGTTCGCGGACAACTCCGCGACGGACCCGCTGGAGGTGCGTGCTCAGGCGCTGGACCTGAACTACGTCAAGTTGGACGGCAACGTCGGCATTATCGGCAATGGCGCTGGACTGGTCATGTCCACTGTGGATGTGGTCGGCTACGTCGGCGAGGCCCTGCCCACTGCCCCAGCACCGGCGAACTTTTTGGACATTGGCGGCGGCGCGGACGCGACCGTCATGGCTAACGGCCTTGGCCTTATCCTGAGCGATCAGCAGGTTGACGCTATTTTCGTCAACGTCTTTGGCGGGATCACCGCCTGCGATGAGGTGGCGCACGGCATTGTGCGCGCCATGGATATTTTGCGCGGGGAAGGCAAGGAACCGAAGCCGATCGTTGTGCGCCTCGATGGCAACAACGCGGATGAGGGCCGCCGCATCCTCGACGAGGCCGGGCTCGACTTTGTTGAGCGCGTTGACACCATGGACGGGGCGGCGAAGCGCGTCGCCGAGCTGGCCGATCAAGCTGCGGCTGAAAGGAACAAGTAAATGTCGATTTTTCTAAACTCTGATTCCAAAGTCATCGTCCAGGGAATGACCGGCTCCGAAGGGCAAAAACATACCCAGCGCATGCTAGATTCCGGCACTGCTGTTGTTGGCGGCGTCAACCCGCGCAAGGCAGGGGAGACGGTATCTTTCAAAGGCGGCAAAGAAGTGCCGGTTTTCGGTTCAGTGGCGCAAGCTATGAAGGAAACCGGCGCGAATGTTTCGGTCGTGTTCGTCCCGGCGCGTTTCACCCGCGACGCAGTGGTGGAAGCTATCGAGGCGGAAATGCCCCTGGTTGTGGTGATTACGGAAGGTGTTCCGGTGAAGGACACCGCCGAGTTTCACGCGTTGGCACGCCAGTCCGGCACGACTCGCCTGATCGGGCCGAACTGCCCTGGAATCATCAGCCAGGAGCAGTCGAACGCTGGCATCATTCCGGTGGAAAGTGCTCCGAAGAAGGGCCCGATCGGGTTGGTGTCCAAGTCGGGCACCTTGACGTACCAGATGATGTTCGAGTTGCGCGACATCGGTTTTTCCTCCGGTGTGGGAATCGGCGGCGATCCGATCATCGGCACGACCCACATTGATGCCATCCGGGCATTCGAGGAGGACCCGGACACTGAGTTCATCATCATGATCGGTGAGATCGGTGGCGATGCGGAGGAGCATGCCGCGCAGTACATCAAAGAGCACGTGACTAAGCCGGTCGTCGCCTACATTGCGGGCTTCCGCGCCCCGGAAGGCAAAACCATGGGGCACGCTGGTGCGATCGTTTCCGGCGGCACGGGCACGGCGGTTGGCAAGCAGAAAGCGCTGGAGGCTGCGGGTGTGAAAGTGGGCCACACTCCGTCGGAGGCGGCCCGCTTGATGCGAGAGATCGTTGAATCTCGCGGCTAGCTGTTAGCTTGACGGGGCCACCGGGTGCGGCTTGTCAAGGGTGGCTGCGTCCGGGGTGTCATCCCACGCGCTTTCGTCGATGATGCCTTCGCGCTTGGCTACCACCGCTGCGACAAGTGCCTGTCCGGTGACGTTGACGGCGGTGCGGCCCATGTCCACGATAGGTTCGACTGCGAGCAGCAGGCCGACTCCGGCTAAGGGCAGGCCGAGGGTGGATAGGGTTAAAGTGAGCATGACCGTGGCGCCGGTGGTTCCGGCGGTGGCGGCGGAGCCCAGCACGGAAACAATCACGATCAAGAGGTAGTCGGTGGGGTTGAGCGCAACCCCGTAGAACTGCGCGACGAAGATCGCGGCGATCGCCGGGTAGATGGAGGCGCAGCCGTCCATTTTGGTGGTCGCGCCCAGCGGCATGGCGAAGGATGCGTACTCACGGGGCACGCCCATGGATTCTTCGACTGTGCGCTGGTTGACCGGCAAGACACCCAGGGAGGAACGGGTGACAAAACCCAAGGTGGTGACCGGCCACACGCGGCGGAAAAAGCCCGCCACCGAAATTCGGTTGATGCTCAGGATCAGCGGGTAGAGAGCGAAGATGACCAGGGCCAGTCCGATGTAGATCGCGGCGACGAAGGTGCCCAGGGAGCCGAGAGCCTCCCAGCCGTAGGCGACGACAGCGTTGCCGATCAGTGCGGCGGTGCCGATGGGGGCGAGGCGGATGACCCACCACAAAACGACCTGGATTACGGATAGCAAAGAGCCGGCGAAGTCAATGAAGGGCTCGGCCTTGCGGCCCGCCTTTATGGCAGCGATGCCAAACAGGAGGGAGAGTACGAGGATCTGCAAGACATTGAAAGATACCGAGATGGATCCTTCTGAGGTGGCCTTGGCGCCAAGGCCGAGGAAGTTCGCCGGCACGACCGACTGGATGAAGGCGAACCAGGAGCCCGTGGAGTTGGGTTCGGCGGCTGCGGATTGGTCGACGCCCGAGTTCGCGCCGGGCTGCATGACTACGCCAACTAGGATGCCGATGATGACGGAGAAGAATGCGGTGATGGCAAACCACACGAGCGTTTGTCCGGCGAGGCGTGCCGCGTTTGTTACCTGGCGCAGGTTGGCTATCGAGGTCACTACGGCTGTGAATACCAGCGGGGGGATGAGTAGCTTGAGCAGTTGGACGTAGGTTTGGCCGACCCATGTGAGGATGCCGCTGAGCCAAGCGATGTCGCCGCCGCGGGCGATGAGGCCGAGGATGAGGCCGATGATTAAACCGGCGATGACTTGGGCTCCGAATCCGGTGGCCCACTTAGGTAGGTGCATGGTGGCGTCTCCTGCGTGTAGGTGTTGTGGCCCGAGAGATAGACTGAGGTGTCTATAAGTACTCGCGTTATCTCCCCTTATTACAGCGGACATGGCGCGGTTATTCCAATCCACGCCCCATAGACTAAGCGGTCTAGGATGCGGCGGGTGGATACCCTATGTTTACAAACCCGATTGCAAAGGAGCAACCCGTGATCTACGCCTTCGAGGGCACCGCGCCCCGCATCCACCCGAGCGCCTATATCGCCCCGGAAGCAACAATCATCGGCGATGTCGAGATCGGGCCCGAGGCAAACATTTGGCCCGGCGCGGTGCTGCGCGGCGACGTCGGCGCTATCCGCATCGGGGCGCGCTGCAACATCCAAGACGGATGCGTGGTTCACGTCGATACCGGGGAGGCAACCGTGCTGGAAGAAGACGTCACGGTAGGCCACATGGCCATGGTTCACAGTTGCTACATCGAAAAGGCGTGCCTGATCGGGATGAGTGCCACCGTACTTTCGCGCTCGCGGGTGGGCGAGGCGACGATCATCGGCGGCGGCGCGGTTGTTTTGGAGGGGCAGTCCATCCCCGCGTTTTGCATAGCCGCGGGTGTGCCGGCGAAGGTGCGCCGCGAACTCGACCCCGCGACACGCAAGGACCGTATCGCCCATGCCGCAACCTACGTCGACCTGGGGCGTCGCCACCGGGAGGGGTTGCGGCGAATCGATAGCTAAGTCCTCGCCACCGCGAGAGGTTCCCGAAGTACCAGGTCGAGGGCTACGGCGCGGGCGATGTCGCGCACCATCTCGGCGTGCGTGGGGATCATGCGCAGGTTGATTTTGTTGCTGGCGGGCAGGTCGGAGCGTACCGCGCGGGCGAAGATGCTGGGGGCGGCTGGGTCGTCGAGGAAGGCGGAGCCCGCCACGACCACGGTGTCGGGGCAGTGGGCAGAAATTAGCTTTCCAGCCAGGGCGCCGAGGTGGCGGGCGCGTTCGTCGAGGGCGGCGCGAACGGAGGGGTGGGTTTGGGCGGTAGCGATGGCGTCGTCAAGCGTGCGCACCGCAGCCAAGTCAATGGCGTGGATGAGCCCCTGTGTGGTTAGGTCCTCGCGCTCGACGGTGATGGGGTCGACGGCGGCGTCGCGTGCGATGGCGCAGCCGATGGAATCGTCGACGAACAGCGCCATCACGCGGCGCGTGTCCAGGTCGTCGCGCGATTGGACCTCGCTGCCCACGATGGCGTCGGCGGCGGAGGTCACCACGACCGGCACCTCGAATTGTTCGCGCATTTGCTCACCGATGTCCACGCCCCGCCACCCCAGGTTCGGGGCGAGGACGAGGCCATTGGCGGTAATGGTGCCGGAGGTGGTCACGCCGATGGTGGCCAGCGGGCGGTTCACTGCCGCTGCCAGGCGGTTAACGCCGGCCATGATGTGCTGGATGAAGTCGTCCTGGCTGAGTTCGGCAACCGGGATGTCGATGTCGGTGGCGGTCAGTGAGCGGCCTTTGAGGTCGAAAAGGGCGACGTAAGTTGCCTGGGTTCCCACGGAGACTCCGGCGTGGATAGTGTCGGGTTCGCCCAGTTCCAGCGGGACGGTGGGGCGTCCGCGCCCCCGCGCTTGGGCGAGGTCGTTGCGCTCGGTGACTAAACCGGCGGCGGTCAGGGCCGCGATCGCGCGGGTGATCGTGGGTTGCGACAGGCCGGTGGCCTCCATGAGCTCGCTTCTCGACGTCAACTCGCGCAGCCTGATCACATGCAGGCACTTGGCGGTCGGGGTTGTCGGCCGGGAGAACGCAGCGTGGGAGGCGATCATGCCTTAATGATAGACCGCTTCTAGACCGATCAGTACATGGGTTCTATCGCAGCAGTTCAGGCAGGGCATTTGCGGCGGTATCTTCAATCACCACCGTCGCAATGGAAGACAGCTCAGTACGCATTGGCGTCACTTCGATGATCGGCACACCCCGCGCATGCGCAGCCAACGGCAACCCCGCCGCCGGGTAGACCACCCCGGAGGTTCCCACCACCAGCACCGCATCAGCCTGAGCCATCCGCGCTTCCGCCTCCTGCCACTGCCGGTGGGGCAGCGCCTCACCGAACCACACCACACCCGGGCGGATGAGGTTGCCGCACACAGGGCACTCCGGCGGGGCAATCTCCTCTACCGGATCTGCCGGAAACTCGACCTGCCCACGCCAGGGCCGCTGGCAAATACTGCAGTGGAAGTCGAACAGTGAGCCGTGCAAATGCACCACATCTGCGCTCCCAGCACGCTCGTGCAAGTTATCAATGTTTTGCGTGGTAACCGTCACCTTCGTCGCGCTGGTTCGCGCCCACTGGGCAATCGCCTCGTGCCCCGCGTTCGGCGCCGCGCGGTTGACTAAGGTGGCGCGCCACAAGTACCAGGCGAACATCTCCGCAGGGCGTATCGCCCAAGCATCAATGGAGGCCATGGCCGTCGGGTCGACGTTTTCCCACACCCCGGTCACAGCGTCCCGATAGGTGGCGATACCACTGTCTGCCGACATGCCAGCACCAGTGAACACCTCAACGTGGCGCGCGTTGCGCAGAAGCTCACGGGCCGTGTGAACTGGGTTTTCACTCATACCTTCTACTTTAGGCACCAAGTGGGAAATTGCTGCGGTTTTCACTACACTTTCGCGCATGACCAGCGATGCCTACGGGGTAAACATGACAGAGCGCAAGCCCTCGCTTCTCGACGCTACCTGCGAAAACTTCGTCTACGACCTTGCCTCCTTGTCGCCGACGCTGGCCACCCGCATCGGCGTGGAAGGCCACGACCACGAACTGCAAGACTTCGGCCCGGAATACTGGGACGCTGTGGCGGACCGAGTGCGCGAAATGGTCGCCGACATCGACGCCCTCAATGACTGCACTGACGACTCGGATGACGAGGACGACTTCGACAACGTCGACCACCTCACCGTCGCCATCTTGCGCGAACGCCTCATCTTGGAGTTGGACCTGCACCACCAAGGCGAGTTCATGCGCATGCTCAACAACATCGATTCGCCCGTGCAGCACATCCGGGACAGCTTCGCGCTGATGCCGCGCGTTAGCGCCGAGGACATTGAAAACGTTGCGGCCCGCCTGGCTCGCGTGCCTGCCGCACTGCACGGCTACCGCGAATCGCTTGCCGAGGCCGCCGCACAGGGCAACGTCGCCACCCACCGCCAGATCAACGCCGTGATCGACCAGTGCGAAGCGCTCGCGGAGGACGATTCTTTCCTTGAACACCTCGGCGTGCCCGCCGACAACACCGTGGTGGAAGACGCCAAGAACGCCTTCGCAGAAATGGCCGATTGGCTCTCCACCGAACTTTCCGCCCAGGCCGCCTACGAGGACGGGGTCGGCCGGGAACGCTACCAGTTGTTTTCCCAGTACTTCCTCGGGTCGCAAATCGACCTCGACGAGGCGTATGAGTCGGCCTTGGAGGACCTGCGGGAGATCGTCGATAAGCAGCGTGCCATTGCGCGAAACATGTTCGGTTCCGACTGTTCCGTGCACGCCGCTTTCAGGCGCCTCAACGAGGACGAGCGCTACATCCTGCGTGGCGCCGACGAACTGCACGAGTGGATGGCAAAGACCACCGACGAGGCGATGGCCATCCTTGAGCGCGACCTGCTCACCCTGCCCGAAGGCGCCGACACCCTCGCCTTCGCCGTCGACTCCGGCGGCACTGGTGGCGTCTACTACACCGCACCCAGCGACGACTTTTTGCGCCCCGGCACCATGTGGTGGTCCATCCCGGAGGGCCGCGAAATTTTCCACACTTGGCAAGACAAATCGCACGTCTTCCACGAGGGCGCGCCGGGCCACCACATCCAACATGTCACCGCACTGACCCAACGCCACGAACTGAACCTGTGGCGCCGAGCCGTGAACTGGAACGCCGCCCACAGTGAAGGCTGGGCCCTCTACGCCGAGCACATCATGGACGAAGCGGGCGCCTTCGAAGACCCCGCCATGCGCCTCGGGCTGCTAGCTTCACGGCGCCTCCGCCTCGCCCGCGTCGCCGTCGACCTCGGCGTCCACCTGCGCAAGAAAACCCCCGACAAAACCGGCACCTGGGACGCCCAATACGCCAAGGCCTTTCTGCGCGACAACGCCGCCATGCACGAGACTGGCATCGCCTTCGAATTGGACCGCTACATGGGCTGGCCCGGCCAAGCCCCCTCCTACACCGTGGGCTACCGCGCCTGGATGCAGTTGCGCTACGACGCGCTGGCCAAAGGAATGAGCCTGCGCGAGTTCCACGACCGGGCGCTGCGCCTCGGTTCCATGCCCATGGGCCTGTTGTCGCGCGAGTTGCTTAGCGACGGCGCCGCAACATCACCGGCAGATATCCTGCGACCAGAAGCACACTAACCAGTCGAATTAGCTGCAAGGCGATCACCGCCGGGCCAGCCCCACCCTCCGCAGACAGCGCTAGCACCGTCTCTAGCGCGCCCGGACTGGTGGCTAGATAACCTTCGAAAAAGGAAATCCCCAGCCACCTCGCCACCACCCAACCCATCCCCGCACACGCCGCCATGACGACCGCAATGTAGGCGATGGTCAGCGGGAGCTGACGCGCGAACACCCGCAGCGAAGGCACCGACAGCCCGCCACCGCACACCCAGCCGATAGCCAAAAAAGCCAGCACTGCCAAAGCCTCCGGGGTAGCCAGCGCCACAGGAGAAAAGGTGCCGAGCACCACCGTGACCAACAGCGGCCCAAACACGCTCGGCACCGGGATACGCAACTTCTTAGCCACCGGCCCGCCGCCGAGGGCGATCAGCAACACCAGCGGCCACATCCACCACTGGGTGAACTGTTCTGGGGCCTGCTGCTGAATCTGCTGCGGCGTGACCAGAAACGACGCGGCTACCGGCAGTGTCATCGACACCACCAATAGACGCAAATACTGGGTGAGAGCTACGTATTTCATGTCTGCCCCCAAATCTTGCGCGATTGCCGGAATGACCGACGCCCCACCGGCCAGCATCGCCAACACACCCGTCTCCCGGCTGAGATCACTGTGGCGCGACAAAACCCACCCGCCACCAACAGCCACCGCGTTTGTAACCGCAGCCACAACCAACCCCGGCACCACATAGCGGACAAGGTCACCCAACGGCACACCCACCAGCGGCATCGCCGCCAGAACACCAATGATGCCGCGGCAAGCGGAGTAGAAAGTATCGTTCACCTTCAGGTCGCGGCCGCTGAGCAGCGCCGCCGCAGAAGAGCAGATGATCGCAGCCAAAATCCACGCCGCGGGCACATGGGCGCGATTGAAAATCCAGCCGAGCGCCACGGATGAAGGAGCGACGATCAGCCAACGATTCATGGAATATCATCCTAACTGCCCTTGCTTTACCCCCTCGCCGCCCCCGGGAGACGCACCATGACTGTTGCCTTGCTCGCCGCGGCCGCTTTCCTGGCCGGCTGGATCGACGCCGTCGTCGGCGGGGGAGGGCTGGTGCTCATTCCGGTGCTGCTGTCGACGACCGGCATGGCGCCGGCAAGTGCGTTGGCCACCAACAAAATCGCTGCGGTCACCGGGACCGCCTCAGCAGCTTTGACCATGGTGCGTAAAGTCGGCGTCCCACGCCACACATGGTTGATGGCCCTGGTGGCCTTCGCGCTTTCCGCCTGCGGCGCCTTGGCCGTCTCCCTGATCCCCGCCAGCGTCATCCGGCCTTTCATTATTGTGTTGCTGCTCGCCGTCGGCGTGTTTGTTGCACTCAAACCTTCCTTCGGGATGCAGGAAGGTGAATCGGTGGTCACGGGGCGTCGCGTAGCTCTTGGTGTTTTGCTCGCCGCCGCAGTCGGGTTTTACGACGGCATTTTCGGCCCCGGCACCGGCATGTTTCTTATCATGGGGCTCACCGCCATCTTCTCCCAGGCGTTCCTGCGCTCTGCAGCAATGGCCAAAGTGATCAACACCGCCACCAACCTCGGCGCGCTCCTGGTGTTCATCGCCGGCGGATTCGTGGTGTGGAAACTCGCGTTGGCCCTGGCAGTGGCCAACGTCGCCGGGGCCCAACTGGGGGCACGTACCGTTCTTGCCGGCGGGTCAAAACTGGTGCGGGCGGCCCTGCTCATCCTCGTTGTTGTGCTGTGCGCACGGCTGGGGTGGCAGGAATTGCACGCCTAGACAACCTGTTTCGAGGGTCAAACATGTGTCATTATTGAGCAATGACTAACAAAACCTCTACCACCCGAACCAAAATCGGGCGACCGAAGCGCAGGAAAGCAACCGAGCAAAAAATCTACCGCTCGGTGCTCCAACTCGCACGGGAAAAAGGGTTTCGCGCCGTCACCATCGACGCGGTGGTCAACCACTCCGGGGTCGCCAAAACCACTATTTATCGGCGCTACGACGACCGCAAAGAAATGCTTGCCGATGCCCTCTCCAACGTCGTCATCGACATCCCCCGGCAATACCCCACCACCTTCGAAGAGTTCGTCGACTTCCTTGTCCAACTCCAACAACACCTCGAAGATGAAATTGGTATCCGCCTCATCGGCTCCCTCCTTGCCAGCCACGAAGAATGTGTCGAAGATTGGGCTGACCGCCTCAGCGAAGAAGTCCTCGCCGGCCTCGAAGTATATGTTGAAAAAGGTGTCGAAAACGGCCTGTTTTCCAAGCGGGTCGACGCCCGAACCATCGTGTCCATGGTCGTCGGCAGCATCCTGGTTCGCTCCGCCTTCGAGTACGGTGATCCCAAAAAACACGCCCGGCACCTGGCTGAGTTAGTCTGGCCCATGTTGCGCGCTGAGTAGGGATCTTTGGGTGTAGCGGCACACACCCAACCTCACCGTTGAGGGGGTTAGGAAAGGGTGAGGGTGCCGTTGACAAGCCCGGCGACGGCGAAGGCCGCAGCGATTAGGATAATGCCGAGCACCACCCACTCGAAACGGTTGAACACGCGCTGCCCGTGGGCGCGGCGCGTCAGCACATAAGGCACCACGCCCGGCACAACGGCAAGTGCGCCGAGCAGTACATAGACGGGGTCAGCGGCGTAGATCAGCCACATCGAGTAAATGAAGGAGATCGCACCGATGAGAAAATGCTTCCGGTTGTCCAGCCGCGTCATCCGGGATTCTGGGGAAAAGCGGTAGGCCAGGATCATCAGGTACAGCGCCGAGAAGATGTAGGGCAGCAGGTACATGATGGTGGCGAGCTGCACCATGGCGTTGTAGGAGGCTTCGGAAGCAAAGAAGATCACCACAAACAACTGGATGACGGTGGTGGAGACTAGCTGGGCGATCCAGGGAGCGCCAGCGCTGTTGGTCGCGGCGAGCCTGCGGGGCAAAAGCCGGTCGCTGGCCATCATGACCAAAGGTTCGGCGCACAGCATCTGCCAGGACACGTAGGCGCCGAGCACCGACAGGCACAGGCCGAGCGAAATGAACGCCGCGCCCCAAGGGCCGACGACAGCTTCGAGGACAGCGCCCATCGAGTTTTCAGGAAGCGCGGCGAGTTCCTCGCGTGTCAACACACCGTAGGACAAGGTGGACACCGCGACCAGCAAGACCAGCACCGACAAAAAGCCGATGACGGTGGCGCGGCCGACATCGCGGCGCGTCTTCGACTGCTTGGAGTACACCGATGCGCCCTCGACACCGATGAACACCCACACGGTGAACAACATGATGCCCTGTAGCTGCTCGCTCAGGGAGATACCGGAGCCTTCCCCCCAGAAGTCAAGGGTGAACTTGTCCCATGAAAAGCCGAAAAAGGCGACGATCACGATGAAGCTGATGATGGGTACAAGCTTGGCAATCGTCGTGACTAAGTTCATCACCGCGGCCTCCCGAATACCGCGGGACAAGACACCAAATACCGTCCAGGTCAGCACCGAAACCGCGACAGCTAGAATCCACTGGTTGTGCAAAACCGGCACATAGTAGCCCAACGTGCGAAAGAACAAGGTGGCGTAGCCGACCTGCGCCATGACGGAACCTAGCCAGTAGCCCAGGCCGGAGGCGAAACCAATGAAGTCGCCCAGCCCGGCGCGGACGTAGGAGTACACGCCGGAATCGAGGTGGGGTTCGCGCCGGGCGAGGATCTGGAAAACGAAAGCGATGGAGAGCATTCCCGCGCCGGCGATGACCCATCCAATGAGCATTGCGCCTGGGCTGGCCACAGATGCGATATTTTGCGGCAGCGCGAATATGCCCGAGCCGATCGTCGAGCCAATAATCAACGAGACCAGGGTCCACATGGTCACCGTGTGCGTCTTGTGCGCGGTTGTCATGTGCCCAAAGATTACTTGGTGTATCCCAATTTATTAAATGGGCGCGGTGAATTCTCCAAGAATGTTCAAGCAGAGGCGCAAAGGGGACCGCCGTTTCGCTTTCGGGAGCCCTCGCTATGGTGGAGGTGGGGAAACTGCGCGCGGCCCGGCACCCCCGCTTGAAGCTGCGACTACTGGGCTGAGCAGCCCAGGGTGGTTAGCCAGTTGATTGCTTCGCTTTCGGCGTCGTCTGTAAGTACATCAGGGCGGATGGGGTCCTCCGAGAATTCTTCGCCGGTGCGGGCCTTGTCCTTGGCGGTGGTGATCATGATGACGGCGCCGTCGTAAAGCTCAATGACCACGTTGGCCGAAGCGTAGCCCGCCGTAGGCTCACCGAAGCTGCGCGAATGTTCGAGGCCGCGGAAGGCGAGCATGGTGGCTTCGGCGGATGAGGCGGTGGTGGCGTCGACAAGCACAGCGACCGGCACCTCGCGTTTGCCGCCGTGGGTTGTTATGGGCGTACCACCGCCGCTGACTGAGTTGCCCTCCACGGTGACGTCGGTGGTGCCCATGCGGGAGACGAAAGAAAGGACGGGACCATCGGCAAGCAGTGGTGACACGCCCGCAACCATGGGGCCCATGTCCCCACCGTCGTTGCCGCGCAGGTCGACGATCGCGCCGCATGTGGCGTGGGCGAGGATCCCGGCGGTGAGCGTGTCGGCGTAGGTCTGCGCGTCGTCGTGGCGGGAAATGCCCGGAACCGTGGCGAAAGCGATGTTTCCGCGGGGTTCCACGGCGGATGTTCGCTGATCGGGGTCTTCCGCTGATTCTTCGGCGGCGGTGAGGATGTTCGAGTGCTTGCCGCCGGCCGCTTTGATCACCTGGCGCAGAGGTTCGTGGGTGTCCGCGTAGGAATTGGCATTTTTAATTTCCTGCATGGCTTTGTCCTTCGCCGCGATGAAGTCTTGTGACTCGGCGTAGATGCCAAGAGTCTTAGCGGTGCGGATTATGTCTTTCGCGTACTTCTGTGGGGAGGGTTTGACCAGGTAGTGGATTCGGCCGGTGAAGATCGCGGTGGTTGCCGGGCCCCACGTGTAGGTGGCGGCTGCGAGGGCGAGCAGTGCCGCCAGGGCCAGCGACGTGAGGATCGTTTTGAGGTTCAACGGCTTCTCCTTGGGCGATGATGCAACAGCACTTACCGAATAACGATATTATCGAAGTTCGATATTGTTGGCGAGTGCCGTCAGCGGCCACTCACATCCGCTTCCTCGTTTGCGCTGTCGCGGTGGCCGACCACGGATCCTCCGGCCACGGGTGCTTGGGGTAGCGACCCCGCATCTCCTTGCGCACGTCGTGGTACGGCCCGTCCCAAAAGCTGCGCAAATCATCCGTGACGGCAAGTTCGCGCCCGGCGGGCGAGAGCAGATGAAAAAGCACGCGCACCCCACCAACCTCGGGGCTTTCCGACAGCCCGAAACACTCCTGCAACTTGACGCGCACAACCGGGCGCCCCGTACCGTAATCAATTCGGGGGTGCGAACCGCTGGGCACCTTCAGCCGCGCCGGGGCGAGCTCATCGAGGCGCGAAGCCTCAGGCCAAGGCAACTGCCGCATGAGCGCCGCCCGCATGTCCAGCTCGCTGATCCGCGCCCCCTCAGCCAGCCGGGCCACCTCCAGCGAATAGTCGCCCTCAGCAACATCGGGCCAGGGCTTGCCGACGCCCCCATGCAGGAAATCCAACCTCTCCTTGAGCTCACGCGCCGCCTCATCGAGGTGAAAGTCCGCAAAGCGGATACCTCTAAGGGCCTGCGCCGCATCCTGCGGGTCGACAGTGGTTGGGGTGGAGGTCAACTCGATGGCCCCAATGGCAGTGACTTTCCGGGCGTGCACCTTGCCGTCGACAAGCGATGCCCTCGTCTCACTTGTCACCAGGTGTCGCGGGAAATCAACGGCAGCGGCGGCGCGGATAACCGCCCCGCCACGAAGAAGCTGCACCTCTGCCGCCGCAATCCACTCCGGCATCCCGAGGCTCACACCGAGGCGGGCACGAGTGCCGCTGGCCAGCAGGTATTCCTCCCCCACGCGCTTGGCCACCCACTGCGGAAAAGCGCTGGCAATGACCTCGCCAGCCGGGACCGAAGTAGTTTGGTGGACGAGCCTGGACAACCTGTCCACCTGCTTCTTCGGCGCCCGCGCCTGGGTGAGGTCGCCGCTTAACCCCTCAGCCAGCGCCGCCACAGTCGGAGCCGCCCCCGAGCCGTGCGCGAGCAACGCTTTGCCGAGGCGCGGGTCGACCGGCATGCGGGCAAGTCGCGCACCGAGGTCCGTGACCGCACCGCCCTCGTCGAGCGCGCCGAGAGCTATCAGCGTGTCTCGGGCGTCCGTGAGCGCCGACGCTGGCGGCACGCTAAGAAGCGGCAGGTCCGGCGAACCCCACGCAGCCATGGCAAGCACTGCGCCAGTCAGATCGCTGGTGGTGATCTCCGGCACGATATCCGCCTGAAAGTGCTGGTAATCGGACTGCGAATAGACGCGCACCACTTCACCAGGCCCGAGCCGGCCCGCGCGGCCAGCGCGTTGATCCGCGCTGGTTTTCGCCGCCGACACCGTGACAAGACCGGTCATGTTGCGCGCAAAGTCGCGGCGCGGGACGCGGGACAGGCCGGCGTCGACAACCCTCGTCACCCCGGGGACAGTCAACGAGGACTCCGCAATGGATGTCGCCACCACCGTTGGTGCCTTACCGTTGAGCGCCTCATCTTGCTCCGCGCTGGTCAACCGGCCGTGCAGCGCAACAGCACCGTCTATGCGCTGGCACACCAAATCCACCTCCCGCGCGCCGGGCACGAACACCAAAGTTCTTCTGTCGCTGCTTCGGGCCACGTCGGCGACGTGCCGGTAAAACTCCCTGCTTCCCTCGCTGCGCCCCGGGTGCGGGGCATAGCTGATGTCCAACGGGTAAGTCACGGCCTCGGTGGACAAGATGCGGGCACCCATGTGCGCGGCGAACTTCTCGGCGTCCAAGGTCGCCGACATCGCCGCCAGGTACAGGTCCTCACGCAGCACCGCCAGCTCCATGCACATGGCCAGCACCAGATCGGTGTCGAGCTGGCGTTCGTGGACCTCGTCAATGATCACGGCGTTGACGCCGTCCAAGCCGGGATCCCTGATGAGCCGATTGAGCAGCACACCCGGGGTGACAAACTCCACCAACGCGCCAGGGGAATGTTCCCCGCGAATCGAATACCCCACCCGGTTCTTCTCCGGTTGGGTGTCCAGTTGCCGCAGCCGCTGCGCGGCGGCCCGCACCGCCACCCTGCGCGGGGCGGTGACGATGGTTTTTCCCTTCAGATTGCTCACCGCCGGCGGGACCAGCGTGGTCTTGCCGGTGCCGGGTGGGGCCTCGACAACCACAGGGCCTTGTGCTGGCAGGTCGCCGATCACCTTGGCGACGGGCAGTCCTCGGCCAATCGCGTCGAGATCGAAGGGGTGCATGGGTGCCAGGGTAGTTGGGGTGGTTTCAGGTGTCCGACTTTCACGCTTCGACACATCGCCGTGACACATCGCCGTCAAAAAAGCGTGACCCACGTGGAAAAGCGATCTTTCGGGGTTCGTCGAGGCTTCAGGTCAACCAGACGGAGATTGATCCTCAAAAAAGCTTGCAACGTGTTCACCAAGGTTTACCACTTAAGAGGAAATCGCCATTATGTATGTGTCTCTGACAACCTCGTAGGAACCGTGCGCCCTTAATCCGGGTAGGAGGAAACGCGAAGTAAAGGCTCTCACCTGGGTGACAATGAATAATTGTGGTGTTTGCCTTGCCCTGGGGGTTAGTGATGTGCGTGGAGCCTGGTGGGTTGAAGGTTGTGTTTCAAGTGTCAATTTTGGTGCGGTAGAAAGGCTCGCCATCGGCAGGGCTCTTGCCTCGAACCCTTGCGTCGAACCCTTGCGTCCATATACCCCCCGGGGTATAGTTCGCGTTATGTGTTATCCCACGAAATGCAAAAACTGCGGAAAGACCACCTGGGCCGGCTGCGGCCAGCACATCGACAGTGTCAAGTCCAAGGTGCCCAAGGGCCAGTGGTGCACCTGTGAGCGCAGCACCCAAACCACGGGCGGATTCTTCTCCCGCCTTTTCGGCTAAAAGGAGCCAAAACAAATGAGCACAACAGTCATCATCGGCGGAGTAGCCGGTGGCATGTCCGCCGCCACCCGCCTGCGCAGGCGCGACGAGGACATGGAAATCATCGTCCTGGAGGCCTCCGGCCACGTGTCCTTCGCCAACTGCGGCCTGCCCTACCACCTCTCCGGCACGATCCCTGGCCGCGAGCAGCTACTTTTGCAGACTCCCGAGTCACTAAAGGCCCGATTCAACCTAGACGTGCGCGTCAACACCCGCGCTACCAGCATCGACCGCACAAACCAGACCGTCACCACCGACGCAGGCGAAACCTTCCACTACGACAACCTGATCCTCTCTCCCGGCGCGGCCCCAATTCAGGTGCCGGGCGCACTGACACTGCGCAATATCGAGGATCTTGACGCGATGAAGGAAGCCATCGAAGGCAAAAAATCCGCCACCATCATCGGCGGCGGCTTCATCGGCTTGGAGGTCGCGGAAAACCTGGCAAAACGCGGCATGGAGGTCACGGTCATCGAGGGAGGCCCCCAGGTCATGGCGCCGCTGGACCCGGAGATGGCGGCGATCGTCGCGAAGCGCCTCACAGACAACGGCGTCACGGTCATCACCAACACCATCGTCAACGACATCAGCGAACTAGACACCGACGTTGTCATCGCCGCCATCGGGGTGCGCCCCGCCATCGAACTTGCACAGCAAGCCGGCCTTGCGACCAACCGCGGCATCATTGTCGACGAGCAAATGCGCACGTCGGATCCGAACATCTACGCGGTCGGAGATGCCGTGGAGAAACGTCACGCCAACGACGGGGAACTCACCCTGGTTCCTCTGGCGCAAACCGCCAACCGCCACGGCCGCCTCGTCGCGGACGTGATCACGGGGCGGGCAACCAGCGCAAAGCAGGTACTCGGCACCGCGGTTGTCGGGGTGTTCGGCTTGACTGTGGCCACCGTCGGTTGGGCAGAAAAAACCGCCCGCGCCCAGGGCCGCAACGTGCGCGTCATCCACCTCCACCCGGCAAACCACGCCGGCTACTACCCGGGGGCGAGCCCGATCCACCTCAAGCTCGTCGTCGACGCCGACACCGACGCCATCCTCGGCGCGCAGGCGATCGGGGAGGATGGTGCAGATAAGCGTATCGACATCATCGCCACCGCCATGCGCGGCGGCCTGACCGCCTCCGACCTGGCAGACCTGGAGTTGGCGTACGCCCCGCAGTTCGGCTCGGCGAAGGACCCGATCAACATGGTCGGCTTCATCAACGACAACATCGTCGGCGGCGAGAAAACCGTCCAGTATCACGAGGTCGAGGACGGTTGGACGCTTATCGACGTCCGCACCCCCACCGAACACCACAACGGAACTATCCCCGGCGCGGTCAACATCCCAGTCGACGAAATCCGTGATCGGATCGACGAGTTCACCGGCGATAAGATCCTCGTGTTCTGTCAGGTGGGGCAGCGCGGACACACTGCCGCCAGCCTGCTGCGCAACAAGGGTATTGAGGTGGCCAACTTGGATGGCGGTTACCTGACCTGGAGCTTGGCTGGAGGGGCGTAATGCAGTTGACCGAGGCGGAAATGAAGCCGTCGATAAGCAGGCTTAAGCGAGCCCGAGGGCAGCTCGACGCTGTGATTCGCATGATGGAGGAGGGGCAGGACTGCACTGATGTGGTCACCCAACTGTCTGCGGCGAACAAGGCGGTGAGCCGGGCGAGCTTCCAGGTGCTGTCGACGATTATGAAGCGCTGCTATGGAGACGAAGCCGCAGAGTTGGACCCGGCTGACGTGGAGAAAATGTTTCTCTCCTTCGCCTGAGGGGGTTAGAGGGACATCACTTGGGGGTACCTCTCCTTCGCCTGAGGGGGTTAGAGGGACATCACTTGGGGGATATCTCGCCATTGCGATGTGGGGGCCGCCGAAGATGTGGCGATATATCACCCAAGTGAAGTCCCCCTCCCGCTATCACCCAACTAAACTGGCCCACATGAGGAGGCTGTTCGCGGCGTTGATGCTTCCCGATGCCGCCCGTGAGCACCTACACACAGCCCTGACCCCTTTGCGTGGCCGGGAACTGCGGTGGACGGACCCCAATAACTGGCACCTAACCCTCGCCTTCTACGGTAATCAACCGAATGATGCCACCCATGTCACAGATGTCTTGGCGCAGGCGAGTGCTTTCCGTCGTCCGCTGAGGCTGCACCTGGTAGGGGCCGGCAGCTTCAATAACCAAACACTGTGGATCGGGGTTGGCGGGGACAAACAGCAGCTTCGCGGACTCATGGCAGATTGCCTCCTCGACCCTTTAGGCAGGCACCGCCAACGAGCCCACCTCACTGTCGCCCGCGGCCGTGACGGCTGGCTCATGGCCAACCATGCCCAGGCGCTGAGTGTCTACCGTGGCCCGGCTTTTACCGCAGATGAGGTTGCGCTGGTTGAGTCTCACCTTGGTCAGGGCCGTTGCGGTGGCTCGCGCTACGAGGTCATCGACCGGTTTTACCTGCGCTGATAACTGCCGCTACGGATGCAGCAAGGACGACGATGGGCCCACCCCATCGCCCTTCGGCGAGGAAGTAGGACGCCACCACTAAGGCGAGCACAATGGCTGCGATTGTTGCCATGTTCACGTCACTTTTCATGGGTTCAAGGGTAGCGTGTGTGCATGCTTTTCGACGCCTCCGATCTCCCACGTCCACCGTTTAAAGTCGCGGATGGTGTCGTTCACCTGCCGGGGTTTCTCGCCCCGGAAACCCAAGCTGAGCTAGTGCAACAGGCTCGTTGTGTTGCTCGCAGTGTCGCGGGTACCCCGGTAGCGATGCGGCGGCCGTTGATTGGGCAGCACCAGATGAAGGCCTTTTTGATGTCGTTGGGTTGGTTTTGGGCCACGAACCCGTACCGGCTTACCCAGAGTGTCGATGGTCACCCGGTCCCTCCTGTTCCAAAGAATTATCAGGTCATCGCTGACGGCGTCCTCGCCGAAGCGCAGAAGCTCGACTCTGCGCTAGTTCCGATGAGGGTAGAAACGGCGCTGGTTAATTTTTATCCGCCGGGCGCTGGGATGGGCGAACATGTCGACGCCCAGGAGCAGGCCGATAACCCCGTGGTCAGCCTGTCCATCGGAGACGAAACCATCTTCCGCATCGAGGGCCGCAAGGTTGTGCTCATGTCCGGCGACGCGCTCGTCTTTGGCGGGCCTGCGCGCCGGGCGAAACACAGCGTGACCCCGCCGCGGCCGGGAACGGGACCGGCTCACACCGGGCTGGAAGAAGGACGCATTAATATCACGATGCGGCAGGTGCACCCCACGTAAAATGGCCGGGTATGAGCAAAGTTGCAGTTGTCACAGGTGGTTCGGCGGGCATCGGGGAGGCCACGGCGCGGGCCCTGGCCGAAGACGGGTGGACAGTTTACGTGGCTGCGCGGCGGTTAGAGCGCTGCGAAGAAGTCGCGCGCGCCATCGGGGGTGTGGCGGTTGAGTTGGATGTGACGGATCAGGAAAGTGTTGACAGGTTAGCGAGCAAGCTGGAGCGAGTGGATCTGCTGGTCAACAACGCGGGCGGTGCCAAGAGTTTGGATTTGCTGCGTGACGCGGACGAGGAGGACTGGAACTGGATGTACCAGGTTAATGTTTTCGGCACTGTGCGCGTGACTAAGGCGTTGTATCCTCAGCTCAAAGCGGCGAAAGGTTTGGTTGTCAACCTTGGTTCGGTGGCGGCCACGGACGCGTACGTGGGTGGTTCTGGCTACAATGCGGCGAAGTTCGGGCTGCGCGGGCTCACCCGCGCGATGCGACGTGAGGAGGCGCAAAACTTCATTCGCGTCACCGAGATCGACCCGGGCCGCGTCAAGACTGATTTCGCGCTGAACCGCTTCGCGGGCGACAGCGCCCGCGCGAACGAGGTCTACGAGGGCAAGCTCAACCTGAGCGCTGAGGACATCGCTGAGACGATCCGGTGGGTGGCAAGCCTGCCTCCGCACGTCAACATCGACAGTGTGAGCATCATGCCGGTCGATCAGGCGGAGCGCTGAGTTGTTGGCGTTGATCGGGGTGTGGCTGGCGGCGATCGTCAGTCCGGGTCCGGACATATTTCAGATCATTCGCCTGGGTTCGAAGTCGCGGGCGGCGGGTGTGGCGTGCGCGGTGGGCATCATGGTGGGCAACACCATCTGGATTGTTGCCTCTCTCGCTGGTTTGAGTGCCTTGGTCCAGGCCGTGCCGGATGTGCTGTCGGTGCTGCAGGTCGTCGGCGGCGCGTACTTGTTGTGGATGGGAATCGGGGCGGTGCGCAGCTCGGCCGGCGGTTGGGTGCCCACAGCGTATGACGTTGACGCCTCTCGTGCCTTGCGCACCGGAATCGCCACGAATTTGTCTAACCCGAAGGCTGTGTTGTTTTTCGGCGCTGTGTTCGCGCAGTTTGTTCGCCCCGGTGCTGGCTGGGGCTGGATGGCCATGGTCGCTTTGACGTTGATTGTCATCGGTGTGGTGTGGTTCGTCGGTTTCGCTCTCGCTGTGCGGTGGTTGGCGGCGCCGATTCAGAAGTACGGCCATGTCATTGACGCGGTCACTGGTTTGGTCTTTGTGGCGCTGGCTGTGTGGATGTTGTGGGAAGGCGCGGCGGGGTTGTTCGGTGGTGGTCCTGGCTAAGCTTGGGGGCCATGGATGTTGCAATTAGCGGAGACTCAATCAAGCTTGGCCAGTTTCTTAAGCTTGCCAACTTTGCAGAGACTGGTGGGCACGCCAAGGAGCTCGTTGCCTCTGGCGAGGTGCGGGTCAACGGGGAGGTGGTCACTTCGCGGGGTTTCGCGCTTCACGGCGCCGACGTGGTGACCGTCGCAGGAATGTCCGCCACTGTCGCTGTTGCTGGTGACGGTGAGGACTATTTCGATGAGCGGACCGCCAACGACAATTTCGATCCCGAGAAGTGGAGGAACGTGTAAATGCCAGCTTTCGAGGCGATGGAGGGTATGCCGTATTGGGTGGATTTGGCTACTCGTGATGCGCAGAAGTCGACGTATTTTTATTCGAAGCTGCTCGGCTGGGAGATTTCGGAGGATGTTTACCGTGTCGCGCGTATGTCGGGGTTGCCGGTGGCAGGGTTCATTCCGCAGCTTGATGACGCCACCATGACTGATGCCTGGGTGATCTACTTTTTTACTCGTGATCTTGAGGGGGAGCTGGGCCGAGTCGAAAGGTTGGGCGGCACCGTTTTGGCCTCCGCCGATGTTTCGCTGGGGACGATGTCGCTGTGCGCGGACCCTGCGGGGGCGGTGTTTGGGTTGATGCAGCCGGCGGGCGAGGATCGGTTTGTTGCCGCTGGGGAGCCTTCTACGCCTGTGTGGCACGAGTATGTCGGGTTTGACCGCGCGAAAGAGTGTATAGATTTCTATGCGGAGCTTTTTGATTGGGAGGTGCGCCGCGAGGATGGCTATTACTTGGCGCTTCGTGAGGGTGCGCCTTTTCTTGGTTTGCGCGATGAATCCGGCGCTAAAGAACTTGAGGGCATGGCTGGGTTCTGGGAGCTTTATGTGGGTGTTGAGGATGTTGACCATGCTGCGCGGCAGGCGGTGGAGCTGGGCGGTGAGGTGCTTATCGAGCCGCAGGAACTTCCCTTCGGCCGCCTGTGCGTCGTCGGCGATTCCACCGGCGCCACTGTTAGCTTTGTTGAGGTTGAAAAGCCCAGCTTCGAGGAGGTCAGCGAAGCGGATTCCGTCTTGGATCTTTAAAGGTGCGATAATCTCTGGCGTGAAAAGTTGGGTTGTAGCGTTGGGTGCGGGCCTTCTTTTGGTGTCTGCGTCGCCGGCGGTGGCGGTGGATGTTGACAGTGCGTTTTCTGATGAGCGCACCGCGATTGCCGTTTACCACCCGGACAAGCGCTGGTCCGGCTCTCCTGGCGCTCTGGAGGCGCGCCCTGCGTTGTCTTTGGCCAAGCTCTATCTTGCCTACTACGTGCTCTACAACGGCACAGACGAAGAAAAGGGTCTGGTCAAGGAGATGATTGCGCTTTCTGACGACGCAATCGCTACCCGCTTAGACAACGCTTACCCCGAAGCCATCGGTACGATCGCTGAGGATTTCAACTTGCCGGAAACGCACCGCAACGGTTCGTGGGGATTGTCGACCACGGCGGCCTACGACGTTGCCAAGTTCCTCGCTTCGATTTTGTGGGATCCGAAAGCTAAGCCGCTTCTCGACGCCATGAAAAACGCCCCCGACATCGCCCAAGATGGCTTCCCTCAAAAGTTCGGCACTGCCAAGCTTGACGGCGCTACCGGCTTCAAAACTGGCTGGGCTAATGAGAAGGACTCCGCCACCGCCAGTGTTGCCTACGGCCAAAGCGGCGATGAAGTTTGGGTTGCTGCGGCTTTGACCAACGGCGATGCTTATGACAACACCGCCGACGCTGCCCGGGGCATAAACCAGGGGGAAACTTTACGCCTTGAGCGGAGCTGGAAATTCAAAGCGTGGCGTTGGGGCCAGCCGATTCCTTTCACCGCGGGGTGGCCTCAATAAGAGGCTGGCCAATCACTGGGGTTGTGCGGTGAGCGGTTGGTTCCCATTGTTTTCCCACCCGCTGCAGGGCGTTAAGTAGCTGCTGTTTTCAAAAAGTCGGCGGCGTCGCGGACGCGGCGGCGCGCCTGGGCGGGGGTGGAGATGAAGTTGCGGGTGTGGTACTCGGCTGGGGTTTGCACACGGGTTGCCTGTTGGCCGTTGGTGGGGAAGGTTAGAAGTGTGGTTTCTGCAGGTGCGTCGGGAAGCGTGCCTAACCCCCACAAGGTGACGTGGGTGGCGCCGCGCGCGCGGGCGAAGTTCACCGCCTCGGTGGCGTTGGCGGCTGCGGTGATGTCGAGGATTGTGGTCCCGGACAGCTCCGCGGCTGCGGCTACCTCAGGGCGCCACATAAAGTCGCGGGCTTCACGGCCAAGTTCGGCGGCACACGAGACCGCCCACGCACCGGTGGGTTTGGAGGGGGTAAATAAGGCGCCCAGCTCCTCCTCGGAGTAGAGCACTTCACCGGTGAAGGCCACACCTGGCATGGTGTGGTCCACCGCGGAGCCCAGCATCAGCATGGCAGCGTGCGTGAGCCGATCCGGCAATAAGGCCAGATACTTATCTGTTGGGGCGCCGTCGAGCGGGTAGGTTGCCTCCATGTAGGACCAGATTTGTTCGAATTGCAGCTCATCCGGCAGAAGGCGCTCCACACCGCCGACGTTGAAGGTGTTTTCGCCCTGGATGTTTTCAGGGTAGGCGTCGTCAAGCGAGCCCTGCTCCAACGGCTTTCTCACCAAATCCTCACCCGGTCTTGCGGCGAAAGCCACACGTTGGAGCCTTCCTCGACGTCGAAGGCGTCGTAAAACTCCGGCACATTCGCGGCGATAACGTTGCAGCGAAACTCGCTGGGCGAGTGCGGGTCGATGGCGAGCAACTGCGCCGCCATCTCCGGGCGCACTTTCGAGCGCCACACCCGTGACCAAGCCAAAAAGAGGCGCTGGAAGCCGGTGTACTCGCCGTCGAGATCGTCGAAGGATAAAAGGGGGCCGTCGTCAAGCTGATTGTCTTTTAAGTAAAGCTTGTAGGCCACCACGGCGATACCCAGGCCACCGAGGTCGCCGATGTTTTCGCCCAAAGTGAACTCGCCGTTGACCCCACTGATGCCTTCGCGGCCCTCAAGCACCGTCGGGATGAGGCCCTGGAACTGCCCGACCAGCTTCTTCGTCAGTTCCTCGAAACGGGCGCGGTCCTGGTCGGTCCACCACGAATTGAGGTTTCCCAGGCCGTCGTAGCGTGAACCTTGGTCGTCGAAGCCGTGGCCGATTTCGTGGCCGATGACCGCACCGATCGCGCCGAAGTTCTCCGCGGCGTCGGCCTCGGGGTCGAAAAACGGCGGCTGCAAAATCGCGGCGGGGAAGGTGATGTCGTTGACCACCGGGTTGTAAAAAGCATTGACTGTTTGCGGGGTGGTCACCCACTCCGCCCGGTCGGCGGCTTTGCCTATCTTTGCCACCTGCCAGTCGTGCTCGAAAGCGGCGCCGCGGCGCACGTTGGCAACCAATTCGGAGCCGTTTGGCGAAAATTCCAAACCTTCAAAGTTGCGCCACCGTTCCGGGTAGGCGATTTTCGCGTTGAACTGCGCCAGTTTTTCCAGTGCGCGTTCGCGGGTGGCGGGGCTCATCCACTCCAGGGCCGAAATGCGCTCACGGTAGGCCTGCACCAAGTAGTCAACCAATTCAAGCATTTTCTCCTTCGAGGAGGCAGGGAAATGCTTTTCGACGTACACCTGGCCAATCTCCATGCCCACCAGTGACTCAGCCAGGCTCACGCCGCGTTTCCACCGGTCGCGCTGTTGGGTGGCACCGGAGAGCACCGTGCCGTAGAACTCGAAGTTCGCCGCACCGACTTGCTCAGGAAGCAGACCAGCGCGGGAGCGCAGGGTGTTCCACACGCCCCAGAGCTGCCAATCCGCCAGGGTTTCAGCGCGCAACATGCCGGCCAGCGCCTGGGTAAACGACGGCATCATGTCGATGACGAGTCCGTCTTTTAATCCGGAGGCGCGAAGCAGCACTTGAATCACGGGCGGCAGCTCGCTAAGTTGCACCGGGTTGTAGGTTGCCACCGCATCACGGGTAGAAACGACATCCCAGTGGCTGGCGGCAAGTTGAGTCTCTAGGTTGACAATGCGTTTCGCCGCGATTTGAGGGGTCAACCCCGACAGGTAGGCCGGGTCGACAAAGCCCAGCATTTTCTCCACGTGAGCGCCGTACTTTTCCAAAGTTTCGGCGTGTTCCGCCAAGCGGTAATAGGCCTCGTCGGGCAGGCCCAGCCCACTTTGCACCAGGTAGGGCACCGAAGATTCACCTTGGGAGTCTTTTTCCACCCAGTAGGTCAGCGGCCCGCCGACACCCTCGCGCTCCAACTGCCCCAGGTTGGCGGCAAATTCTTCGACATCTGCGGCACCCAACTTAGCCAGGTCTTGCTCCAGCGCGGCCATCCCGGCAGCGTTGACGCCTGCGGTGTCCATGAAGGACAAAAACAGATCACCACCGCGGCCCGCGCCCTTTTCAAGCAGCGCAAGGACATCTTCTTCCGACTTGTCGCGCAGCGTGTAAAAAGCGCCGTCAATGCCACGGTCGGCGGGGATGGTGTGGTGTTGAATCCATTCACCGTTGACTAAATCAAACAGGTCTTTCATGTCCACCACTGTAACCCGCCCGCACTTGGGGGGCGGGGGTGCCACTGGTTACTTCTCGTCTGGGTTGCGGATCTTCATCGGGCCTGGGCTCCACAGACCCGAGCGTGTGATCTGCTCAAGGTCAATGTCGGCCACCTCGGGTGCCTCACCTACCGAGTTCGTGCGGCGCTCGTACTTCGCAACCGAACCCCAGTCGCGCTGCCAGTCGTGATTCAGGTAGCCGGGGATGTCGTAGGAGTAATTCACAGCCTCCGAGGTAGCCAAAGCGCCGCCGCCGAGGAAATCCATGAAGCCGGAGAGCTGTTGCTTGCCCGGCGCGTCCGGCATGATGCGGTACTCCGGGATCTCTGTTACGCCCGCGAAGTGGTTAAATGTGCGCTGGCAGGGGTACTGGAAGGCCACTGACCAGTCGAGCAGGCCGGGGGTGTCGGACGGCAGCACTTCACCGAGAGGGGCCAAGGTGGGTACGCGCAGCGGTGTGACAGCCAACCACTCGTCAAGGTTGAGGGAGGTATCTTCCGCCACCAACCGGGCCACGTCGGCTTCCTCTGGCAGGTCAGCCAGCGGGTAGCGCACGTTGCGCCAAGAAGGGGTGGGGCCCTGGTCGAGCATTTCGACGTCGCCAAGCTTGCGAACTTCGCCATCGGCGCTGCGCGAGCCGTACTCCAGACGCAGTTTCTGGCCGTCTTGCTCCACGCCGTTGATGTCGTGGTGTTCAATGCGCCCGGCAACAGAAGCGACGATCAAAGGTGCCTTGTCGGTCGGCTCCGGCAGGAGGTACCACTGCGACTCCAGGTAGGAGGAGGCATCCGGGTTTTCGGTAAAGGTGCCCAGCACTGGGATTCGGGTGTAATCCAGGTTGAACGGCAGGCGCACCGTAGAGCCGTTGATACCCACCTGATTCGCCGGGCGGTTTCCTTGTGTGCTCGTGCGCGACGTTGACTGGCTCTGCTCCGAAATGTCGTCGCTTTGCGTGGTTTCGGGTGCCTCCGCGCTGGCGGTATCCTCCGCAGGCTGCGATTTCAATGCGGTATCCCCACCGGCGGAGCCAACGCCTTGGGCGCCGGCGCTGCCGCGCGAATCGGCGGTAGCGGCGCCGCTTTCCTCCTCAACGATGTAGGCAGGGACGCCTTCCGAGTGGAAGCCACGGTTGTTCTCACTGTCGAGGGAGCGGCCCAGCGGCACGCCGTTGATTGGCTCCAGGAAGGAATCGTTGGTGTCGGTTTCCAAAAGCACCTCGCCGCCCAAGGCGCACATGTTGCCAGCAAAGGTTTTCACGTTGCCCATGCCCACCGAGTAGGCCGGGGCTTGGGAGGCGAAAGCCTTGACAAAAGTCAGGCAGGAAAACGCGACCATGAGCACCGACATAACGGCGATCGGGGCGGCCATGACCCCGGACCAGCGGCTGAGCGACTCACGTTCGACACGGCCCGGCTGGCCGTGGCGTAGCGACTGAACGAGGCCGACGAGCAGCACGAGCAGAGTAATAGCCAGCATGACAGTGTTTGCCTCGACCGCTTTGAATTGGACTGTGCGGTCCCACCAGGGAACGCCGAAGGATGAGACGTACCACCAGGCGTTCCAACCAGCTAAGGAGAGCGACATGATAAACAGCACGGACACCATCGCCAGGGTGCGGTTGCGCACCGAGCGCAGGGCCACCGCGCTGAGCACCACTGCGCCGACTGCCGCGGCGGCACCGCCGATACCGGCATAAATGCCGAAGTGGTGGGTCCACTTCGTCGGGGTGAACATGAAGAAGAAGGTGGACAGGCCGATGATCATCACGAGGCGGCGCACCGGGCCAGTTGCCGTGCCGGGGATGCGGCCATAACGCGCCATCGCCCACAAGATGAGCACCACGGAGAAGAAGAACATGAACATGGGGAAGCGCCGCGCCATGGATCCGTCGACGGCTTGCTGGAACAAGGTGGCGTAGCGGTTCCACTCCGCGTACCACTCCAACGCCGGGCCCACTTCGGAACGCACTGAGGTGGCCTCTAGGACACCGGCGAGGGTTTGGTCGGCAAACACCGGGATCATCACCGCGGTGCCGATGCCCATAAACGCCCACACGTAGGCGGCCATCGGGGCGAAGGCGCGGCGCGAATCCATGATGCGAAATAGTGCCGGAATGGAGATCAAAAACACGCCGACCGCGGCCAGGCCGGTCGGCCCGCAAGCCAAGGTAAACGCGGCGAGCAAGGTGCCCAATGCCGCTGGAAAGAGACGGTTGGTGGTCAAGGCACGCTCGAAGGCAGCCCAGGTGGAAATCAGTCCAAGGGCGATGATGGGCTCTGGGCGGGTGCCGTTGTCGTAGGGCAGCCAGAAGGCGAGGAAGATGAAGGCGGCTGTCCAGTAGGCGACGCGGCGGTGGGCGATGGCTTCGCCGAGGCGCGGCAGGATCTCTCGCGACAGGGTCCACCAGATAGCAATGCCGGCGATGAGTGTGGGCAAGCGCATCCACATGGAGGCCGTTGAGATGTGGGACAGCAGCGACAACAGGTCGTAGAACGGGGAGCCGAAGGGAGATTCGGGCACGCCGTACCAGCGGTAGTAGTTCGCCATGTAGTCGGAGTCGTTGGCTACCCGCGCCATGGACAGCAAGTAACCGTCGTCCGAGGTGTTAGCGCCGAAGACGTGCCAAAAGCCGAGGATGGCCAGCACGATCGCGTCGAGGGGGGTGAAGGTTTTCCACGCGGGGGAAAACATCGGGTCGCGGTGGCCGTCGAGCCGGTCGAGGCGCCACAGGCTAAGCAGCGCCACGAGCGCGGATAACGCCCCGAGGATCATGGCGGTTAGTTTCCAGATCGTGGGCGAGGAAGTGAAGCGGGAGTTGATCTGCACCTGGGCGGAAAGCCCGGCGTCGGCAAGCGCGGCGGCGTCGCCTTGAAGCTCCGTGTAAATGCCGGTGACCTGCGGGCGCAGGTCCTCGTCTTCTTCTTCCTTGTGGGAGGTGCCGGGCACCTCGACCGTGGTGGCCTCATCGGTGGCGGTAACAACGACGCGGGCCCCATCGGGAAGTGCGGCGACCTCGTCCGGGGTCAGCTCGAAAATGACCTTGTTAATGGAGGTAACTACGATCGCCCCGTCGGGCGCGGTGATGAACATGCCGCGGTCGAAAGCCTTGCTGGAAGACTCCGGGAGGGTGCCCACCAGCAAGGTTTGCTCGCCGCGCAAAGAATCAATGGCGCTGACCGGCACCGACAGTTCGATTTCGTCGGGGGCCAGCGAAATCAGCGGTGCGTTGACTGAGGCCAGCGAGTTGTGCTGCGGCCAATGCAGAGAGGACTGCGTTTGGTTGATCGGCAGAAGTGGGGTGAGTACGAAGCAGACAAACGCGAGGATGCCGGACAGTGCCGCCATTCGCGCCATGCTTGTCGACGCCTCCTTGTCAACCTTCCTCCTCGCGTGCCGCGCCCGCACCGCGGTCGATCCTTGCTGCTGGTCAGTGCCATTTTCTGGTGCTGTCACGTCCTGTAACCCTACTTTCCGTCCTCATATTTGCGCGCCGTCACGACGAACGGGCCGATCTCTTGCACGTCCCATGCTTCGGAGTCGAAGGCCTCCGGGTTGAAAAACAGCGCCTCGTAGCGCACGTTGGGTTGATTCGGGAAGATGTCATAGGCCAAGTGAGTCTTCCACGGATCAATATGGCCGCTGTCGTCTTCTTCCAGGGAACCGCGGAAGATGAAAGCGTCCGGCGCCTTCCACGGTGAGGCCTCCAACGCGGCCAAAAACTCCGCCGGATCCGAAAGCTCATTGAAAGAGCCCTCACCCCAGGCCTTGAGCTGCTCATTGCGCCGCTCGAACTCGCCGAGCGGGTTGGCGTAATGGCTGGTGAATGCGTTGAAGCCGAAGAAAGGGCGGAAGGCCATGAAGTTGATTTCATCGGTGAACACAATCGACTCGCCCGGTATGTGGCCATGCTCACCGAGGAAGTCGGTGATCTCTTGGTAGTGACGGCCCGCGTCGGGTGGGAACTGGTCGGCGCGCTCGCCGAAGCCGTCAGTGTCCGCGTAGGCCTGGTCGATATGAGACTCATTTTCCGCCGGGATTTTCTGCAGGATGTCGAAGGTTGCCGCGCTGAGAAGAATCAAAATGAAAGAGGTGACGATCCGTGCGCCGCGCTGGGTCAGCCGGGAAGGGTAGTAGTAGTCGATGCCCACCAGGCGCACATCGACGGCGGCGAGTACACCGGCGGTGACAAAGAACAAAATGGTCAAGACTTCGACGCGGAAGCCCAAAAGCGAGGTGCCCAGAAGCGTCGAGGCCATTGAGGCCAGCGCCCACAGGTAGCTGACCGCAATACCCACGCTGATACCCATCACATTGGGGTCTGCCGCGTGCTTCAACAAGAAAAGCAGCCCCGCAATGCTCAGCAGGCCGATCAACGACAGGGAGAAAAACGGCAGGGGGAAGGTGGTGCCGCCGATGGGCAGGAAGTGATTCGCGGTTCCGCGCACATCCCTGCCGGAAAACACCAGTTGGTACAGGTAGGGCCCCCACGCAATGGCGGCGATCGCCATGGACCCGAAGCCGATGACGAGAAGGTGTTTGAGCGGAGTGAACGTGCGCAGGGAGGTGGCAAAAAGCAGCACGGCAAAAACCACCAGCGTCAACGCGGAAATCGCGGTGAAAAGGGTGTAGAAGGTCGCCGAGATACCCAGGTAGACCATCAGCGCAATCGTGGCCGACCAGGAGCCGCGCAGCGCCTTGTAGGAGGCGATGGCGGCGGCGGGCACGAACATGGCGACGATCGCCGCATAAGGCTCGTCCGGAGTCTCAGCGAGCACCACCGCAACGGTCACACCAGCGATGGCGGTAGCGACCGGCAGCGACTGCGTGAGCTTGCGCCACACCGGCACGAGGGCGCCGGCGGCCGCGGCGAGGGAGACGATCGCCCAAGGTTGGTAGACCTGCCAGCCGGGCATGCCAAGAAGCTGGGCCATGCGGCCACCCAACCAAAACCACCCCAACGGGTAGAAGCTGGGCAAGTCGGCGTAGTTCATATCGTGGTTGCCGAACTGCTGGGCCATCCGCGACAGGAATTGCGTGCGGAAACCTTGGTCCACTTGAATACCGTCGAGGTACAGGCGCGTGGCAGCCAACGGGATACCTAAACTGGTCACCACCAGCGCTGGCGGGGTTAGCGTAGACACTGACTCCGCCACTATTCTCCACGGCCGGGGCAGGGGATCGCCGCGCGTTTCGTGGCGCAACCAGACCCACATGAACAGCGCCGCAACCAGCGCGAGAACAAAGGTGGCGCCCGTCGCCAGGGCACGGGTAACCATTGAGGTGTTGAAGGCGGGCAGCGAAATGGAATGCAACACCATCCACGCCACCAGCGCCAGCACCGCACCGCCGAGCATTCCGGCGACAATGCGCGCCATCGCAGCCGGGGTGGACAGCGCATCGGGCGCGTACTCGATGGTCCGGAAGGCGACGCGCTGGCGGCCTTCCGGTTCCAGCGGGGAATCCGGTTGAGTTTCCTGCATGCCTCTTAGTTTGTCACAGGGACTGAGACAAACCGGATTTGCAAAACGTGGCACGCCATGGGGCGGGTGTGGAGCGTTAGAAATTGAGGCGACGCATCACCGCGGCTGGCAGGTGCTGCAGCACCAGGGAGATCGGCGCGAAAAGCTTGTGAACAAAGACGGTGCGCTCGCCACTGAGGGCGGCGTCGACAGCCGCGCGGGCAACATCTTCCTTATTCACCGTCAACGGTGCCTCGCCGAGTCCAGCCGTCATCTTCGTGCGGACCTGACCTGGACGCACCACGGTGACCTTCACGCCGTCGCCGCGCAGCGCCTCACCGAGCTGCAAATAGAACCCATCCATACCTGCCTTAGCCGAACCATAAACAAAATTGGAGCGGCGCACCTTCTGCCCGGCGACCGAGCTCATGGCGATGATTGTGCCGTGGCCCTGCGCCTTCATTGCCTGGCCGAGCAAAACGCCCACGGAGACATACGCTGAATAGTTAGTCTGGGCGGACTCGACAGCCCTGGCTTGGTCCTGCCATAGCACTTCCTGATCACCCAAGGTGCCGAAAGCGACAATAGCCACATCAATGTCGCCTTCAGAAAAAGCCTCATCGATCACGCCGGGGTGGGAACCAAAATCAGTGGCGTGGAAATCTAACAAGCGCACGTGGCCAGCGCCGGCGCGAGAGACTTCTGCGACTGCCGCGTCAACGCGCGGGGAGTCCTTGCGCAATGCGAGGGTGACTGTCGGCGCGCCGCCGCGGGAGGCGAGCTCAGCGACGATAGCCAACCCGATTTCGGAGGTGCCGCCGACTAGAAGGATGTTTTGTGCTTGACCTACTGCGTTGAGCATGTGGTTCTCCTTAAAAATTTGAGATTTGCGGCCTAACTATTGCAACTCGAGGCGGCGGGACATGTCGGAGGCGAACACACCGGTCGGGTCGATGGCGCGGCGGGTCTTTAACCAGCCGTCCATGCCCGGGTACATGGCGTGGAACTTTTCGGCGCTAGTGCGCGACTCTTTGGCCAGGTATAAACGGCCGCCGAACTCCATGACCTGATCATCCAAACGGTCGAGGAACTCGCCCAGGCCCGGGCGGATGGGGAAGTCTACGCACACGTTCCAGCCCTTCATTGGGTAGGACAAAGGCGCGCGGTTTCCTTCGCCAAAAAGCTTGAACACATTGAGCGCGGTGTAATGGCCGCTGGACTGGATCTGGTAGATGATGTCCTTGAAAGGCTCAATCGCGTCGGTGGGCACCACGAACTGGTACTGCAAAAAGCCAGCGGAGCCGTAACCGCGGTTCCACTCGCCGATGAGGTCTAGTGGTTGATAAAACTGCGTCAGGTTTTGAATCTGGTTTCGCGCCGGGCCGCCTTTGAGATAGTAAGCCTCACCGATGGCCATGAGGGAGAGTTTGTTCATTGTCCAGGAGGGGAAAATGTCCGGCACTGTCATGAGCTGCGGGGCGTTGAACTTCAACGGGTCCTTCGCCAGTTTCGGCGCGTATTCCTCAAGCTGGGCCAGGGTGGCCAGCGAGCCGCGCGAGATGGTGGAGCGACCCGTCTTTGGGGGCCCTGAAATCGCGTCGAACCAGGCGGAGGAGTACTCGTAGTTGACTTCGGAGCCGTCGGAGTGCGCCGCTATTGTCTCGTCGAGTGTGTCGGTGCGGTCGGTGTCCGCGATGAAGTAGGCGGTTTCGGTCTTGGTCATGCGGATCTGTGCGCGCAGGATGATGCCGGTGAGGCCCATGCCGCCGACTGTGGCCCAAAACAGCTCTCCGTCCGGGTCGTCCTCGGAGCCTTCCGGGCGCAGGTGGAGGACACGACCGTCGGCGACGAGCAGTTCGATGGACACGACGTGATCGCCGAAGGAGCCGGCGGAGTGGTGGTTTTTGCCGTGGATGTCCGGGCCGATGGCGCCGCCGATGGTGACTTGGCGGGTGCCGGGCAGGACAGGAACCCATAATCCGTATGGCAGGGCGGCTTTCATGAGTTGGTCGAGGGTGACGCCGCCGTCGACGTCGACAAGCGCTGTCTCAGGGTCGATAGAGTGGATGGCGTTGAGTGGCTGCATGTCCACAACGAGTCCACCGCCGTTTTGGGCGGGGTCGCCGTAGGAGCGGCCCATGCCGCGGGCGATGACGCCGCGGCGCAGGTGCTCAGGCAAGGTCTCGTTTTCCTCAGCGACCTGGGCGACGGCCTGCTTAATCACCTCGACGTCAGGGGTGGAAAGAACATGGGCGGTTGACGGCGCCGTGCGGCCCCACCCGTAGAGGGACTTGGCGGTGGTGTGAAGTTCCATAGTGGCGAAGTTCTCCGTTTCTTTGTGGCCGGGCCCAGCCTAGTGATACCCGTCGAAAGTTTGAGTTTATGTGTGAGATAAGTGGCCAGTATCACCGATGGGCTACAGGTCCATCAGCTCGCGGATCTCGTCTGGCAGCTCCTCCTGTGAGGTGATGGTCGGCCGGCCGGCAGCTTTATGCTCGCGTAAAAGCTCGTAGACGCGGCCGCGGGAGGTTGAGTCGAGAAAAGGCAGCTCCTCAGCGAATACGCGCGCCATGAAGTCTGAGAGGGGAGCTTCAATGCGCTGCGCCGCTTCGTGCGTCGCCGCCGGGTCGTCGCCTTTGTAGTGCTTTCTCATGGCTTCAAACCCTAGCGCTTTCGTTTGCGCGTCGAGGTCCGCGAACCGCGCTTGGGTGTTCGGCGGGGCTCGCTTGGACGCGCCCCGAGAAGCCGCCAATGCATTTCTTGGCGCAGCGCCGTGGGGCGCAGAAAAGGCGCGCGAGGTAGTCAGATGCGCAGTGACCTCGGCTTAGGGATGACCATTCCGATGTGAAGGCACCTGACCTCGGGCGAAACTTGATTAGTAATACGTCATCGGGCATGATGGGGGAGAGTATGCAATAGTTTATATGGCTTGTCATCTACTTTTTTGTGCCCAAGATAGGCGGTGCTTGGGTGTCCGGCCTGAAAGAAAAATGCGGAGGAGAGGCCCATGCATAAGCTTCTGGCCACCATCGCCCTTTCGGTGACGGTGGGCACGATTGCGCTAGGCGGCCTGGCTGATGCCCAGGCACGTGTTGCCACCGGCAACGATAAATCAATTCCAGCCGCGAGTGTGGATGCCTCGCGGGGGCTAACGCTCGAAGTGAGGAAACAGCCTCGAAACCCGAACGACGATGTGCCTTCTGGGGAAAAACCTGACGGCGGTGTCGCGGGCCTGACATTTACCCTCTTTCGCGCCGAGGGAATCGATGTAACGACTCCCGAAGGCCGCAAGGAAGCGGCACGTGAGCGCACCCAGCAGGAGTTCGATGCGCTGGAGGCCATAGAGGTCGCCTCGGGCACAACCGGCGAAAATGGGAAAGTCCTTTTCACCGAATTGAAACCAGGGCTATATAGGCTCGAGGAATCTGCCCCCAATGACAATTACGACTGGCGCCTGTCTAGTCCCCGGTGGCTCGTGCTGCCCTTCGGCGACGTCACCGGCCAACAATTCACCTACGACAACGTCGTGGTGGTCAAACCCGCTCCCAAAGATCCGCCAACGACACCCCCGCCGGCAACTCCACCCGCAGACCGCGCCACCCCTCCGCCAGCACCACCAGTGCTAACCACCGGGCATACCCCACCTTCAACGCCATCCTCTCCAGCGCCTTCTAATCCGCCGGAACAGCCCCATGAAGACACACCCGGCAAAGTCAGCCGGGGCGGTTTGGCTTCAACCGGTGCAAGCGTCCTGTGGATCACCGCGCTTGGCGCACTTCTCATCGTTTTGGGCCTTTGGATGAGCAGGAAACGTGAGAACAATGACTAAGGAAAGTTCGAGAATGAAGAGTCATCCGCTATGGCGGAAGATCGTGCGTGCGGCAGCGGGAATGTCTGTGGCGCTTACCGCCGTCGCCGTGACACCAGCACCTGCCCAGGACAGTACCTCGACCGGCGTGTCCACTGCTCCCGCCAGCGAAAGCGACCTGCCTTCAGGGCTTGCCGTCACTGAATCGCCATGGACAACGGTTACACCGGAGAAAACCCTCGAATCAGTAGAAGGGCGCGAAAGTATTGCGGGCGCAGTGGGGGACGCTTTGCGCGGTGTGGAAGGCCTCCTAGCGGAACCAGAGGTCGTCGGAGAGGTCACGTTTAACTACGTCGGACCTGCAGAAGACGGATCTCAACTCTACGACCTTGAGGCAACGGTTGAGTTCCCCTCAACGCCCGAAGGTGTCGTTCTGGCTGATCCCGAGGTTTCTTTCGTCCGCGAACAATCGGACGTCCCCATCGAAGCCGTCACTCAAGCAGCAATCAATGACAGCGAACTGCCGGCGAACGCAGTTGATACTTTCGTCTACCCCACTGCCGACAGCGATGTCGAGTTGCCGGCCGATATCCCCAAAGACGTCACCGGTGACATGATCACCTTCGACACTCAGGCGGTAGAGCTGGAAAAGACTACGACCTTCAAAGCGGAGGTAGCCCTCGCTGAGGAAGAACGTATTCCGACGGGATGGTCACTTTACAGCGGGAGGGCCACTGCACGATCTTTAAGTGCTGGAATCGCAGCCTTCAACGTGCGGCCTGTGATCGCCTCCGAATACGGACCCGTCCCAGCCAATCACACGCGCCTGGTGGTCCAGGTCGGCGGTGACAGGTTGATCGGCGGACAGAGGAACTCCTCGACGCGGGCGGGAGATCGCCTCGACAGTGTTGCTCGTTATTCAATGGAGCCAGGGGCTGTTTTGCAGCTTTACAAGCCGCTGAATTCTCGGTCTTTCGGAAACACCGAGGCTAACAGGACTAACCGTGCTACGGACAGTCCCGTCGCAATCAACCAACCTTGGGCAACTTGCACGGCTGACGTCAACGGTGAATGTGTATTCGATGTCCCAGTGGAAGGTACCGATACGTTCCCCTACTACTGGATCGCCATGACTAAGGCTTCGCCTGGGTTTGAAGTGCAGAAGACGATGCGCACCGGTGGTTCGGGCAACTCTAGCACCGATAGAGGCACCCTATATAACGACGCGTATGCGACACCGAACATGGAGCCAAACAAGGTCTTTTACTCAGGAATCGACTACACGACCAGGAGTTCAAATTGGGGCTCTAACTGGCAGGCCATCGGAAGCTCGACCTCGTTTATGTACGAGGCGGCTTCGCCTTGGGACGGTTGGGCCGGTCCTAACTGGGATCGTAGTTCGCTTGGAGTTTTCCAGCAGGTTCGCTCAAACCCGCCGTTGAGCAACCGTTGCGGACTCAATGTTGGCTTCATTATCGACACCTCAGGTTCCATGGGTTCGACGGGTCTGAGCACGATTGAGACAATCCTCAATGGAAACCGCAACGTTAACGGTGTTTTTGACAGCTTGAAGCGGACGAACACGAAAGTCGGTCTGGTCAGTTTTTCAAACAGTACTAACCCTTCGAGGAATATCCTCACCCCGCTCGACATCGGCAATGAAGCCGACCTGCAGCGGGCCAAAGACTGGGTAAAACGCTTGCGTAGTGGTGGTGGAACCAACTGGGAAGCGCCAATCGAATCTTATGTTGACTACAACCTGGCCAATCCAACACAGCGCTATGATGTCGTGTACATGATCACCGACGGAAACCCCACGCGATTGGATACGAAATCTAAAAGCGATTCTGGCGTTGATGGTGAGTTCCGCCACGTTGAAGCCGCGATGGGCATGGCTAACACTTTGAAGGCTCAAGGTACGCGCATCGTCCCGGTAGGTGTTCCAGCTAGTTGGGGGTGGAATATCTTTATCAACGAAGAAAAACAGCTGGATGTCTCTGAAAGCAACCTCCAAGCAATTTCCGGACCTAACCCCGACGGTTCATCGCCATCTTTGCGCAAATCGAACTTTGCCACGTATCAAAACGCTGACGTGTTCCGTCAAGCACTGATCAATACGCTCAACACCTGCCAGATCTCGGTAGAGCGACGCTTCTACGAGGGTCAAGAAGACAATGTCGTGCCGACACCTGCCAATACGGTGCCGACGAACGCGCAGTCGCGGACGTGGGGCTTCGATGCCGAGATGCGCCCGAGCGTGGGTAGTTCCGAAAGGAAAACTGAGCTACCAACCCCTGTGCCAGGACGTGACAATCTTGTCGCCGAGTTCCAGCTCAATGGAACGACTTCCTACAGCAGGGTTGACATTCGTGAACAAGCTGGGAAGACACCCGAAGGTTGGGTGCCGATGGATGCAGGTGGCGGTCAAAACGCCCAGTGCACCGACGGGAATGGAAACAAGGTCAACGTAGCGAACTTGAACCCTCGTAATCCTTCCAGCCCGACCAATGACTTTTCGATCTCCAATGTGCCCGCCTTTGGAGGCATCCACTGCATCGTTTACTACCGAAAGGTGCCGGAAGCATCGAGTTTCGATCTGCGCATACTCAAGGTAGACGCGGCGGACAACTCGACCTCCCTGGACGGAGCTAAGTTCGAACTCCGACGGCTTGACACTGTTGCGCCGGCTGACCCGGTCCAGCCGCCGAACTCGGAGAACAATAATGAGTTTGTGTGGAAGAACCTGCCTCTCGGCCGTTACCAGCTCATCGAGACAAAAGCAGCTAACGGCGGATACTCCTTGCTTTCGCAACCTGAGTATTTCAAGGTGGATCAGGATCAAGGTGAACTGAGGATCTTCCGTCTCAGCGGCCCAACGGATGCGACGGGCACACTGGTGAACGGTCCAGGCTCGCTTTCCTTCCCGATCGTCGGCTTCGAAGCCGCCAATGGGGAGGTCGATATGACACTCGCTAACGTGCGCACGGGTAACTTGCCTAAGACGGGCGGCGTCGGGTTCTTGCCGTGGGCCCTCGCGGGCGTCGTGTTGAGCGTGTTTGGTGTGGCAGTGGCGGCACAAGGTACGGTGCGCCGACGGGGAGCCTAATGCGCGTCTACGATGGGGCCTCATGGACGCTCCACACGTTGACGCGCACCGCGACGCGGAACAGATAGACTACAACGCCCTCGACAACACGTTCGCGGGCCAGCTGATTCAAGCAGGTTTCATTGTCGGCTTCTACGCGGTGGGTGACCTGACTCGTCACCCCCTCACAGCGCGCGCCGTAGTGGCGGCGGCGAACCTGGCCACCATAGCCGCTTTCAACGCCTTCGACGAGGTAGTCGAAAACGATCTCACCACGGTGGTGCAAAACGAAGGCGGCCCCGCCGCGTCGTGGGCGGTGCTCGGCGGGTTGACGGCTGTCGCGGTGGGTTTGACCTTTGCGAGTGCCTCTGGGCACCGCGCGATAGCCCGCAGCTTGAGGCGTCGGGGTGTGAGCGCTCCGTGGTCGACGATGGGCGCTGTCGCGGCCGCGGGTTATCTTGCGTATAAACAAGTGAAATAGCGATGGTTTCCCGCGCGAGCATGAACGCCGAAGTCATCGACTTCGCCCTCGCTCGAGCGCAGCTTGCCCGCACGCCCACTACCCGCACCACTATTGTTGTGCGGGTAGCCACCATGAAGGCCGATGAGGAGATTTACCGCTACTTGGGCTTCAGCGACGATATGCCGTTAGAGGAAGTGCAGCGCGTCATCGCCACCGCTTTTTCGCTTCCTGGACACACGCCCTCCCCCGCGCATTTCACCTCCGCCGACACCACTGTCGGCACAGTCGGCACAGTCGGCACAGTTCTCCACCCAGGTCATGGCCCTTTTTCCTTCATCTGGGGTTTGTGGCGTTTCGATCTGTGGCGAGTGGAGGCCCTCCCCCGCGATGACGCTACCCCGGACGCAGTCTGCGTTGCTGGCTGCGGTTCCATCGACGGCGGGGCTTTTGACATCTCCGAGGTCAACCGCCGCCTCGTCGGCGAGGACTGGGCTAACGGCATCCTGCACCAGGTGCGTGACGAGGTCCGGGATGTGATTACCCGTTCCAAACAACACGATTTCATCCTGTTGCTGCACGCGCTGGATGTGGGGAAAGGAGGCGTCGACAAGCATGCTCGTGATGTGGCGCGCACCTTGCCCCGCGAACGAACTGACATGGCCCGCGACGCCTATTGGTGCACCGTCCTTGCACTCGCATGCCTGGGCGATGCCCAAACCACCGACTCCGTGACGCAGTCCACTTTCGCGGCTCTCGGCTGGGGTGATCACAGCGCCGCAGAGATCCGGGCGCTGTGCGCAGGGTCTTTGGTCAGGCTGACCGCGCTTGGTGCCCTTGGGCCACGCCGCGTCCCGCCAGTCGCGCGACTTGAAATCTTCCGTGAGCTTGTTCGCAGGTAGGCTAGCCCAACGTGGCTAAAGAGGACAAAAGTTCACTGCGGAAACAGTTGGTGCCGTTTATCATCATCGGCATTGGCTGCGCGGTCATCGACTTCGGAATCACATACTCCCTGACCGAGCTGACCGCACTCTCACGCGTCCAATCGAAGGTCATCGGCTGGGTTTTCGGCACCCTCGCCGCCTACCTTCTTAACTCCAAGTTCGCGTTCCAAGCCCAAGTCAACGCCAAAAAAGCCGGCGCGGTCTTTATCCTTTACGCGGTCACCTTCGCGGTCCAAGTTGTGCTTTACGACGTCACCGACAACCCCCTCCAGGCCCTCGGGCTTGTCAACCCTTACAAGGACACTATCTCCTTCGTTATTGCCCAGGGTGTTGCCACCGTGACTAACTTCGTGTTGCAGCGGCGTGTGATCTTCAAAGAGGAAACGAAGCTGGTGATTGAGCAAAAGCCCGTCAAGGGCTTGTAAGGCGCTGTGGCTTAGGGCCTGCGGAAGTCCTCCTTTGCGCCCATGCGCAGCAACTTCAGCCACTCCACGAACTCTCGTGGGCTTTTCTTCTCCACTAAGAAGAACCAGCCGAAGCGCACAACCTCCTGCAGCTTCATTTTCCTCATGCCTGGCTGATTCATAATGAAGCCGCGGTTGCGGTACGTGAAATAACGTTTCGTGTCATTGTCCGGCCACTGTGCGTGCGCCCGCCCGCCCATGATGGGCACGAACTCACCCGAACCGTCGGGATGCAGATACGCCGTGGTCAAAGCCGTACCGTATTTCATTCCCGAATTGGCTAAGCGACGGTGGTACTCCACCTCATCGCCCCGGATGAACAGGCGATAATCCGGCACGCCGATGCGCTCCATCGCGGCCGCGCTGATCAGCGCACCGTTGAACAGTGAAGCGTAGTGGGGCAAAAACTCGCCCTCTAACTCGCGGGTCTCCCGCTTCCACACCAGCCCTTGGCGCAGCGGGAAGGCGAGTTTTGTTGGGTCGTCCATATTCACCACGATCGGGCTGACCTCGTGCAGACCATGCTTGCTGGCGGTGGCGTACAGGGTTTCTAAGACATGCTCGTCGGCCGGGCGGCCGTCATCATCTGCGCACCACACCGCGTCAGCCCCCAACGCCAAGGCGTGCAAAAACCCGTAGGCGAAGCCACCCGCACCACCCAGGTTGGTTTTCGACGCCAGGTAAACCGCCCTTTCACCCGCTTTTTCTTCAAGCAGCTCCTTGACTTCTTCCTGCGCCGCATTGTCTACCACGATCACCCACTCCACTGGGTGCGTTTGGCTCACCACCTGCGCCAACGAATGTTGCAGCAGTTCGGGCCGATTATGGGTGACGATCACCGCCGCGGTTGTCCCGCGCGGATTCAAGGGGGAGGTCATGAAAACCATTGTGCATGAGGGAAGCAAAGAAGCCCGAAGTGCCTTCATGTACGACGTCGAAAGACCCCTGCGCACACTCCGAGCCTTGTCAAGCCAGTGGGCATCATGGCCACCCCGGATGATGCCTTGGGGGCAGCGGGCTGGGAATAGAGCCACGTTGCGAAGTGGCAGGAAATCCTTGGCGCTGTGCAACACCGCAGCACTCAATCACCTCTGACTCCCTACCCGTGGAAACGCTTCACCAGCTGTGCTACGTGTGCTCCGGCTTCGGGTCCTTCGTAGGCTTCGACGATGTCGGAGACGAGGCCGGCTTGGCGGATTTCGCCTTTGTCGACCCACAGGGCGGTGTTGCACAGTTGGGCAAGGAAGTCGTTGGAGTGGGAGGCGAAGACGAGGATGCCGGAGCGTTGCACCATTTCGGCGAGTCGAACTCGGGCTTTGGCCATGAAGGCAGCGTCGACGGCGCCGATTCCTTCGTCGAGCAGCAAAATTTCGGGTTCGATGGAGGTGACCACGCCGAGGGCGAGGCGCACGCGCATGCCGGTGGAGTAGGTGCGCAGGGGCATGTTGAGGTAGTCGCCCAGTTCGGAAAACTCGGCGATTTCGTCTATTTTGGCTTTCATTTGTTTGCGGGTTTGGCCGAGGAAAAGCCCGCGAATGATGATGTTTTCGTAGCCGGAAATTTCGGGGTCCATGCCGACGCCGAGGTCGAAGACGGGGGCGACGCGTCCGCGTACGTCGGCGACGCCGCGGGTGGGTTCGTAGATGCCGGACAATAGGCGCAACAGGGTGGATTTTCCGGCGCCGTTGTGTCCGACGAGTCCGACGCGGTCGCCTTCGCGCAAGTGGAGGTTGACGTCGCGCAGCGCTTCGACGACGACGGTGTTGGAGGAGTTTTTGCCGATAGCGCCTCCGGCTGTGGACATGACGGCTTTTTTCAGGGAGCGGGATTTGGCGTCGAAGATGGGAAAGTCGACGCAGGCGTTGTAAGTATCGATGGAAACCATAGTTTTTATACCCAGTAGGGGACGCGGAAGCGCCATTGGCGCATGACAAATAGTGCGAGGAGGAGGCCGATGAGGGTGCAGATGCCGACGATTCCCCAGTGGTAGGCCACTATGTCTTTGCCGATCATGGGGGCGCGGACGATTTCGAGGTAGTGGTACAGGGGGTTGAGTTCGGCGATGCGGGCGCGTTGGGCGACTTCTCCGCCTTGTTCGCGCAGGGTGTCGGTCATCCACACGATGGGGGTGACGTAGAACAGGAGCTGCACGAGGGACTCTAAAAGGGGGGCGACGTCGCGGAAGCGGGTGGCGATGATGCCAAAGAGCATTGTGACCCACACGCCGTTGACTACCAGCAGGGCAAGGGCGGGGACGGCCCATAGAGCTGACCACCCGAGGGGGATGCGGAACACGGCGATGAGGATCACCCAGATGACCATGTTGTGGGCGAGAAAGAGGAGTTGGCGCCAAACGAGCCGGTAGACGTGGACGGAGAGTGCGGACGGCAGTTGTTTAATCAGGCCTTCGTTTTCGATAAAGACGTTTGCGCCGTCTTTGATGCAGCCTGAGATGAAACCCCAAATGATGAATCCGACGGTGACGTGTGGGAGGAAGTCGCGAACGGAGATTTGAAAAAGCATGGAGTAGAGCAGGCCAAGTGCTAGGGCCATGACGCCGGTGGCGATGGTGATCCAAAGGGGGCCAAGGGTGGAGCGCCGGTAGCGTTGCTTGATGTCTTGCCATCCGAGTTGGAGCCAGAGTTCGTTTTGGCCCCAGCCGCGGATGAGGTCCTGCCACGCCATGGTGAACGTTTTGGATTGCGACTTCGGCGAATCCTCGGTGGCTTCTGTCGTCATGCGGGCGACGTCGGCACGCAATTGTTTGATGTCCTGCACGTGTCTAACCCTAATGCCAGGGTACCTGTGCGGGTCTAACTGTCCGGGTGTTTCGTGGGCTGTGATTGCCCCTAGCCTGGCTAAATGTTGTTGGTGGGCGGAGCTGGGGGGGAGTGTGCATTAGCGCGCTGGGCAATGCATAATTGACAACGGTGTTTCTCAACCGAGTGGGAGGTGTGGCGCGTGGCGTATGACGTTTATGGCGTGCGTGGTTTGTACACCTCCTTGTCGGATGGGTGGACGTATTTGAATGCGCATGATTGTCCGCAGGTTCCGGAACGGGTGGCGTCGGCGGTTGCGCGATCTTTTCGGGTGGCGTCGGCGGTTGTGCAGCCGGAGCCTGGGGCGGGTTCGCATGCGCGGGGTGGTGTGGGTGCGCCTGAGGCGCATGCCTTGCTTAGCGACGCTAAAGCCGCTGTCGCGGATCTCGTTGGCGCGTCGCAGGATCGGGTGGTGCTCGGCCCGAGTTTGCAGTCTTTGTATGCGGCGTTGAGGGCGGCGATGCGGCCGATGTTTCGTCATGGGTCGACGATGGTGCTCAACAATGTGGATCGCCCGGAGCTGACGGCGGCGTTGGGCCGGGCGGAGGCGGATGTGCGGTGGGCGCAGGCGGATTTGGGCACGGGGGAGTTGCCTGCGTGGCAGTTCAAGGAGCTGATCGGAGGTACTGTCCGCCTTGTTTCGATTCCCGCGGCGCACCCGCTGTTGGGCAATGTGGTCCCGGTTGCTGAGATTGTCGACTATGTGCGTGAGCTTTCGCGTGCATGGGTGGTGGTGGATGCTTCTGTTTACGCTGCGTACCGGCCTGTCACTTTTGATGAGTGGGGGGCAGATGTTGTGGCTGTGGATGTCAAGGAGTTGGGTGGGCCGGAGATCGCCGCGTTGGTGTTTCGAGATGAGGCTATGTTTGGGCGGATGGAAGCGCTCGGCTTAGATGTTGCAGGTGGCGGAAAGCTGGCGCAAAGGGTCTCGCCGGGTTTAGCTGGTGGCGTGTCAGCGGCGGTGGAGCACTACGCTTCGCTTGCCGACGTCACCCCCAAAGGCCGCAGCACCCGCCGCAGTCGCCTGCTTGCGTCGATGGCTGAGACTCGCTCCTACTTAAACGGGCTGCGCGACGACCTTCACACTTTCTTGAGTACCCTTCCAGCCGTCCACATTGTCGGACTGTCCGGCGAAGCTGCTGACGGGGCGCTTGCAGACCGTGTTCCCCGCCTGACATTCGGCGTCATGGGAGTTCCCTCTAGTACCGTTTATCAGCGGCTTTTCGCCAACGGGATCATCGCAACCGAGACGCCTATGAGCCCACTTCTTGTCGACATGGGAGCCCCGGAGTTAGGCGGCGCGGTCACGGTTTCGCTTGGGCCTTTCAACACTGCAGCGGACGTTGATCAGTTGATTCGCACGGTTGCCTCCCTCGCTTAGGAGACTTCCAGGACGATTTTTCCGGTGTTATTGCCGGAATCGAGGTGGTCGTGGGCTAAGGAGGCGTCGGCAAGCGGGAAGGTGCGGGAGACGTTGGCCTTGATGGTGCCGTCGGCAAGCAAAGGCCACACGTGCTTGACTGTGTCGGCGACGATGGCCGACTTCATCTCCGTGGGGCGCGCACGCAACGTAGTTGCGTGGACCGACAAGCGGCGCGGCATCATGCGGCCCAGACTGAGCGTGCCTTTCGCCCCGCCCTGCAACGCGATAACCACCAGGCGACCGTCAGCTCCAAGCGATGTGATGTTGTCTTCCAAATAAGCCCCACCCACAACATCGAGAATGATGTCGCATGAGCCCTTGAGCTCCTGGGCGAAACTCTGCTCCTTGTAGTCGATCAGAATATCTGCGCCCAGCTCACGGCAGTAATCCAACTTCTCTTGGCTGCCCGCAGTCACCGCCACCTCGCAACCGAAAGCCTTGCAGAGCTGGATCGCGAAAGAACCAATGCCGCCCGAACCGCCGTGAATGAGCACCCGATCGCCCTTTTTCATGCCCGCGACCATGCCCAGATTCGACCACACAGTCGCCGCCGCCTCGACCACGCCGGCGGTGTCGACCATGGAAAACCCCTCCGGGATCGGGGTGAGTTGGCCCTCTGGAACTGCGACGTATTCGGCGTAAGCACCGCCGGCCAACAGGCAACCGACCTCCTGGCCAAGCTCACGGCCAGTATCACCAGCATCCGCGATCACCCCCGCGCACTCCAGGCCAAGAATCTCCGAAGCTCCTTGCGGCGGCGGGTACATGCCCTGAGCCTGCACCAAATCGGCGCGGTTCACGCCAGCAGCACGCACCTCTACCAGCACCTCACCCGGCTGTAGCGCCGGGGAGTCCACCTCAGCAAGCTTCAGGGAACGGGGATTGTCCGGATCTGTTTGTGTAATCGCCTTCATGCACCCGAGATTATCCAAGTTGGTGTGCTCGGGCTAAGATATCTGCGATGGAGACGTGGCAGAGCGGCCGAATGCACCGGTCTTGAAAACCGGCGAGGGTAACACCTCCGGGGGTTCAAATCCCCCCGTCTCCGCCAAAAAATCCCGCAGGTACCGTGGTGGTCCTGCGGGATTTTCGGTGGTTCTTCCGCCGCAGCGGTGCGGTGTTGGTTTTTAGACCTCGTCTAGCACCTTCAAGAAGCGCTGTGCGGCAGCCTGCGGGTCTGCCCATTTATCCAGCCCGAATAGGCCGATGCGGAAAGTGGAGAAGTCCTCGCCCTCACCGATTTTCAAAGGCACGCCGGCAGCGATCTGGAGTCCGTGGCCCTTGAACGCCGCGCCCGACTGTTGCTCCGCATTTTTCGCGTAAAGCACCACAACTCCGTCGGATTCAAAGCCTTCGGCAGCCACGGAGCTGTAGCCGCGTTCGTAGGCACCTTCGCGCACCAGTCGTCCGAGCTCCGCCTGACGCTCGGCGAGAGTGTCCAGCCCAGCAGCAAGGGCTTCTTTCATCGTGGTCAGGTTGGCCGCGATGGTGTCGGTGGGAAGTGTGGTGTGGTAGCCGGCTTTTCCTTCCCGGTAGCCTTCGAAAATTTCCAGCCACTTCTTCAGATCCAAAGCAAAGGAGGTGGAGTGGGTGGCGTTGACGGCGTCGCGGCCACGTGAGTTGAGCATGACGTAGCCGGTGGCGGGGGAGCCGGACCAGGACTTTTGCGGCGCGGAAATTAAAACGTCAATACCTAGGGCGCCCATGTCGGGGAAGGACGCGCCTGCGGCGATGCAGTCGAGCACGAACAGGGCGTTGTTTTCGCGGGCGATCTCACCCAGGCCGTTGAGGTAGTCCTGTGGCAGGGTCAAACCAGCGGCGGTTTCGGTGTGGGCGGTGACGATGACGTCTGGTTGGAACTCGTCGGCGGCGGCGCGCACGCGCTCGAGTGGAGGCGGAGCGAAGGAAGCCGCAGTCCCTTTTTCTACAGGTGAGGCGTTGAGAACCTCCACGTGGTCGGTCACTGCCCCGGCTTCGATGATTTGGGACCACCGGAAGGTGAATAGACCTGAGCGAATCACCAGGACTTTTTTGCCGGTGAATAGTTGGCGGGCAACAGATTCCATTGCGGCGGTTCCGCCGCCGGGGACAAGGGCTGCGGTGTCGGAGTTGTATGTCTTGCACAGCAGGTCGACCATCTCGCGGGCGACTCCGATGAACTTTTGGGACATGTGGTTCAGGGAGCGGTCGGTGAACACCACCGAGTATTCCATAAGGCCGCCCGGGTCAACGTTGGAAAGCGGAAGGTCAGTCATGGACTAAAGATTAGCCCTCTTTGTGTGACTTAAGGGTTGCTTTAGGTCTGGTATGCGTGCGGCGGTCGCTGCGGCATGGTGTGAGACTTCATCTCCGCCGCGAAACCGAAAACAAGGTATAGACCATCTGCCATGTGTTCTGCGGCAGGGCAAGTCGCGCCCCGCACCCAGTCGCATTGCTTGACGACGCATTTTGTTAAGCGCCACGGTATTAGGTAGCATGCTAAAAGGTCTGGAGACGTGCCAGAGTGGCCGAATGGGGCTCCCTGCTAAGGAGTTGCCCTCTTTGCGGAGGGCCGCAGGTTCAAATCCTGTCGTCTCCGCCACGCGCTCGTAGCTCAACGGATAGAGCATCTGACTACGGATCAGAAGGTTGGGGGTTCGAATCCCTCCGAGCGCACGAACAGAAACCCTAGGTAGAACGGCTAGAGGTCGGAAAGCCTGGGGTTTTTCGCGCTCGGCCTGGTCGGAAAAGTGGGACAGAGTAGCCCCAGGTGGGCCGAAGTAGGTACGAACATCGAGCGAACACGAGGACGTATGGAAAAGAGTGTTCAAACGGGACGAGCCAAGCGCTAATATTTGAGGGGAAAGGAGGTAGACGATGGTGCTTCTGTACGAAGACGCTCGTAAGAGAGCACGTGACATCCTTGCCCATTTCCCCATTGGAAGAGGGAATATGGATGGGCTCGTCGCCTTGGCTGGAACGCTAGGAGCAGGAGTTGTCTTCCGGCCCCTCGATTCCTCGATTTCGGGAGTCGTCGTAAAAGAGGATGACGCCGATCCAATCATCTACATCAACTCCAATGAACCCGAAGCTCGGCAGCGGTTCACTCTCGCGCACGAGATTGGGCACCTCGTGGAGAGGAAAAATCTAGCGGACTAAACTGCTCCCCATTTATTGGACTGAGAAATCAGATTCCTACTGATGGGGAGCAGTTTATTTTTTTGGGGGTCTTTTTTCATGCCTTTCTATTCGCAGGCTACGCCGTCGCCGTCACGGTCGAGGCCCGACCTGTAGCCCGGGTCACCGACGTATAGTGGGGCCGCGCCGGCGCTGCGAGCTTCATCGCAGCTGCCGTATGACGCTGATTGGGCGGGTGCGGGTTGAGGTGGTGCGGGTGCGAAGAATTGGGCTCGCTGGTCGTTTTGGTCGGTGCCGCCGGACGCACCCGCCCCAGCGCCCACACCCGCTCCTGCTCCTGCGCCCACCTCTGGTTCCCCGCTCGACGCCGTTTCGGCCTGTGTTGGGGCAGCAGTAGGGGATGAGCTCGTCACCGTCGTTGTAGCGGTGACCGTAACCGTCGATGCCCTGGCCGAGGAGGTCACCGTCACCGTCTCGATAACAGTCTCCGTTTCCTCGTCCCCGCAGCTGCCTAGTAGTGCGAAGAGGATGAGGATTCCGGCGCCGATTGCGCCGTATTTCATGCAGCCGTTGTTGGGCTTTTGCTGCTCGGGGAGTGGGACCCCGTTGCCGGGGATGTAGGTGGAGCTCATGCGGGTCTCCTTCCGTCAGTAAACGAGGGAGCCAATACCTCAATTGGCTCGAAACAAGTAGGCATGATTCTCACACGCCGATCGTGTCTTTGCAGCGCGTAGGATCCCGCATACTTACGCGCTGGTGCCGCGGGAAGGGTCGGTACGCACGAAGTGCACGTCACCTTTAGGCGAACGGCGAGCGAACGCGAACGCTATCACACAAGGTAGAAGCTACAAAGATTCTGACTACGGATCAGAAGGTTGGGGGTTCGAATCCCTCCGAGCGCACGACTTATAACCCCAGTTGAGGCGGTATTTCCGCGTGGGCGGGAGGGCAGACGGTGTTCCGGGCGCGTGACGTGCGGATACATCCAACCTGCTGTGCTGTTGTTTCGGCCTTGCCGACCCCGAACGCACGCTCGACGGGGCTGTTGCGGGCTACAGCCCTGCACGCCAGTCGAGGCTGATTGCTGGACAACCATCCGTATCATCGCCGAAAGCGTCGGCTTCTTAGGCCTGGGGCATTACCGATGAGAAGGTTTTTTACAACAAGGGGTGCGCACCAGGCAGTCACCCCCAGCGGCGTGGATGCGCAGGTGAGCAACGCCGCTGGCCCGCATATCCAGCAGCCGGTTTTATTGAGGCTCCGCGGGTGGTACAACTTCTCCTTGGGTGAGTTGCCCGCAGGCTTGACCTTTAGCGCGACGATCCAGGTGGAAGGGCCGTAGTTGTTCTTTGGTTGCTGGTGAGCGCCCTGTTTGGGTGGGGGTGAGCCTGTACGCTACTTGTGTCTTGGTAGGCCGTCGCGGCGGGGTAAGCAAGGAAGGTAGGTTTGGCATGGCTGCTGGGCTCAACATGAAGTTGTTCCGCAAGTTGGGGCGGCGCGCTGATATTAGTGCGCAAGAGCTGGATTTGATGCAGGAGCAGTTGAAGTCCCTTGATCTGCGTGAGATCACCAATCTTGTTGAGCGTATTGCTTCTGCCGACGGCGCGAAGATTCTGCGGATGTTGCCGCGGGAGCGCTCCTTGGCTGTTTTCGACGTCCTCAATCCTGGCCACCAGGCAGATATTATTGCCGCGCTTGGCGACGACACCGTGGTTGACTATTTCGACGCCATCGGCGCGGAGGACCGCGTGGCGCTTCTGGATCAGTTGCCTGCGGAGATCGCCGAGCGTCTCCTGCGCGATTTGGATGAGGATGATCAGCGTGTCACCAACGTTGTTTTGGGTTATCAGAAGGGATCGGTTGGCCGTTCAATGTCGCCGGCTGTCCCGGATGTCACCCCGGATATGACGGTGCAGGAAGTGGTGGATATGCTGCGGGAGGACGTCGATAAGCTGGAGTCCATCTACACCATTCCCGTGATCGATGAATCGCGCGTGCTTGTCGGTGTAACCAGCCTGCGTCGGCTGTTTCGAAGCTACTCTGACGATGTTATCGGCGACATCATGTACGAGCCGACCTCGGTTGAGGTAACTGACGAGGTTGAAAGTGTGGCTCGTTGGCTGATGTCCTCGGATTTGCTGGCGGTTTCTGTTGTCGACCACGACAATCGGCTCGTGGGCATCTTCACCTACGACGAGGCGCAAGATGTTGTCGAGCATGCCGACACCGAAGACTCTGCTCGCCTCGGCGCTTCGGAGCCTCTCGGGCGGCCCTACCTGTCCACCCCGGTGTTTCATCTGGTGCGCTCCCGTATCGTGTGGCTGCTCGTGCTGGCGATCTCTGCCACGCTCACCGTCCAGGTTCTCGACGTTTTCGAGGGGACGTTGGAAAAGGCGGTAGTGCTTTCCTTGTTTATTCCGCTTCTTACGGGCACTGGCGGCAACACCGGCAACCAGGCTGCGACGACGGTGACGCGCGCGCTGGCGCTTGACGACGTCCACAAGCGCGACATCTTCGCCGTCATGTGGCGCGAGCTGCGCGTTGGCCTCATGCTCGGCACGGTCCTCGGAGTCATCGGTTTCACCGCAGCGAGCCTGGTCTACGGCTTATCGATCGGTGTCGTCATCGGCTCAACTCTGCTTTTAATTTGCACCATCTCTGCGACTGTCGGCGGTTTAATGCCGATCGTGGCTAAAACCGTTGGCGCGGATCCCGCGGTTTTTTCCAACCCGTTCATCTCCACGTTTTGCGACGCCACTGGCCTTATCATCTACTTCTTCATTGCTAAGGCAGTCCTCGGCATTTGACGCTTGTCGACGCCCTGACCGGCTATTTTGTTAGGTGCAGTGCTGCGGTGTAGAGTTTTTCTCTGTTGTCAAGCGCAAGCTTGCAGCCGCAGAAAGAAACGCGCTCGTAGCTCAACGGATAGAGCATCTGACTACGGATCAGAAGGTTGGGGGTTCGAATCCCTCCGAGCGCACCATTTACGCCCCGGTTCAACCCTCGAAGGTTGCCGGGGTTTCGCCTTTTTTGGATACTCGTTGAGGTCCAGTGGGAAACGGCTGGTTAAATCTTCTTAGTTTGCGTTGAGAATGAGACGCTCGTCCGATAGATTGGACGGAGGTTCGAGCAGAAACAGACGTTCGTCTGTGTTGATAGAGGTTGGAATGGCTGAGAAGAATAGTGTGCGTCGCGTTGGGCGCGTTTCCCTGGCGGTTATTGTCTCCACTGCGGTAGTTGCCGCTCCGCAGGTGGCGGTGGCTGTGGAAACGCCTCCGGTATCGGCACCGGTGGAACCCGTTGAGCCGCCGAGTGGGCAGCCGACCCCTCCTGCTTCCGCAGACACTGTAAATAAGGCAGACTCTGCTGGCACTGCCGGTATTGACGAGGAGCTCAATCGGCTCTCCCAAGCTATCAACGATGCGCAGGCCGCCACCCCGAAAGCTGCAGCACTGAAGTCCGAGACATTCGGTGATAAACCGGGCGCAGGCACCTCCGGCACCTGGTTCACCTCTGACGGCAAAACCTACACTGGCCTTGCATTAAACCCCACTAATGACAAGCTCTACGCTATTTTGCCGGCCAAGGACGGCAGCCAGGATGATCACCTGCTGCGTATCAATCCTGCTACGGGAGAGACCTTCGATCTCGGCGCGCTGACGGCCACGGGCGCCGAGAAGCCGCGCGGTTTGAGCAACGCCACTTTCACTAACGATGGCACCCTTGTTCTTCTGCCTACTGATCTCAACGACGGTGCCCGCGTGTTCACCCTTGATTTGAAGGCGGACAACGCGCAGGACACCACCAACCGTGAGATGAAAGTCCGCGAGCTGAAGCTTGCTCCGGAGGTGGCCACCCTTGGGGTGAGCACCCTCGGCGCTTTCGCTTCTGTCAAGGGAGAGGACTCCACATCCCTGTATTCTTTCGGCATTGCGCAGGACGCGAAGGCGCTTGTTTATCGCTACAACCTTGAGGACGAGACGCTGAGCGCAGCGCAGGCAGCCATTGGTGGCAATGTCGATCAGGCCAGAGTCACCGGTGAGGAGATCACTACTGCCTGGGTCAAGGGTGAAAGCACCCTTGTTGTCGCGGATGCCGCTGGTAACACTATTGAGATCACCGGCGATGAGAACAAGTTCGCTAAACCGGTCATCGCGGCGACTTCCCAGATGCTCACCGAGGACACCGCTTCTGAGATCGCCCAAGCGTCCGTCACTGCAGTGCGCCCGGTCACGCTGCCAGATGGGATTCAGGCCGTCGCGCGTTCTGGCGAGGCGCAGGACGCTTCTTTCCAGGTCACTGTTGTTGACGATAGCGGCAAGAAGCTTGAGGGTGCCACGGTGACGGTTGGCGATCAGACCCTCCCAACCAACGCTTATGGTGAGGTTTCCTTCACTAATGTTGAGTCCCTGCCTCAGTTTATTAAAGTCTCGGCGGAGGGCTACTTCACCAGGGAGGTTTTGCCCTCCTTCGAGGGCCGCAAGATGACGATTGAGTTGAAGAAGTCGTCGACTTCTGCGAGGAATGAGATTTTGGTCACCGTGCTCGACAACGAGGGCAAGGAAATCCAGGACGCAACTGTCCGAATTGATGGCCGAACGGTTGAGACTGATCGCTTCGGTGAGGCATTCTTCGACAATGTCACCTCTGTGCGTCCCGTCATTGAGGTTTCCGCCAAGGGCTTCGCTGACCAGCGTGTCCGCCTTGATTCGGTGAAGGACACCAGGATCAAGCTGGAGAAGGAGAAGAAGGCAGAGTCGACCCCGGATCAAATCCAGTCGATTATCAAGGAGATCACTCCGCTGCTCGCCGCCTTGGGTGTTCCGGTAGCCGCGCTGAGCGGCGCCGCCAGCGGTTCGAACAGCACCTCTACATCCACCACAACGCCGAGGACTTCGACGAGCAGGACCACAACTCCCAGCACCACTGCCAGCACCGCGCGTACATCCGGGCCCCGCACGGTCAGCGCTAGCATGACTACCAGCACCGCGCCGGCCGCTGGCGGTGCCGCCAATGTTGCGCGTGCGAACAGCAAAGCGACCGCCTCCGCGAAGTCGACATCCACGGGCAACAAGTCCAACAATGGCAAGCTCGCGGACACCGGTACGCCCATGAGCACCGTGATTGTCCTCGGCATGATTTTCTTGTTGATCGGAGGGGCCTACACCTTCGTTGGTCGCCGCCGCGAAGTGTAAATCGGCTGTCACTGAATAAACGCCCCGGCTCATACCGGGGCGTTTGTTCTTTTTAAAAGGAAGACCTTAGAAAACTTCGACGCGGCCGCCGAGCGACTCGATTTGTTTGAGGTGTTGGACCCAGCCGGGTCCGCCGGGGTGGACGCGCATCACGGGGCGTGAGGAGATTTTGACTGGGGAGACGGATTCGCCGCGGGCGCCGGAGCGGGCGTTGAGCCGGGTGTAGGCGCGGTGGCCGGCTTCGGCGAGTTCTTCCATGGAGGGGGTGGGTAAGGCGAGGGAGTTGCGGGCGTCGTGAAGCAGGGCAATACATTCGTCGAGGGCAGGCACGAGTGCTGCGGCGTTGGTTTCGACCATGTTGCGCACAAGTGTGGGGTGGGTGCCGGCGACGCGGGTGGCGCCTTTGAAAGAGCCGGCTGCGAGGGACTGTGCGAGGGTGCCGCCCTTGTCGCCGATGACGGAGAGAGCTTCCGCGAGGACATGGGGAAGGTGAGAGACGCGCGCGACGGCTTCGTCGTGTTTGGCTACGGAGACTGGGACGGCTTCCGCTCCGGTCAGTGCGGCTAGTTGGCAGACTTGTTTGAAGAGGTTTGCCCAGCGCTGTGGAGCAGGTTCACCGGCTTGTTCGCACTCGAGGCCCCAGTCGTAGGTGACGGCCCAGGCGGCGTTTTCAAAAAGGCCTGTGTGGGAGGCGTTCCAGCCGGAGTTCTCTGTGCCTGCCATAGGGTGGCCACCGACGTAGCGTGACTGCATGCCGTGGGCGCGGATGATGTCGTAGACCGGTTTTTTCACGCTGACTACGTCGGTGATGCCGCAGTTGGGGGCGTGTTCGGCGACGGCGTCGAGGATGTCGGCTACTGCGTGCATGGGCACAGCCACGATGATGAGGGCGTCCGCTTCCTCGGCGCGTTGGAGGGTGGCGGGCAGGTCGGTGGAGACGTCGAAGCCGTCTTGGGCTGCCTTGCGCGAACCGGAGCGCGAGGGGGTAAAGCCGAAGACCTCAGCGCCGCCAGCGATGGCGTCGCGCATGATCGACCCGCCGATGAGTCCAAGCCCAATGATGCACAGTGGAGGAAGCGGGTTCGAGAAATGATCAGTCACGGTGACAAGTCTTACATAACGCAGCTATCCTCACTAGGCATGAGTCACGATTACGAGGTCGGCTATGCCCTCACCGTCAGTGCGCACGACGGTAAATGGGTTGTGCGTGAATTCGCCGATGACTTCACTGATGTACATACCTCAGTCAACGCGGTTCGCCAGTTGCGTAGTGAGGGTGCCGCTTTCGCCATTCTTAACGTGGAGGAGGATTACTTCGTTATCGTGAGGCCGGGACCGGCCGGGACCCGGATGTTGATTTCTGATGCGACGATGGCGGTGGATGATGATTTCGCCGCTGATGTGCTCGACGAAGCTGGCATTGACGTTCCCGACATCGACCCGGATGAGTTGGACAACATTGATGGCTGGGCTGACGGCGATTTTGGGATCTTTGCGGATCTTGGTCTGTCTGAGCAGCTCCTCAGCGTCATCGTGGAAAGTGATGACGACCCGCATGATGTTATCCAGCGCATCGCCGACGAGCTAGGTTTCGGTGCTGAGTTGGAAGACTATTTCGGTTAATGCTGCAGCCACTTACTTCAGTGGAAAAACGCGCGCAGCGCAGAATGCGCGAGGCGATGAAGCAGGCTATGCACACCCCGGCTGGGGACGTGCCGGTGGGCGCTTTGGTCTACAACACGGCAGGAAAGGTGGTGGGCAGGGGGGTGAATCGTCGAGAAGCGAACGGCGATCCCACAGCCCACGCGGAGGTTGAGGCTTTGCGTGACGCGGCCGCGACCTTAGGCACGTGGCGCCTCGACGGTTGTGAGCTGGTAGTGACCCTCGAGCCGTGCACGATGTGCGCCGGCGCGATCCTCGGCGCGCGCATCGACAGCCTCGTTTTCGGGGCGTGGGAGCCAAAGACTGGAGCTGTGGGTTCGCTTTTCGACGCGCTGCGCGATCCGCACCACCTCCACCGCGTGCAGGTGCGCGCAGGGGTGCTCGCGGAAGAAAACGCCCGCATTCTCAGCGATTTTTTCGCACGCCTGCGCTGAAGCGTCACACAATCGTTACCCCCAGCGCCCCACAATGTCGTTATGGTGGGGTTTGTTAGCTAAAAAACAAACGAAGGAGATTAAACATGGCACTCGAAGGAAAAGGCGACCAGCTCAAAGGCAAAGTCAAGGAAGCCGCAGGCGACCTGAGCGATAACACCGACCTGCAAAACGAAGGTAAGGCTGACCAGCTCGGCGGCGCCGCCAAGGAGAAGCTCAGCGAGGCCCGCGACGCCATCAAGGACAAGGCGAACGAGGTCGCCGCCAACCTCAAGGACCGTTTGGATAAGTAGTAGCTGAGAAGCAATTTGGTTTGGCGGGCTCGCTGCCGTTAATCTGGTTGGCGGTAGCGTGTCCGAGCGGCCGAAGGTACTCGCCTCGAAAGCGAGTGAGGGTAAAACCTCCGCGGGTTCAAATCCCGCCGCTACCGCCAACGTAGAAACGAAACCCCTGACCTGCAGGTCAGGGGTTTCGTCGTCCCCGGCATATAAGATGGCGGGGGCACCTGAAACCCACATTCAACCGCGGAAAGTTTATGGCTGATTTCCTCTACCGGCTCGGTCGCTGGTCTTACCTACACAAATGGCGTGTCATTGCCACCTGGCTGCTTTTGTTGGCCGCCACGGCGGCGGGCGCGGTCACCCTGCACAAGCCCTTCACCTCAGAGTTTGCTATCTCCGGCACACCTTCGATCGACGCGCTTTCCACGCTGGAGGAAAACTTCCCAGGCACCGGCGATATCGCCACAGCCCCGACGGTTAACTTGGTGTTCGCCGCCCCGGAGGGCCAGACCCTAGACCAGCCGCACAACATGCGGGCAATGGACGCGACGGTCAACCACGTGCGTGAGAAGTTACCGGGCATTAAAAACACGGAGCGTTTTGGCAACCCCGTCATCGTGAACGAGGATCTGAGCAGGCAGATCATTGGGCAGATGACCGAGATGGGCATGCCGGAGGCGACTGCCCGCCAAGACGCCTTCAATCTGCGCACCCTTTCTGAGGACAAACGTATCGCTTACACCTCTTTCGACTTCGCCGCCGAAAGTTCCATGACGGTCACGGATGAGGAACGCGAAGCTGTCAACGAGGCGATGGAGCTTGGCCGCTCCAATGGTTTGACGGTGGAGGCCGGCGGAGCGGGTTTCGGTGACCCCATTGAGATCAAGACCGGCAGTGAGCTGGTCGGCCTCGGCGTGGCCTTCGTGGTGCTTTTGATCACTTTCGGTTCTTTAATTGCTGCTTCCATGCCGGTGATCACAGCCGTGATCGGTGTGGGCATCGGTGCGTTGCTGATCTTGTTGACGACCCATTTCGTTGAGCTTAACGACGTCACCCCGGTGCTGGCCGTCATGCTCGGTTTGGCCGTAGGTATCGACTACGCCCTGTTTATCCTGTCGCGTTTCCGTCAGGAAAGGCACACCCTTCCGGGCCCCGATGCGGCTGGGTTGGCCGTGGGCACCGCCGGCTCCTCGGTTGTTTTTGCCGGTGCGACGGTTTTTACCGCGCTGGTGGCACTTTCGCTCGCTGGCATTGAGTTCCTCACCTGGATGGGTTTGGCGGCGGCCGTGACAGTTTTGCTTTCCGTGCTCATCGCGCTCACCCTCATCCCAGCGTTGCTGGGTGCGTGGGGTGAGCGTTCTTTCGGTGTGCGCATCCCCGGGGTGGCGGGCCATAAAGGTCCCGGTTCACGCCCGGCGAAGGACCTGACACGCAAATCCATGGGCCGCAGTTGGGTGCGGTTCGTGCGGCGCTTTCCCGCCCTGGTGATGGCCGTGGTGATCCTGGGGTTAAGTGCCGCTTCGTTGCCGGTGCTCAATTTGGAGATGGCCCTTCCGGCCGATACCACCTCCGACAAGGACACCACCCAACGCAAGGCAGCCGACCTCATGGCGGAGGGCTTCGGTGCCGGCGTCAACGGGCAGTTCATGGTGATCGTGGACGCCCACGACGTCAACCCGACGTCGGAGGCGCTCAAACCCTACATAGATGCGATGCCCGACGAGGTCGGCGGCGAAGTGAAGAAGGCCTCCCTGGCGTCCTTCCTTTACGCGGTTAACCAAGCCAAAAGCGTCAACGGCATCCGGCATGCCCAGCTCATCAATGTCAACGAGGACTTCACCGCCGCTCAGGTGGTGGCTACGCCGGTGAGCGGGCCGGAGGAGGACTACACCCTCGCCGTGGCTGACGGGTTAAGCGCAACCGCCAAGCAGGTGGAAGACACCACCGGTGTGAAAATTGGGCTGACGGGTTTGGCGGCGGTGCAAATGGACATCACCAAGGAACTGGGCAAAGCCATGCCTTTGTATTTGGCGGTGGTGGTGGGCCTGGCGATCCTGCTGCTGATCTTGGTGTTTCGCTCCATCATGGTCCCCGTCATCGCTGGCCTGGGCTTCCTGCTTTCCGTAGGCGCGGCCTTTGGTGTCACCGTCGCGGTGTTCCAACAGGGCTTCACCGGGTTGGTTAACACACCAGGCCCCATTTTGTCGTTCATGCCGATCTTCCTCATCGGCGTGACTTTCGGTTTGGCGATGGACTACCAAGTCTTTTTGGTCACCCGCATGCGGGAGCGCTACCTGGAGGCGCGCGACAACGACGACGAGCACCCGGAAATCGCGGCGGTGGAAGCCTCCACAGTGGAAGGCTTCGCCCAGGGCGCTCGCGTGGTAACAGCGGCCGCGATCATCATGATCGCCGTTTTTGTGGCGTTCATTGACCAACCGTTGCCTTTCATCAAAATCTTCGGCTTCGCCCTCGGCGCCGCAGTGCTTTTCGACGCCTTCTTCGTGCGCATGGCACTGGTTCCTGCGACCATGTTCATCTTGGGCCGCGCCACTTGGTGGATGCCGCAGTGGATGGACCGCATCCTGCCGGATCTGGATGTGGAAGGAACCGGCCTGGAGGAGAAGTTTGAAGAAAGGCGCGGGGCTGGGGGCGTCGAAAAGCACGAAAGCGTAGAGGCACAACAATGAGCGAAGATCTTTCCTTCGAGATCACCACCACCCTGAACGACGCCCCCGGCAAACACGGGCGCACCGGAATCATCCACACACCCCACGGCGATATAGCCACCCCAGCATTTATCCCCGTGGCGACGAAAGCGACAGTTAAAACCCTCACCCCCGAGCAGATCCGCTCAACAGGAGCACAAGCGATCCTGTCCAACGCCTACCACCTCTACCTGCAACCCGGCCCCGACATCGTGGACGAAGCCGGGGGAGTAGCCGCCTTCGAAAACTGGCACGGCCCCACCTACACCGACTCCGGCGGCTTCCAAGTGATGAGCCTGGGCGTCGGGTTCAAAAAAGTCCTCGCCATGGACACCGCCGGGCTGACCGAAAAAGACATCCGCGCCGCCAACAAAGAGCGCATGGCGCGTGTCGACGACGACGGCGTCGACTTCAAAAGCTTCATCGACGGCTCCACCCACCGCTTCACCCCCGAAGTCTCAATGCAGATCCAACACCAACTAGGTGCCGACATCATGTTCGCCTTCGACGAGCTGACCACACTCATAGATACCCGCCAGTACCAAGAACACTCAGTGGAACGGACCCGACAATGGGCGAAACGTTGCCTAGACGAACACGAACGCCTCACCAACGAGCGGACTGAAAAACCCACACAATCCCTGTGGGGAGTTGTGCAAGGTGCACAATACGAGGACCTCCGACGCCTGGCCACCCGAGGCCTTCTCGAACTCGACGCCACAGCCCGCGCAGAAGGAAAGCGCGGCTTCGGTGGCTTCGGCATCGGCGGCGCCCTCGAAAAAGAAAACCTAGGCACCATCGTCGGCTGGGTAACAGACGAGCTGCCAGCCGATAAACCACGCCACCTACTGGGCATTTCCGAACCAGACGACATCTTTACCGCAGTCGAAGCCGGAGCCGACACCTTCGACTGCGTCGCCCCCACCCGACTCGGGCGTCATGGTGGCGTCTACACCCTCGACGGGCGCCTGAACCTCAGCGCTGCCCGCTTCCGCCGCGACTTCCGAGGCGTAGACGAAGAATTCGGCGGATACGTCTCCGAGAACTACTCCCGCGCCTACATCCACCACCTCCTGCGCGCAAAGGAGTTTCTCGCCGGCACTCTATGCACAATGCACAACGTCGAATTCATGGTCAGGCTTGTGGATAACATCCGCACCGCTATCGACGAGGGACAATACGAACAGTTCCGCGACGAGTTCTTACAGCGCTACTACTCGGCGGGGTAAAAAAGGGGCTCGCCGCTTAGCTGCCGCTGCACTAAAGCGCGTCCTCAGCGCGGCGAACCCACGCAACCACAGCGTAAGTCAACGGCATCACGAGAACCTCCATCAGGGTTTTCCACAAGAAACCGACAACAACATAGTTAACAAACTGGCCCGGAGTATCAATGCCGATAACCGCGGCAGCGATCGCACAGAACAAAAGAGTGTCCGCAAACTCGCCCACGATCGTCGAACCGATCAGACGCGCCCACAGATTGCCAGCGCCAAAGCGATCCTTCATCCGCTGCAACACCCAAGCGTTGAGAAGCTGCCCCACCACATAACCCGCCAAAGAAGCAGTGACGATCCGCGGCAACAACCCAAGAACACTCGCGAAGGTGTCCTGGGCATCATAAAAATCTGCAGCGGGAAGCCAAATCGCAATGTAGAACGACACAATGCCCATCAAAGCGATACCAAAACCAGTGAACACGGCGCGCCGGGCGGCGCGGAAACCATAGACCTCAGCGATGACATCACCGATGACATAGGAGATAGGAAAGAGAAAGAAAGCCCCGTCGGTAATCAGCGGGCCAATCTCAACACCCTTTTGCGCAGTGATGTTTGAGATAAGAAACACCGCACAAAACACGGCAACAAGGACAGGATAAGCAGAACGGGTAGAAGCGTAACTCACTCGTAATATTCTAAAGCCATGAGCGCTGGTAGATACGCACCCTCGCCAAGCGGCGACCTGCACTTCGGAAACCTGCGCACCGCCATGCTCGCGTGGCTGTTCGCCCGCCAGTCGGGCCGTAAATTTTACCTGCGCGTCGAGGACATCGATTCGGAGCGTTCCTCCGCCGAGTCGGCCGAGCGCCAGATCGAGGACCTGACATCGCTGGGGTTGGATTTCGACCCGCCGGTGGTCTACCAGTCCGCGCGCGGGGCGCTGTACGAGGCCGCCCTGTCGCGCCTGCCGGTCTACGAATGCTACTGCACCCGCCGCGACATCCGCGAAGCAGCCGGCGCACCCCACATCCAGCCCGGAATGTACCCCGGCACCTGCAGAAACCTCACTGAGAAGCAAAGGGAAACCCAACGCTTTCAGCTCACCGCCGAAGGCCGCCTCCCCGCCCTGCGCCTGCGCGCCGCCGTGCCCGAATGGAGCGTGCGCGACTACTACCGAGGCACGTACACGGGGCCCGTCGACGACGTCGTACTCAAACGCGGCGGCAACCTCAACCAAGCTCAAGCCGGTGACTGGGCCTACAACCTCGCCGTCGTCGTCGATGATGGCGAGTTCCTTGTAGACCAAGTCGTGCGCGGTGACGACCTGCTTGACTCCGCCCCCGCCCAGGCGTACATCGCCTCGCTGTTGGGCTACGCGGAACCGGAGTACGTGCACGTGCCGCTGGTTGTAAACACATCCGGGAAGCGTCTGGCCAAGCGTGACGGAGCCGTCACCCTGCGCCAGATGGGGCTCGACGTGGCGTGGGAAGAACTGGCCCGGTCGGTCGGGTGCGCCGGGGTTCGCTCGGCAGGGGAGCTACTGGAAGTGTTCGACCCGTTGCGGCTGCAGCGGGATCCATGGGTGTGGGGGTTATCGGGGTAATAAAGCTAAGGGGCAGCGCGGCAAAAGGAGTAGCCGTCGGCTTTCCGTGAAATCAGGTAGCCCTCAATGAAAGGCCGCGCTGCCAGTTACGCACTTTAGTCGTTTGGCAGTGGTCCCTGTCCAACCGTCGCCAGTGATGTATCTACTTGCTACTTAACCCCACATTTTGTCGTGTAACCCCCAAAAAACACAAAACCGGCGCCCCGGAAAACAAAAACCAAGGCGCCGGTGTGTCCACCATGTCGCGACTGATCTGTCAGCTATGTCGCGACTGATGGCATTGGCGGAGGATGTGGGATTTGAACCCACGAGGGTATTGCTACCCGCACGCGTTCCAGGCGTGTGACATAGGCCGCTAGTCGAATCCTCCAGAGTAGAAGCGCTTGAGCGCGTCGAGGGATAACTTTAGCCCACAGCGCGTGCAGGGACAAAATCACTGTTGAGAGGTTCAGGGTGGGTAGTTTTTGTGCCTGTTGATGGGAGGGGCTACAGTGTGGTGCAGGATCCCATGCGGTGCTTATCTTGTGAACTCCCCCAGGGCGGGAACGCAGCAAGGGTCAGCGAGCTCTGGCAGGTGCGTGGGGTCCCTTTATTTTGCCGGGGGGCAGTTTCAGGGTGAAGTGTTGGTTTGGTTTCGGTTGCGATCCTTTCTCGCGCTGGGGTTGACTCTGTGCGCTGGTGTGTGGTGGTTGGGGCTGTTTCTTCGTTGCGGGAGAGTCGGTGAGGCTGGGGCGCAGGTACGATGGCGGTGACAGTTTTTAGACGATCTTCGATCGCACGATCCATCTGACGGAAGTGATGTATCTCATGTCCCTCCTTGACCTTGAGACGAACGAGCTGAAAGAACTCGCGGCGGATGTGCGTGGGCGCTATGAGGAGCTGAAAGCCAAGAACCTCAATCTTGATTTGACCCGCGGCAAGCCTTCGGCGGAGCAGCTTGACTTCAGCAATGAAGTGCTTGGGCTGCCAGGTAAGGACACGTATAGGGACAAGACGGGCGCGGATGTGCGCAACTACGGAAATCTGCAGGGCATTGTGGATATTCGTGAGTTGTGGGCGGAGGTGCTCGGCGTGGATGCCGCGAATGTCATCGCTGGTGATTCTTCTTCGCTGAACATCATGTTCGATCTGATCTCCTGGGCTTTCACCTTCGGCACGAACGATTCTGAGCGTGCTTGGCGCGAGGAGGAGGCGGTGAAGTGGATTTGTCCGGTGCCGGGCTATGACCGTCACTTTGCCATTACTGAGCAGTTTGGCTTCGAGATGGTTTCTGTGCCGATGTTGGACGATGGTCCGGACGTTGATGCTATTGAGAGGCTTGTGCAGGATCCGCAGGTGAAGGGCATGTGGGCTGTGCCGCTGTTTGGTAACCCGACGGGTGTGATCTACTCGCGTGAGGTAGTTGAGCGCCTCGCGGCGATGGAGACTGCGGCGCCGGATTTCCGCATCGTGTGGGATAACGCCTACGCTGTGCACACGCTTGATGGGGAGTTGCCGGAGAACCCGGATGTGATTGCGTTGTCGGCGGCGAAGGGCCACCCGAACCGGTTTTGGTATATGAGCTCCACCTCGAAGATTACCTTGGCGGGTGCAGGTGTGTCCTTTTTCGCTTCTTCACAGGAGAACCTCGACTGGTACGCCTCCATCGCAGGTATTCGCGGGATCGGGCCGAATAAGGTCAATCAGCTTGCCCACGCGAGGTTTTTTGGCGACGCGGAAGGTGTCCGAGCTTTGATGCGCAGGCATGCGGGTTCGTTGGAGCCGAAGTTCCGTGCGGTCATCGACATTCTCGAAAGTCGTTTGGGTGAGTTCAGTGTGGCGAGGTGGACGCAGCCGCAGGGCGGCTACTTCATCTCTCTTGATGTGCTTGATGGTACTGCTACTCGTGTGTGGGAGTTGGCCAAGGATGCTGGCATTACGCTGACTAAAGCGGGTTCGGCTTTTCCGCACGGTGTGGACCCAAATGACCGCCACATCCGTTTGGCGCCGTCGTTGCCGCCGCTTGCTGAGATTGTTGAGGCGATGGATGGTGTGGCGACGTGTGTGTTGCTGGCTGCCGTCGAAAAGCTTGGTGCGTAAGTGACCGGCGATGAGGCTGTTGCTTGGCTCGGTTCCATTTTTGATGACTTGAGCTTGTCGCTTATCGACGCCATCCCCACCGCCTCAGCCACCCTCAATAATCGTCCGGTGGCGATGACTGTCGGGTTCGGCCAGGTTGATTCCGGGTTGGTCACTGACGATGCCGAAGCTTTGAGTGTGCGCTGTGAGTTGGTCTGCACAGCGTCGCAGCCCGCGTTCGTGCTGTCTAAAGCGGTGATCGCCGCGGCGAGTGAGTTGGAGCGGTTGGCGGTGCCGGCGCAGCCCGGTGTGTTGCTGGAAGGCTTGTTTGCTGGGGTGGACAGTGTGGGGCCAACCACGGTGCGTCATGGCTACCTGCGCGAGCCGCAGATGTTTGCCCAGGGCACGCCGATTTATTCCGAGCCGGGCCAGATCACGCTCCTTCTGGAACTTGTCGCCCTTACTGACGAGGAGTTTTCAATCGGCTCTACCCAAGGTCCCCTCGTTATGGAACGGCGGCTTCGTCGCCGCGGCGTGGAGGTGGGCGATTGGGCGCGTTTGTCTGAGGGTTGATCCTTTTCGGCCCCCGGTGCACAACCTTAGGGGGAACAATCCACGCTCCCTGTTTGCCGTCTCGTTTACTGGAGGGCTGTGTCGGGGTGATGGGCTAGGCTTGTCGCCGTGGCTTTGTACAGGAAGTATCGTCCCGCGACGTTCGGTGAAGTGATTGGCCAAGAACATGTCACTCGCCCTCTTTCCGCTGCTCTGGACAACGGGCGCATTAACCATGCCTATTTGTTTTCGGGGCCGCGTGGCTGCGGTAAGACGTCTTCTGCCCGTATTTTGGCGCGTTCTTTGAATTGTGTTGAGGGCCCGACTTCTACCCCGTGTGGAAAGTGCGCTTCGTGCGTTTCGCTTGCTCCGGGTGGGCCGGGCAACTTGGATGTGATGGAGTTTGACGCAGCTTCGCACGGCGGTGTCGACGAGATGCGTGATTTGCGTGAGCGTGCCCAGTTTTCTCCGGCGGAGTTTCGCTACCGTGTGTTCATTATTGATGAGGCGCACATGATTTCGCGGGAGGGCAACAATGCGTTGTTGAAGATTGTGGAGGAGCCGCCGGAGCACCTGATCTTCATTTTCGCCACGACGGAGCCGGAGAAGATGCTCAGTACGATTCGTTCGCGTACGCACAATTATCCGTTTCGTCTGCTTACGCCGCAGGCGATGCGCGAGCTTGTGGCGAAGGTGGTTGGGCAGGAGGGTGTTTTCGTCGAGGACACTGTCTACCCGCTGATTATTGGTGCGGGCGGCGGTTCCCCGCGTGATACTTTGTCGCTGTTGGATCAGTTGCTCTCCGGTGCCGGCCCGGAGGGTTTGACCTACGAGTCTGCCTTGCTGCTTCTTGGTGTGACGGATCTTTCGCTTCTCGACGCCACAGTTGACGCCCTGGCCGAGCGGGACGCCGCCGCGATGTTCCAGACTGTTGATGAGGTCATTGAGGCGGGCAATGATCCGCGTAAGTTCGCCACCGATCTTTTGGATCGCCTGCGTGATTTGATGATTTTGCGGAACGTCCCTGGGGCGATTTCGCAGGGTTTGGTCAATACCCCGGCGGAGCGTGCCGAAATGTTGCAGGCTCAGGCGGAGCGCTTTAGTGGACATGAGCTGGCAAGGTTGGCTTCCGAGGTCAACGAGCGCGTCGGTGAGCTGCGTGGTGCGACCAGTCCGCGTCTGCTTTTGGAGATCATGATGGCCCACTTGATCACCGCCCCTGAGATCGCCGCTGATATGCCTGGGCCGCGTCCGACGCAGCAGGAGGTGGAGCTTGCGCCGGGCAGCGCCGGCCCGGTTACGCGCGGGCCGGCTGGCGCTGCTGCGGCGGCTGCCGCGGCAGCAGCGGCGTCTGGCCGTAAGGTTCACAGCTCGTCGACGCCTGCGCCGCGCAAGGCACCCCAGGCGCCTTCACCAGCCCAGCAGCAGCCTGATCCTGCTCAACCCGAGCCCCAGGACACCACCGCCAAGGTTTCGGAGCCGGATCATCCCCGCGCAGAGGAGCCAACTGCTGAGGTTGACGTGGCGGCACGTTTTGAGCAGGTCCGCAAGCAGTGGACCTCGCTTCGCCAGGCTGTCGGCGCGCGTAACCAGGTCGCGGAGATCATGCTCGCGGAGGCGAAGCCTTTGGGTTTTGACGGCGAGACGTTGGTGATCGGCCATAACACTGGAGCCCTCGCGGAGCGCATTAACTCGCAACAGCACAACGGCGATATCGTCGCGGTGTTCAGTGAGAAACTTGGGGTGGATGTGTTGGTGCGTTGTGTGGTGGGCACCGACCCGGCCAAGGCGGGGGTGTCGAAGCCTCCTACGCGGCCGACGTGGAACCCGCGCGGGCCGAAGCTGCAGGAGGACAAAGCCCCGGCTGAAGCGGAGGACCCTGCGCCCGCGCAGACTCCCGAACGGCCAAAGCAGCACCAGCAGCCGGGGGAAAGTGACTGGCAGGCCGCAGCCCGCGCGGCCAGCCAGCGTGCCGCGCAGCGTGATCGTCAGCAGGTCGAGGACATTGCCTTGCCCCCTGAGCCTGCCGACGAGGAGGCGCCGGAAGATGACGGTGGCCCCCCGGCTTTCGCGCACCAACCCCAACACCAACCCCAGCACCAACCCGAATCTTTGCCGCCTGTGTATTCCCGTGAGGACGAGGAGCGCGACATGGCGGATCAGGCGCAGGAGGAGGGGGAGCGTGACCGTCGTGACGCGACAACCGTGGCGATGGATCTGCTCGCTGCGGAGCTGGGCGCGAAACCCCTCTAGGAGCGGGTACACTGGTGCGGGATATTTACGCTGAACCAACGAAAGGTTAAAGCCCACCATGACCATGCCGAATGACATGCAGGAGCTCATGCGCCAGGCCGCTGAGGTCCAGGCCCAGTTGCAAAGGGCGCAACAAGAATTGCTCGACACCAACGTCACTGGCACCGCCGGTGGTGAGCTCGTGACCATCGTGATGTCCGGTGGCGCTGAGATCAAGGACCTGACCATCAAGCCGGAGGCAGTTGACCCCTCTGATGTAGAAACTCTCCAGGACCTGATCCTCGCCGCTTACCGCGATGCGCACGACAAAGCCGGCAAGCTTGCCCAGGAAATGCTCGGCCCGCTCACCAACTTCGGCGGCGGCGCTGCGCAGGCGGGCCCAGGCGAGATTCCTTTCGGCGGTATCGTCTAATCCCACCTCCGTTTAACTAGCCCGGCCCGTTGTAGGCCGGGCATTTTTCAGTCAGTTAACTTTTGCAAGGAGCGCACAAACAGCATGTTCGAAGGTCCGCTGCAAGACCTTATTGACGAGTTGTCGCGTCTGCCCGGCGTCGGGCCGAAAAGCGCGCAGCGCATCGCCTTTCACGTGCTGAAGGCGGATCCGGAGGACGTTGACAGGCTTCGCGCCGCATTATCGGCGGTGCGCGACGGCGTGACCTTTTGTCGGATCTGCAACAATGTTTCACGGGAGGACATCTGCCGTATTTGCGCGGATTCTGGACGTGAGGCGGGCTTGATTTGCGTCGTGGAAAACGCCAAGGACATCCAGGTCATCGAGCGCACTGGTGAGTACCGTGGCCGCTACCATGTGCTTGGCGGCGCCCTGGACCCGCTGGCCAATGTCGGTCCGCGCGATCTGGCTATCGCGCCGCTTTTGCAGCGCATCGGCGGTGTGCTTGACGACGCCCCCGGCCGCAACGCTCCCGACATCGAGGAAGTTATCCTCGCTACCGACCCCGACACCGAAGGTGAGGCCACCGCCTCTTATATCGCGCGCCTGGTGAAAGATTTCCCGGATCTTACAGTTTCGCGGCTGGCGTCCGGCATGCCACTTGGCGGCGATTTGGAGTTCGTCGACGAGCTCACGCTGTCGCGGGCGTTGAGTGGGCGTTTGAAAATCTAAACGGCTTATTTCAACCTTTCCAGCCGCAACCTGTCGATGAGTGGGATTTCCAACGGCCTGAGCTCGTCCACGGTGGTGTGCAGGGCGCGGGCGAGGAGCAAATCGGCAAGCTGCGGGTTGCGGGCAAGGGCGGGCCCGTGCATGTAGGTAGCGACCACGCTGCCTTGCACCACACCTTCGACACCTGATGCGCCGTCGTTGCCTATGCCGCGAGTGATCCTGCCTAAGGGTGCGGCATCGGGGCCGAGCACGGTGGCGCCCATGTGGTTTTCAAATCCGGTCAACGGCTCGCTAAGTTCGGCGGTGATTCCGGCGCGAGAAGGCGTGGAGGCAACTTCACCGATGGCGCGGGTGGACATGGGGGAGGTGGTGGCGTCGATAAGCCCGAGGCCGTCAACTCTGTCACCGTGGGCAGTGAAGGTGCGGCCAAGCACCTGCATGCCGGCGCACACCGCGAAAATAGGTCGCCCGTCGGCGGCTGCCGCTTGCAGGCCCGGGGAGGCAGCTAAACGGGCCGCCGCGATGACCTGCGCGGAATCCTCGCCGCCGCCGAGGGTGTAGAGATCGCAGTCGGCTGGGATTTCGTCGTTAAGCGAAATGCGTTCGATCTGCGCATCAATGCCACGCATCACGGCACGCTGGCGCAGCACGAGAGCGTTGCCGTCGTCGCCGTATGTGCCCAACACGTCCGGCAGCACTAGACCAATGCGAAGCGGCTTAGCCACGGTAGTCCTCCAGCTTGCTCAGATCTTTCCGCAGGTCGCGAAACGCCGTGTAGTTCGCCAGCACCTCCACGCGCCCCGGCGGGCAAGCGCGGATCGCCGCCACAGTGTCGTGAACCAACTCGTGGTCAATATCGGCATACAGCAGGCGCACGGCCAAGTCGGTTCCGCGCTCCCCAGCAGCTTTAACGGACACGCCTGAGAAATCCTCAAACTTTACGTCCCACAGCCACGACAAGTCCTCACCGTCGGCCACCTGGCCGTTGACCGCGATGACTAAGCCGTCGGCATCGCGGTCGACCATCGACAAAGCCTCCTGCCAGCCGGCAGGGTTTTTTGCCAGCAACAGATGAATCTCGTGTTCGCCCAGGCGCACAGTGGAATAGCGACCAGCCACGTCGCGTACCTCCGCCGCGGCGGCGACAGCCTTGTCCAGCGGCACCCCAAAAGCCTCCACAGCCGCAGCGATCGCCTGAGCGGCGTTGCCACGGTTCGCGTTGCCCGGCAACGCCAAATCCAATTTCGCATCGCCGTGCGGGGTCCGCAAGGACGTGCCGTCGACGACATAATCGGGGGTGGGGCGGCGGAAAACGCGGCCATCAGCGAGCTTTTCAACCCCGTACCAATCCCCGTCGTCGCGCACCACATGCCCCCCGGAGCGTGGGTTTGTCACCGAATCGCCCATCCACCCGGCGCCGGCGGCAACCCACACCACGTTCGGGTGGTCGTAGGCAACCGATGAAACGAGCACATCATCGCAGTTAGCAATGACCTTCATTTCCGGATGCTCCTGCACCGCCAAACGCAGGGCGCGCTCAATTTTGTTGATCTCGCCCACGCGGTCGAGCTGATCCCGGGACAAATTCAACAAGACAAGGGCCGTCGGGTTGAGACGCGCGGCCACCTTCGGCACGTGCAGCTCATCGACCTCCAACGCGATATGGGACGCGGCTGTGCCCGCCATGAGCGCCGAAATGATACCGGCGTCCATGTTGTCGCCGCCCTCATTGGTGGCCACGCTGTACTTCGCCCGCAACGCCCCCGCCAACATGCGGGTCGTGGTGGACTTCCCGTTTGTTCCGGTCACCAGCGCTGCCGGGCGCGAAGCAGCCAAAGAAACCATGATGTTTGGGTCGATGGCTCCGGCGACTAAGCCGCCGATCATTCCGCCCGCGCCGCGGCCAGTGGCCCTCGATGCGGTGGTGGCCAGTTGCGCCGCGGCCACCGCGGCGCGGGTGCGTAATCGGGAAAGTGGACCCTTCGGTTTCATGAGCTCTAGGGTAGACCACGCGCCCGCTAATTCTCCTGTGCCGTGGCCGCGAAAAACTCCTCAGCAGACAGAACGGGGATACCTTTGCGGTGGGCGTGCATCGCCTTGCCGTGCAGCTGCGCGCCCGATGCCAAGGCGTCGCAAACAACAAGGGAAGTTTCGCGGGACACCTTCTCCGAATACACCAGGCCACGCTCAAGGGCCGCAGCAATTACCTCGTCCGGGTTCGTTGTCACATCATCCGAGACGACGATTTCCATGCCTGGTTGCAGGCCGCGCTGCGCAGAATAGACCCCGGGGTTGTCTGGGCGCTCCTCGGTGCGGGCAGCATCCACCCGCACGGTGCTGCGCTGCAAACCGAAACGGTCCGCGGCTAGTTCATCAGGCGCCCGGCTCACCGCCGCGTTGCGCTGCCGCAAGAAAAGAAAAGTTTCCACCAAAAGCGCCGTCTGCTCCCTAGATGTGTCCTTTTCGCTGCGGGAAGCACGCTCAACAGTAGCTACAGGTGAGCCAACGTCGAGCCCGAGCTCAGCGGCGACGGCGGCAAGGCGAATATCGGCAGGGATGATTCCTTGGCGGCGCGCTGATTCAAGCGTGTCGACGATACGTACCGGGCGCGGCACGTGACCCACGCGCTGGCGGCGACTGCCGCCGCGACGGCTGCGCGAACGATTTGCCCGGGCGGCAGCGTTCATGGCGCGGCGCGCCTCGGAGACAATGAAACCCCAGACCAGGGGACTGTCGTGGATGATGAGGGTGCGGTCGTCGATAAGCTTGTCCAGCGTTTTCAAAAAACGCGAGAACTTCGGCGCCTGAGCGAAATCTCCAATGTCGCAACCGTGGATGTGGCGCGGGCCGGCGTCGCGCACCGGGTTGACCACAGCATGGAACTCGTCACCGATCCTGCCGTCAGCGTCGAAAGTCAAGGCGTCAATAGTGAGCAGACGACCGGATGAGGGATGAATCCCCGTTGTCTGGACATGCACCGCCACGAAAGGAAACGCCTCGGGGGAGGAGGCGGGCGTGGGTGCGCTCTGAGGTGTCATTACGCGGATTCTATCCCACGAGAGGCGCCAGCCGGGTCGGAGGCGGAGCATGGACATGTCCGGGCGCGAGAAGCGCTGGCCTACCACGGCTGCCCACAGAAACCTTCTCGTGTCAGCGCGAGGCGATGTGGCAGTGCGCCCCGCAAACACCCGCCGGGAGGCTCACAGGGGCTTGAAACATGGGCACCCGCATGCGCAAAAACACCACCGACGCGATCTAGAACCGGCGCGCACCGACCTAGCTAAAGGCCGATGGCGGCGGTGCTTGACAGCTCAGTTCTCGTTCGACGCCGCCTAAGAGCCGCACACGGCAGCGGGATAATCTTCACACCCGCCAACTCATACGCCTGCCGCCTCGCGGTGGCTCAAACCACGGTTCGCCGCCGAAATCATCGCCAGCAAAGAAGCGCGCGTGGTTGAACCCGCGATGCCGACTCCCCAGGCACGTGCACCGTCGACGTCCGCGTAGATGTAGCAAGCTGCGTCCGCGTCGTCGCCCGCGCTGCGGGAGCGCTGCGTGTAGTCCTGCACCTCGAAGTCAATGCCGAGTGACTCCAGCGCGTTGGCAAAGGCCGCAACCGGACCGTTGCCGGTGCCCTCTACTGTGCGGGTGGCGCCGTTGTACTCCACCTCGGCGCGGATGCGTGAGGCGGGGCCGTCGGCGTCTGAGATCTCGTAGTCCACCAACTCCAGCGGGCTGTCCGGATCCAGGTAGGTGGTGGCAAAGATGTCCCACATGTTCTTGGAGTTGACCTCCCCGCCCTCTGAATCTGTGATGGCCTGCACAATGGCGGAAAACTCTGGCTGCATCGGCTTCGGCATGTGGATGCCGTGGTCTGTCTTCATGATGTAGGCCACCCCGCCCTTGCCCGACTGCGAGTTGACGCGAATGACGGCCTCGTAAGTCCGGCCCACGTCCTTCGGGTCGATGGGCAGGTAAGGAACCTCCCAGACCGTCTCCCGCAGTTCCTCCCAGGTCACTTCCGTGGAGTTCGCGCCCGGACGCACCTTCTGAGCGAGGGCATCGAGGCCCTTGTTGACGGCATCTTGGTGGGAGCCGGAAAAAGCAGTAAAGACCAGGTCGCCGCCGTAGGGGTGGCGCTCCGGCACACGCAGTTGGTTGCAATACTCGACGATTTCGCGGACGCGGTTGATGTTGGAGAAGTCGATCTGCGGGTCCACGCCCTGAGTCAGCATGTTCAAACCCAAGGTGACCAGGTCGACGTTGCCGGTGCGTTCACCGTTGCCGAACAGGCAGCCCTCAATACGGTCGGCGCCCGCCAGGTAGCCCAGTTCGGCGGCGGCGATGCCCTCACCGCGGTCATTGTGGGGGTGCAGCGACAAAATGATGGAGTCACGTTTGGCCAGATTGCGGTGCATCCACTCGATGGAATCGGCGTAGACGTTCGGGGTGATCATTTCAACTGTCGACGGTAAGTTAATGATCATTGGGTTATCCGGGGTGGCGCCCATGATGTCGACCACAGCGTCGCAGACCTCGAGGGCGAAATCTAGCTCGGTGCCGGTGAAGGACTCCGGCGAATACTCCCAGCGCCAGTTGGTGGCCGGGTAGTCCGCCGCGATCTCCTTGATCAGGCCCGCGGCGTCGGTGGCCAGCTTCTTGATCGCCGCGCGATCCTTATTAAAGACCACCCTGCGCTGCAGCTTCGACGTCGAGTTGTAGAAGTGGACGATGACGTTCGGCGCGCCCTCACAGGCCTCGAAGGTGCGGCGGATCAGGTGCTCGCGCGCCTGCACCAAGACCTGGATAGTGACATCCTCGGGGATCATGTTTTCTTCGATGATCTCGCGGACGAAGTCGAAGTCCGTCTGGGAGGCGGAGGGAAAGCCGACCTCAATTTCCTTGTAGCCCATCTGCACCAACAGGTTGAACATGCGACGTTTGCGTTCCGGGCTCATCGGGTCGATCAACGCTTGGTTGCCGTCGCGCAGATCCACCGCGCACCACTGTGGGGCAACGGTGATTTTCTTGTCGGGCCAGGTGCGGTCCGGCAAAATGATGTCCTCGACCTCCTGGGCGAAAGACATGTAGCGCTGAACCGGCATGTGGGAGCCGCGCTGCTTGTTCCAAGCAGGTTGGTTGGCGTTGCGTGGGCCGCTGGGGGTGCGGATGTCGCTGGGGGCGAAAAACTCGGCGGTGGTCATGGCTGGAGCTCCTTGCTGCGGAAGATAATGAGGCGGTGCAGCCCGGCCGGCAAACACAAACTCCGCGACGGGGTGCCGGCCGAGCTGGCCTCCGATAAGGAGAGCTCGGAATCTGGGCTAAATCCCGCCGCGGCAAAGAAGGAGTCGCCCAGTAAGGGGCGATGATGCCGATGACATACGCCACATCATAACCATGGTGTGCTGCAGCGCAAGCCGCCGGGGAATAATATTCACGTCACCGGTCGTCGCGAGAGCATGCCCGTGGCCGCCATCATCCCCACGATGGCCGCGACAATGGCTGCCCAACCCACCAGTGAAGTAACTGCGAAACTTTCCCCAAGCAGGAAGAAACCGAGAAACAAGGCAACAAGAGGCTCAACGATTTTCATTGCGGGAAGCGAACGCGACAGCACGCCGGCGCCGAAGGCGTACTGCTGAACCACCGTGCCCACAACTGAGGAGACGAGAAGCCCCCAAAACTGCCAGGTCACAAGCAACTCCGCAACGCCGCCGCGGGTGAATGCGTCGACTGTGACCTTGGAAAACAGCGCCAGAAGCCCGAAGACAGCGCCGCAGACGATCCCGAAAAGCAAGGCTTTGGTGGGTGCTGGGGTTCGGCGTCGATAAGCAATCGCAAAAAGCGAACCGAAGACCACCGCGGCGAAACCTAAACAGATCGACCACTGCCATGTCGGCGCCAAACGCTGCCCCGGAAGCGGGCGGCCCAACACCACCACAACACCCACGCACACCGTGAGCACTGCTGCCCAAAAAATCTCGTCGAGCTCCATGACCCGCCGCTCCGCGCGCGCCGAAAAAACCAACGTCAGCATCAGCGAAAGCACCAACACGGGCTGCACGACCAGCAGCGAGCCGAAAGCAAGCGCGACTGCCTGCATGCCGTAGGCGCAAAAAGCCAGCGACAGCGACAGCCACCACGCCGGCTTGCTTATCGACGCCATTGGCGAAGCGTTCGACTCCGAATGATCCAGTCCCCGCCGCAAAATGCGGTGGCGCCACACCGTGCCCACCGCAATCGTCAACGCGGAAAGAAACGCGAAGAATACGGCGAGGGCATTGTTTTGCACAGGCATAACCTTAAAGCACTTAACCCGGCGAATGAATATCGAAAAACTCCTCCCCACCTATCACGCGCGGCCTGTAAGATAGACGCGCATTATGCTCTCTTTGACAAGAGAGTTTTTTTCAGGCGCACAGCGGAAGGTGGCATGCAGCGATGGCATTGATCGTCCAGAAATATGGGGGATCCTCCTTGGAAAGCGCCGAGCGAATCCGGGCTGTTGCCAAACGCATTGTCGAAACGAAGCGGCAAGGCCACGACGTGGTGGTGGTCTGCTCCGCAATGGGAGACACCACCGACGAACTTCTCGACCTCGCAGCGCAAGTCAACCCCAGCCCGCCAGCGCGCGAAATGGACATGCTGCTGACCGCTGGCGAGCGCATCTCTAACTCCTTGGTGGCGATGGCCGTGGCCTCCTTCGGCGCACCAGTGCAATCCTTCACCGGCTCCCAAGCTGGTGTGATCACCACAGAACGCCACGGCAATGCGCGCATCGTTGAGGTTACCCCTGGGCGAGTCCAAGAAGCCGTCAAGGAAGGCAAGATCGCTATCGTCGCCGGTTTTCAGGGTGTCAACCGCGACAGCAAGGACGTGACCACCTTGGGCCGTGGTGGTTCTGACACAACCGCCGTGGCGTTGGCGGCGGCGATGGGGGCTGCCGAATGTGAGATCTACTCGGATGTCGATGGTGTCTACACCGCCGACCCTCGCATCGTGCCCGACGCCCGCAAGCTCGACACCTTGTGTTTTGAGGAAATGCTTGAGCTTGCGGCGTCCGGTTCGAAAATTCTGGTTCTGCGCAGCGTCGAGTACGCCCGCGCCTTCGGCGTGCCCTTGCGGGTTCGCTCGTCTTATAGCAACGACACCGGCACCCTTGTTGCCGGAGCATTGGAGGATATACCCGTGGAGGAAGCAGTTCTGTCTGGCGTAGCCACCGACAACTCGGAGGCGAAGATCACCATTCTTGGTATTCGGGACGCCCCCGGTGAGGCAGCTAAGGTTTTCCGTGCCCTCGCTGACGCTGAAATCAACATTGACATGGTTGTGCAAAACATTTCTTCCGAGGACGGACGCACCGACATCACCTTCACCTTGCCCAAGGCAGACGGAAAGCGCGGCATGGAATTGCTTACCTCCCTCAAGCAGGCCGAGGGTTGGAAGGAGCTCACCTACGATGACGAGGTGGGCAAAGTCTCCCTTGTGGGGGCGGGAATGAAGTCGCACCCAGGTGTTACCGCCGACTTTGCGGAGGCGCTGCGTGATGCCGGGATCAACATCGAGATGATCACCACATCTGAAATTCGTATTACTGCCGTCGTGGGCGAGGCTGGTCTGGCCGACGCTGCGCGTGCCCTGCACGACAGATTTGAGCTCGGCGGCGACGAACCGGCCGTCGTCTACGCTGGCACTGGCCGCTAAACCCGCCCACCTTTAGAAGTTAAGGAAAACTTAGCCCATGACCACCCTTGCCATTGTCGGAGCTACCGGTCAGGTCGGACAGGTAATGCGCTCCATCCTGGAGCAGCGTAACTTCCCGGCAGATAAGGTGCGTTTCTTTGCCTCCCCGCGCTCAGCCGGCAAAGAGCTGGAGTTCCGCGGCGAAAAGGTCGTGGTGGAGGATTTGACTCAGGTTACGGAGCAATCCGTCGAAGATGTCGACATTGCCTTGTTTTCTGCCGGCGGGACCATTTCCAAGCAGTGGGCCCCGGTGTTCGCGGCGGCGGGTGCCACCGTGGTGGACAACTCATCGGCGTGGCGCAAAGATGACGAGGTTCCCTTGATCGTTACCGAGGTCAACCCCGACGAGGCGCGGCGGGTGCCCAAGGGAATCATCGCCAACCCGAACTGCACAACGATGGCTGTGATGCCCGTAGCTAAGGCGCTGCACGACGTCGCCGGGCTCAACCTCATGCAGGTTGCGTCCTACCAAGCGGTTTCCGGCTCGGGGGTGGCCGGAGTCCAAGCCTTGTCGCAGCAAATCGATGAGGTGGGCAAGCGCCGCACTGAACTCGCTGAGGACGGTAGCCTCCTCAACCCGCAAGACTACGGCCCTTATGTTGCGCCGATAGCTTTCAATGCGTTGCCGCTGGCTGGCAGTCTCGTTGACGATGGCAGCTTGGAAACTGACGAGGAGCAAAAGCTGCGCAACGAGTCCCGCAAGATTCTGGGCCTTCCAGAGCTTAAGGTTTCTGGCACGTGCGTGCGTATTCCGGTTTTCACCGGCCACACAATGGTCGTCCATGCGCAATTCGACCAGCCGATCACAGCGCAGAAGGCGCGAGAGGTCCTCGAGGCAGCCGCTGGCGTGAGTGTTGTTGATGTGCCCACGCCTCTCGACGCCACAGGCAAGGACGTCTCCCTCGTCGGTCGGATCCGCCAGGACCAAACTGTTGATAATGACCGAGGTTTGGTTTTTGTAGTCTCCGGCGACAACCTCCGCAAGGGGGCGGCGCTGAACACGGTGCAGATCGCGGAGCTTCTGCTCCGCTAGCTGAGAGTCCTGCTTAAGAATCTGTTTCCATTGCGTCTCGAATAGATAACATGACTTGTGTCCTGTCGCCGGTGTAGCGATACTGAGAAGAAGTGTTTATTGGGTCAGCGTCGCGAAACGGTTGTTGGCAAAAGGATCAAGACGGATATAGACGGATTCTGCCCAACTGGCTTATGCCAGCACGGGCAATTGATGAAGGAGTCTCTCAGGTGTCATTGCGTGCAAAGCTGGCGGTTCCAGCACTTGCTGCTTCACTGAGCTTCGTTGGGACCGTCGGCGCCGCCCCCGCCTTCGCTGCCGACTGGAAAGACGCGACAATCGCCCCCGGCAAGACAGCAGTTCTCACCCCGAAAGATGTGGAAAAGGGCGCCGCCCCGAAGAACGTCACCGTGGCAAACTCCGAGGCTTTGCCCGCTGGGTGGAGCGTGGTGAGCCTCAGCGGAGAGTTCCGCGTCTCCGCCCCCGTCAACGCCGCCGACGGCGACTTTGTCTTGCTGAAACTCAAGCAAGGCGACAAACTCATCGACGAGGTTACCGTGACCGTAGAAACCGGTGAAAGCACACCGGCGCCGTCTGCGAACTCCTCAGAGACCAGCTCTAACTGGTTTTCCGGCTTCGTTGAACGCATCAACAACTTCTTTGCCTAAAAGCCCTTAAAAAACCACAACCTCACATTCACCGGGCGCTCATTGCCGCCCTAAGCTGGGGCGGAAAGCTACATCCGGGTGGGATCCGGCTGGTCGCCGTCGGCGCCGGGCTTTTGCTCCGTATGAGACACCGGCTCCGCGTAGGAGACGTACATGACATCGCTGCCACCTTCCTCCGGGTCGTAATCAACCTCGTCGTCCTCCGCTAGTTCCTCGCCGACTTCTTCCTCCACCGACTCCGCGAACTCGTCATCCGGCACGTTGGAGGCCTTGGAGAGTTTGGCCAGTTCCTCCTGGTCCTTCTTCATGAAACGCCTGCGCGGGTCAAGCTTGATACGCATGAGTTCGAGAGCCCGGCGGCGCCGGTTTCCTTCCGCGCTGAGCTTTTGCAGGGCGCGCATCCACGAAGCAAAGACCGTCACGATAAGCACAAGGCCCATATAGCCCAGCGCCGGGTAAACGTAGGCGACAAGGCGCTGGAAGCCCACGAAGGACAGCACGAAACCAACCAGACAGGTGGAGATGAAAATGAGGCGGTAACGGTTTTCGTGGCCGCGCGCCAGGCGTTTGCCCAAAGCGTAGAACATGCCGAGCGCGGTAGCGAAAATCATGCCGAACAACACCAACGACATGGCCAGGCCGAACCAGGGATGCAGGCTATTGATTAAGGCGAGCAGCGGCATGTCCTCCCCAGCAACAGTGCTGGCCTGCGACATCAGGCCGAAGGTGAGCAGCATAAGCATCACCAAGTAGCCCAGGCCGCCGAGGAGACCGCCGACGCCTGCGGAGCGGGTATCAAGGTAGTTGCCGCCAATGACGATGGCCATGGAAGAAACACAGATGAAGTTCAGGCCCGTGTAGTTAAGTGCGGAGATCCACCAGTTGGGCAAGGTGGTGTCAACGTTTGAGGCCTGCTCATTGAGCACCGCCCAGCTCACATCCGACGTGGCGAGGGTCCAGACGCAACTGACCACCACGAAGGTGATCAAAAAGGGTGTGATGGTGCCGATGGCGGCGGTGACCTTGTCCACGTCCATCAGGCCGAAGAAGATAACCAGGCCGAGCATGACCACAGCGCCGACCCAGATGGGCAGCCCGAACTGCTGGTTCAGGTTGGAACCGGCGCCGGCGAACATGACAAAACCGATGGAGAAAAGGGTGATGATCGTGGCGATGTCAAGAACCCAGGACAGGACCTTCCCGGAGATGCTGCCCAGGACTTCCATGTGCTCTTTAGCTTGGTAGTAGCTGCCGAGCTGGAGAATGGACACACCTCCAACGAGCATGAGGACGGAGCCGAGCACCGCACCCCAGATGCCCTGGGTGCCGAAGGCAACGAAGTACTGCATTGCTTCCTGGCCGGAGGCGAAACCCGCACCAACAACAACGCCGATGAAGGCGAAGGAAATACCTACTGCTTTTTTGAGCATGTTTTTATTGATTTCTCCGAAGTGAGAAGTGAAAACTGAAAAATAACACTGCCGTAGTCAACACCCGCATTTTAGTGCGACGTGCCGAGAAAGACCCGACCGGCAAACGTCAGCCGGCGCCGTCGATGAGGTCGCGGCGCGCCCTGGCGACCCGGGAGCGGATCGTGCCGACCCGCACGCCCGAAATCCGTGCGGCTTCCTCATAGGTGTAACCCAGCACTTGAGTAAGGACGAGAGCTTCACGACGCTCCGCCGGGAGCGCGTCGAGAAGCGAACGAGCGTCGATCACCTCAGACCAGGTGTTCGGGTTGTCAGGGCTCGGTTCGAGCGCCGCGACATCGTCGAACTCGGCGGCTGACTTGCGGGGGCGGGCCATGTCGTGGCGCACCGAATCGATCCACGCGCGGCGCGCCAGCGAAAGCAACCACGTCTTTGCAGAAGAACGCGCAGCGAAACGGGGCAGGGCCCCCATGACGCGCAGATACGTTTCCTGTGTGAGGTCATCTGCGTGTTCGCGCCCCGCCAAATGGGCGAGCAGCCGCCACACGTCGTCTTGCGTTTCCTTGATGAAAGCGGAAAGAGCAGCCCTGTCACCGCGCCCAGCCCGAAGGGCAAGGTCAGTGACGTAGTCATCGTTTGCGCTGCTCACAGGTGGAAGATTACCAGTCGGCAGAAAAGCACTGAGAGGGGTAGGAATTTAGTTGTAGGGCGTTGAAACCTGTTGCCGGGTCAACTCGGACAACGTAGAGTATTAAAGGTCCGTAACTAATAGAAAAATCTTTTAATGGCTTGAGGAGGCCGAGTCTTATGGCAGACAAGTCAAAGGCAGAAGACATCGTCACTCGTGGTGAACGCGCCGCAGGTAACGGCCGCACCACGCAACTGAGCGGCCAGCCGGTCGCATCCGAAAACATTTCGGCCACCGCAGGCCGTCAGGGCCCGAACGTCCTGGACGATATCCACCTGATTGAAAAGCTCGCTCACTTCAACCGTGAGAACGTGCCGGAGCGCATCCCGCACGCCAAAGGCCACGGCGCCTTCGGTGAACTGCACATCACCGAAGATGTCTCAAAGTACACCAAGGCGAAGCTGTTCCAGCCGGGCACCGTTACCCCCATGGCGGTGCGCTTTTCCACCGTTGCCGGTGAGGCTGGCTCCCCGGACACCTGGCGTGACGTCCACGGTTTCGCGGTGCGCTTCTACACCGAGGACGGCAATTACGACATCGTTGGCAACAACACGCCGACCTTCTTCCTGCGCGACGGCATGAAGTTCCCGGACTTCATCCACTCCCAGAAGCGTCAGCCGCACACCGGCCTGCGCAACGACGAAATGCAGTGGGACTTTTGGTCGCGCACCCCGGAGTCTGCCCACCAGGTGACCTACCTGCTCGGTGACCGCGGCACGCCGAAGACCTCCCGCCACCAGGATGGCTTCGGTTCCCACACCTTCCAGTGGATCAACGAGGAAGGCACCCCGGTCTGGATCAAGTACCACTTCAAAACCCGACAGGGTTGGGAGACCTTCACCGACGAGGAAGCAACCGAGGTTGCCGGCAAGAACGCTGACTTCCACCGCCAGGACCTCTACGACGCGATCGAGCGCGGCGACTACCCAATCTGGGACGTCAAGGTTCAGATCATGCCCTTCGATGAGGCCGAGAACTACCGCTTCAACCCCTTCGACCTGACCAAGGTGTGGTCCCAGAAAGACTACCCGCTGATCGACGTGGGGTACTTCATCCTCAACCGCAACCCGAAGAACTTCCACGCTCAGATCGAGCAGATCGCCCTGGACCCGGCCAACATCGTCCCCGGTGTTGGCCTGTCCCCAGACCGTATGCTGCAAGCCCGCGTGTTTGCCTACGCCGATCAGCACCGCTACCGCATCGGCGCGAACTACAAGGACCTGCCGGTCAACCGTCCCATCAACGAGGTCAACACCTACGCTGAGCGCGGTTCCATGGCCTACTTCTTCAACAACGAGGGAGAGCCGAACTACTCCCCGAACCGCACCGGCAAAGGTGCAGGCTACCTGGACAACGGTGAGGATTCCTCCTCCAACTTCACCGATTACGGCCAGGCAGAAAACCTTTACGTGAACCCGGATCCGCACGGCACCGACCTCGTTCGCGCCGCTTACGTGAAGCACGCTGAGGATGACGACTTCACCCAAGCAGGCACCCTGTACCGTGAAGTTTTCGATGATGCCGCAAAGGAGCGCTTCATCAACAACGTCACCAACAAGATGCTGCCCATCGAGGACAAGGACGTTGAGGAACGCACCTTCGCCTACTGGGGCAATGTGGACAAGGACCTGGAGCAGAAGCTGCGCGTTGAACTTGAGCGCAAGCGCAACGCTAACTCCGAGAAGGAAGACCAGTCCACCGTCTTCTAAGACTGCTGAACTGAAACAATAAAAAGACCCGCCCGCGGGTCTTTTTATTGTGCTTGCTTGTCCACGTAGGTTACGCCGTGGATGGAGCGGCCCATGACGAAACCTGCGACAGAGCCCACGATCCACACCCCGGCAATCGCGATAATCGCCCGCAGAAAGTCATTGAGGTCGAAACCTGCAACAGACCACGAGTGGATCAACTTGGCCACGATGAGCAAGGGAAGCGCAACAACCGTGAGCGGGCCCAGCAAATTCACGCGGCTTAAAGCATCCGGGGCGCGTAGCTGCAGCACAGTAGCGGCGACGGTGAAAACGGTGGCGATGACAGCCAGCGCGGCTGCGATGATCTCTCCGATGAGCATTAGCGACGTCCCCTCGAAATAATGCGGGCCATGGATAGCGTCGGAATTGCGCCGCACACTAAAGCGGCGAGGATGGCGATGTCGAAAGGGATCATGGAGCTGTTGAACAGCGTCCACATGAGAAAGATCGACACCATCGCGTAGAACACCAAATCGGCCATCACGGCGCGGGAAAGCTCGTCTTTAGTCAGGATAAGAAAACCCAGCGTGACCAGCAAACAAGCAGTCACGACGATGATGCAGCCGGTGATGATGGTTGCGAACATGAGTCTTAATCCAACCTTTCTGCCGCAGGGACATAATCTGGGTCCGTATCCGAGCCGGTGTCGTGATACTCGTACCAGGCAACTTCTTCTGGATCGAGAGGGATCGAGGCCACGGCAGGGCAGACCTTCTCCTCCATCTCTTTCAACCCCTGAATCTGCTTGATTGGGTCCTCACCAAAAACAGCCTGCACCAGGAGGTACTTCAGGTCGGTGCCTTCCGGGTCGTGACGGAAACCAAGAGACAAAGTGCCCGGCGTTGCGGTGATGGAGGTGGAAAACCAGAAGCGTTGCCAGTCCGTCGATAAGCGAAGCGGATAGGTAATGATGATTGGGCGCATACGTGGGTTCGGTTTGAATGCGGCGACAGACGCCGACATGCCAGCGGCGAAAATCTCCTTGATAATCCACGCGCTATAACCCACGGCGTGGAAAAAACCGTTGCGAGCCATCAGTTGCGTCCTCCTTGAATCTCAGCGGCGTCGGGAATACCGACCGCGTTGTCACCCAGCACGGCAGTGACGTAGGAGTCAGTGTCGAGAAGCGCGTCAACCGCCTCCGTGGACACAGCCCACAAAGCACCTGACGCGAAGAACATAACCACCGAAAGCACCATCAGCACAGCCGAAGGCAGAATCAGGCGCGGGCGCACATTGAGTGCCTTCGGATAATGCTGCATGGGACGGCCCCAAAAAACCGAACGCCACACACGCATCATGGACAACAAAGCTCCGAAGGATGCGACAACGATCGCGGCGATGACCACCCAGCTGCGCCAATCCCCAGGCATCGCCGCAGCGAAAACGATGGCGACCTTGCCAAACACACCGGAAAATGGCGGGAAACCAACAATTGACAGGGCACCGGCCGCAAAGATCGTGGAGGTCAACGGGTCGCGGCGGGCCAAGCACGACAGCTTGGACATGGTGCCGGTGCCGTAGGTTTCCTCGATCGCGCCGGCGTTGAGAACCAACGCGCCGATGGTGACCATGTGGTGCAACATGTAAATCAGGCCGGCAGCCAGGGCACGTCGCGGGTCCTCGCTGGTAAACGCCAGCATGACCAAGATGAACGGCATGCCGTTGACCATCTGGTAGGCCAGCACCCGGCGGATAGTGGCCTCCCCCAAGCCAGCGAAGCCGCCGATCAACATGGAGATGACCATGACGACAATGATCAGCGTGTTCCAGCGCGAATCCATATCGAAAATGGTCACCCAGATGCGGAACAACATATAAACCGCAACCTTGGTGTGCAGGCCAGAAAACAGCCCCATCACCGCCGCACTTGAGGAAGGATAAGAACGCGGCAGCCAGGTATGCATGGGAAAGACACCAGCCTTCGCAGCGATCGCAATGACCACCAGGCCAAGCGCCACCGTCGCTGGGCCGTGGCCCGCGGCGACGCCCCGCAAAGAAGCAATGTTGACAGCACCGGTTACCGCGTAAATGTAGCCCACCGCGGTGACCAAAAGTGTCGAGGCCGCCAAGTTAACCAAGACGAACATGCGGCCCGCCACCAGCCGGAAACGCGAACCCGTCATGGCGATGAGCCCGTAGGACGGCAGCAACATGACCTCAATCATGACGAAGAAGTTGAACAGATCCGTCGTCAACACGGCGCCGCTGACGCCGGTGACCAGCACCAAAGTCAAAGGCGTGTAGTAGCGCGCTTCCGTTTCCCCGGCAGAGATAGCAAACCAGTTCGCAGCTAGCGCCACCACCATGGTCGACACCAGCATGACGGCAGAGAATTGATCACCAGCAAAGGAGACACCCACCCCACCCGGGTAAAGGCCGAGCACGTGGCCGATAGTGCCATGCGCGGAGGTGTAGGCGAACAACCAGACACCGCCGGCGAGATTAATCGCGGGAACCGCAAGAGCAAGAAAGTCATTAAGCGGCTTCCACGGGTTCAATGCCGCGACCGCCGAGACGATCAGCGGCAGCGCCACGAAAACGGGCAGAATTGCCTCCGCTGTCATCACTTCGCCTCCCCTGCGCTCTGAGAGGTTTCCGGATCCACCTCGGGGTGGTGCATATCCGCAGCTTCCTCCAACTTCTTCGGGTTCAAACGCGCACGCCGGCCGGCAGTGGACAGCGCCGAGGGGCTGAGCCGGTCCTGGTTGTAGCCCGGAATGTTTTCCACACGGCGGTCATACGTGTCGTCGTCTTTGCCCAAAGACGACAGCATGAGCAGAATCGTCGTGGTGGCCATGGCGATCACGATGGCTGTCAGGACGAAGGCCTGGGGCAGCGGATCGGACATGTCCTCCAGTGGTGTGTGTGAAGGGAAGGCCTCGCCACGCCACGCACCAACACCCGCGGCGAGCAGCGTCAGGTTCGACGCATGGCCAAACAAAGCCATGCCGAAAACGATGCGCACCAAACCGCGCTGCATCACCAAATAGACGGAGCCCGCGGTCAAAACGGCGATAGTCAGGGCCATAATCATGGTTTTTCCTCCACCTTCTGCGACAGCGGTTTCGGAGCATCAGCCGGGTTGATCGGCTCCGGGTGAGCGTGGGCAACCTCATCCGGTCGTTCGGGATCGGGGACGTCAGGAAGCGGATTGAGCCCCCCACGGCGATAGCTCAAGTTCTCCACCTCGGTGCCCGGGCGGAGGTAGCCGCCGAGCTGATTAATCGCCTGGGTGATCATTCCCAACACCGCCAGGTAAATCCCGAAGTCAAACAGCAAAGAAGTGGTCAAGTGTTCGCCGGCGACCTCGCCGTGGATAGCGTAGAGGAACCCGCCCTCGATGAAGCCCAGGAAGCCGGTGGAAATGGCGATAATGATGCCCCAGCCGGCAAGGCGCGACGGGGTCAGCCAGCGCACCACGTAAGCATCTGCGCCGCGAGAGAGATAATTTAGACCGAAAGCTGTCGCCATGACCAAGGCGGCGACGAACCCGCCACCTGGGACGGTGTGGCCGCGGAAGAAGATCAGCACAGAGAGCACCGCGAGCACCGGAACAACCAGCGCGCTGACCTTGCGCAGCGGCATGGAGTTCAACTGCGACTGGCCGAAGGGCCGTGGGCGGGTGCCAGCTTCAAACATGTGGCGCGGCATGGATTGAGTCACCGCGAGAATGACCACGGCGGCCATGCCGAGCACCGACAGCTCACCTAAAGTATCTATGCCACGGAACTCAACGATGATGACGGCGACGATGTTGTTCGCTCCCGTCAACACCCCGCCTTCGGTGAGATACCACATGGCCAGATCAGAGCGCTCACGGCGGCCCGTCAATGCCCACACACCGGCAAAAGACACAATACCGGCGAGCAAGGCCAACACTAAGGCGTAGCTGCGGCGCCGCGGAGGGGTCTTCGGGAAGGCACGCGGCTGGTAGCGCAGCACGAGCATGATCACGATGACGGTCAGCGACTCCACCAGAAGCTGGGTCAAAGCGACATCCGGGGCGCCGAGTAACAACATCTGCAAGGACATGCCGACGCCTACCGTGCCGAGTAAAACTGCGGCGGCGAGGCGGCTGCGGCTAAAGATCATGCCGCCTACTGACATAGTGATGATTGCGAAAGGGATCAGGTCCCACCAGTTGTCCAAGCCCTCGGCGCGGGCCCCGGCCGCAACTCCGTCGATGCCGTCGCTGAGCAGGATCGTTGACAAACCGAGAGCGATAACGGTGCTGATGAGCCACAACAGGTGGCGCGAAGGATTCAAAACATCAGCCATCCGGCCGAGTCCGCGGCCGCATTTAGTGAGGACGTGAACAACACCGTGCAGGGCGTCGTTGCCGCTAAACGGCAGTAACTGGCGGTTGTTAACGGCCTCAAAGACCGGCTTGCGCACAAAGATGAAAGCAACACCGGCGGCCAAAACAACAAGAGAAACCACCAGCGGGGCGGTGATGCCGTGCCAAATGGCGGTGTGCGTGGCAAAGCTTTCGTCTCCCGTGATTGCGCGAACGCCCGCGGCCAGCGGGGTATCCACCCCGACGAGGAAAAAGGGCAGCACCAAAGACATCAGACCTGGCAGCGCGGCTGGCAGCCAGAGAGAAACCGGCGCCTCGTGGACTTCGTCCATCGGTTCGGTACCGTCGACGAAAGCACCAAAAACAATCTTCGCCGAGTACACGAAGGTGAGAAACGCGGCGATACCGGCCACCACCAGCAACACCGGCCCGGCGGGGGAGTCCTGGAAAGCGGTGAGGATCGACTCCTTCGACACAAAACCGAAAAGTGGCGGGATCGCAGCCATCGACGCGGCTGCTACCACCGTGGAGAAGAAGGTAAACGGCATATTGTCGTATAGCTTGCCCAGGCGACGAGTATCGCGGGAGCCCGCCTCGTGGTCCACCACACCAATTAGCATGAACAGAGAGGATTTGAACAGGGCGTGCGCCAAGGTGTGCAAAAGTGCCGCGGCAAGCGCAGCGGGAGTGCCCACGCCGATCGCGGCGACGATCCAGCCCAAGTGGGACACGGTTGAATAAGCGGTCAGGTGCTTCAAGTCAGTTTTGGTGATTGCGAACAGCGCCGACATCACCGCGGTAAAAAGCCCGACCGTAACCAGCAGGGTGTTCCAGGCGGCAATGTCGTGGAACACAGTGGAAAAGCGCAGCAGCAGGTAAATGCCGGCTTTCACCACGGCGGCGGCGTGGAGAAACGCCGAAACTGGGGTGGCGGCGGCCATCGCTTCAGGCAACCAAAAGTGGAAGGGAAACTGCGCGGCCTTGGTGAAGGCGGAAACCGCCACCAGCAAGGCAATAGCCGTGGTCAAACCGCTGTTTGTGGCCAAAGCTTCAGAAGCGAGAATCGCAGAGACTCGCGTCGTACCCGTTGCCATGGCCGAAAGGCCAAGGCCAGCCAAAAGCGTCAGGCCGCCGAAAAACGTCAAGATCAACGTCCGGTAGGAACCGGCTTCACCCGAAGATCCCGAGCGGGCAATGAGGAAGAACGAGGCAATGGATACTAGCTCCCACCCCACAAACAGGAGCACGATGTCGTCGGCAAGCACAAGCAGAAGAACAGACAACGTAAACGCCGTCATAATCGTGTAAAAACTTGTGTTGCCCTTGCCGCGTGGCAGGTAAGCTGCCGAATACGTCAACACCACCCCGCCGATAACTAAGGCAAGCATGGCGAAGAAAATGCCCAGCCCGTCTGCCCGCAAAGCGAAGTCGACTTGCGTACCTGGGCCCAGCAAATCCCGGGCCCACGGAATGGACCACACCACATCGTGCCCGTCAATCACACGGGGGTACTCACGTCCGAGGGTGAAAGCGGCACCGAAAAGCACCAGCGCCAGCGGCCACCCCGCCCTCCTGTCCATGATGCGCACCAGTAGCGGCGACAGAAGCACTGTCGCAGCAACTAACGCCACCACGAGAGGTAAAGTCATTACAGCCTCTCCACGGCCCAAAAAAACAGCCTGCTACGTTGGTTGGAAAAAGTTGAAACCATTTCAGGTTAGCAACTTTGACGGCCCCGCCCATAACGATTTACGCAATCGGTGCCGGTGGTCGCCGGTGAGCCTGGCCGTCAAACTGGCAAGCCGGGGCTATATTTGCCAAACATGAGATGGCGTCTCCTTCCCGCGGCCGGCCTGCTGATCGCCGGGGCTTTCCTCCCCATGAGCCCCGTGTCTACTTGGACTCCCAACAACACGGAGCCAGACGATTCAGCCACCACGGGCGCACCCGCGACAGCTCCCGGACCCGACAACCTTGTCGACGCCCGCCGTGCCGCCGGCGAAGCCGCCACCCAGGCAGGTTTTCTCACGCAAGGCACCGCGCAACTCAAAGACGGTGTCGGTCAGCTCGACCAAGGCTCACAGCAGCTAATCGACGGCATCGCAGCTGCCCACACCGGCTCCCAACAACTATCCACGGGCATGGTGCAGCTTCAGGCAGGCACCGGCCAGCTTGCCCGCGGCGCCACCGAAGTCGCTGACGCGGTCGGCGGCATCGTCGACCAAGTCGTCGGTTTCGAGGTTGTGCGCGGTCAAGTCCTCGCCGGCATCGACGGGGCGCTCGCGGGGATGAAAAACTCCAAAGACCCCGATGTGGTGGAAGCACGCAACGCCCTGCGGGATTTGCGCGGCCAGGCGGTCACAGCGGAGCTGCCGCCCGATGTCGTCGCGCAGATGAACGAACTGAAGTCGGGCTCACGCGAAGTGGCCAACCAGCTCTCGGTGCCTGGTTACGCCTACCACGACGGCGTCTACGACGCGACTAAGGGGGCGCAGGACCTGGCCGCGGGCCTCAGCGAGCTTAACAATGGGGCAGGAGAGGCAAACAAGGGCATCAGCGAGCTGCGTGAAGGTGCCGACAAACTCGACGGCGCCGCCGTGCTGACCTCCCAAAAAATCGACGCTGTGCGACGCGCGATCCCAGCCGCAGCGCCGGCGGCCGGTGCCGAGCCGGGTGCGGCGCGCTCCGCGCTGGCACCTTTAGCCGCCATGCTGATCAGCGCGATGCTGCTCGTGGGTGGTTTCGCCCTTGCCGCGCTATCGCTTGCCGCTGCCCGCCACCGCCGGTGGATCCTGCTCGGAGGCGGAGTGTTTACCGCCCTGCTCGGCTTCCTTTTGGTCTATGTCCTCAGTGTGGGCATGACTCCAGCCAGCCTTGGAATTGCAGCGGCGGCGTCGCTGGCGGGGGTTTTTGGCTCGGCTGGCATGTCGCGCATCGTGCTGACGGCAGCCGGGCCCCGGGTCGGAGGAATTGTGGCCGGCGCCCTCGTCGCCGCCCAGGTCGGGGTGGTTGGCTGGGTGTGGAAGACCGCCGCAGCGGGTACTGTGCCTGGGATCGTGGATACGATTTCCAGTGCCTTGCCCATGCACTGGTCTACCGCGGCTTTGTCCGCCGCCGGCAACGGGGGCTCGCCCGCCGCTGTAGCTAGCGGCATAGCGCTTGGGGCAGCCGTGGCTGTCCTCGGGCTTTTCGGCGGCCAACGCCGGGCCGCAGTGGAGGGCTGAGAGGGGCCTTTGTGCGTGCCACCGGGATGGGCCGACCCAGCAAAGCCCGCCCCAATTCTGCCGGAAGATAAGGGGGAGACGATTAAAGCGCTTAGACCCGCAGTGTTGTGCTGGTCTAAGCGCTTGTAGTCGGGATAACAGGATTTGAACCTGCGACCTCTTCGTCCCGAACGAAGCGCGCTACCAAGCTGCGCCATATCCCGGTTGCCTTTCGCGCCGTCAGCGCGTTGCCCAGGTAACTTTAGTCCAGCGCCGCGAGAACCCCAAAACGGCAGGTCAGTGTCGTTCGGTGACGCGGATGAGGGCGGCTGAAGGCGCGCAGAAAATGCGCACTGGCGCGTATTTGGAGGTGCCGAGTCCGTTGGAAACTTCCATCCACATGTTGCCGTAACGGTGCAAGCCGTTAGCGCGGGCGCGGTCGATGTCGGAGTTGGTCACGATGGCGTGTTCGCCGGGGAGGCAGATTTGGCCGCCGTGGGTGTGGCCGGCGATGGCGAGGTCGTAGCCGTCGGATTCGAAGGCGTCGAGGGTGCGTCGATAAGGTGCGTGCAGCAGGCCGATGGACAGGTCGGCACCGGGGTTGGGGGCTCCGGCGATCTGGGAGTAGTCGTCGAGGTTGTGGTGTGGGTCGTCGACGCCGGCGAGTGCGAGGCGGACGTCGGACGCTTTGAATTCGAGTCGTTTGTGGGTGGCGTCTTGCCAGCCGCGTTCGATGAAGGCGGCGCGCATGCCTTCCCACGGCAGGTCAATGTAGGAGGGTTCGCGTTTTTTGTCCAGCAGGTATGTGATGGGGTTGACGGGGCGCGGCGCCCAGTAATCGTTGGTGCCAAAAACGAAAGCTCCAGGCCGGTTAAGGAGGGGCCCGAGGGCGTCGAGGACCCAGGGCACTGCGCGCTTATCGGAGAGGTTATCTCCGGTGTTGATGACGAGGTCGGGGTCGAGTTTGTCAAGGCTGTGGACGAATTGCACCTTTTTGTCCTGGCCGGGGATCATGTGCAAGTCGGTGATGTGGAGGATGTCCAGGCTGGTTTTTCCGCGCCGTAGCACTCCGGGGGCGAGAAGCGGAAGTTCGTAGGTTTTGAGCTGGAAGTTGTTCAGCTCGCTTAGGCCATAGGCGAGGGTTGCGGCGCCGGCCGCGGCGAGCGTGGCTGGTGCGATGAGGTGGCTCGGCTTAATCACTCGCACCACGATACAGGTCGCGTACTCTCGGATTCATGAGTGAGCTTAAGACGAAGATTCGTGCAGACCTGAAAGAGTCCATGAAAGCCAAGGAGAAGGGGCGAACCACCACGATCCGTTCGCTTTTGGCTGCGATTCAAACTGCGGAAACTGAAGGGTCGAAGCATGAGGTAGATGACGAGGAGATTTTGAAGATCGTCGCCCGTGAGATTAAGAAGCGCCGCGAGTCGGCGGAGATTTACAGCCAGAACGGCCGTGAGGATTTGGCGTCCACGGAGCTTGCCGAGGTCGCCGTTTTGGAGAGTTACCAGCCGCAGCAGCTTGACGACGCCGAATTAAACGCCTTGGTCAGCGAAGTGATCTCCCAGGTGGGGGCGACGAGCATCCAGCAGATGGGGCAGGTCATGAAGGCCGCAACGCAAAAGGCTGCGGGCCGTGCCGACGGCAAGCGCCTTTCCGCTGTTGTGCGTGAGTTGTTGGCTTAGGTGTTTTAGTTGGTGCCGCCCAAAAACAGTGAGTTCAGGGCGTCGCGTGCTTCGCCGATCTGGGTGGTCAACTCGTCGATTTCTTGTTGGGAGATCATGGGGGATTGAGGTGGCGTCGGCTGCTGGCCGGTAGTCGGGGAAGTGTTCGCCGGAGCCTCTGACGTGCCGTCGGAGACGTTGAGGGTGACGAGGGAGCCGGGCCGCAGCATTGGGTCTTGGGGCTTTGCTGAGACGACGTTGCCCCTGGCGACGCCGTTTCCTTTCACGTTTTGCAAGATGACGATGAAGCCTTCTCTTTCGAGCACCTTCTTAGCTTCCTCAGCGTTGATGCCCGTGACTTTGTCAAGGGCGGTTTGTTTGGTGCCGCGCTGCAGCAGCTTGTTGGACGGGGGCAGGCCCGCGTCTCGGGCGCCGGGCACGGAGTTGGCCATGCGGAACCAGGCGTCGGCGGCTTCGTTGCCGCCGAATAGGGTGCCCGCTGCGCACTGGCGCACGGGCGCGGTACACAGCGGGGTGGTCTGGGTGCCGTCGTTGAAGATGTAGGGCGCACCGGCGATGCCGCGGGTGAAGGCTAAAAAGGCGGAGGACTGGTGTGATTCGGTAGTGCCTGTCTTAGCGGCGACGGGGGTGGTCCACCCGGCGGCTTTGGCGGCGCGCTCAGCGGTTCCAGTTTTGATGTCTTCGGACATGCCGTGCGCGAGGGTGCCGGCGATGTCGGGGCTGATGGCTTGTTCGCAGTCGGGGCGTTGGATGAAGACTTCGTTGCCGTTGCTGTCTTTGACGCTGACTACTGGGTTGGGTTCGCACCAGCGGCCACCGGAGGCTATCGTGGCCGCCACATTAGACAGCTCAAGGGCGTTGACGGCTGTTGGGCCGAGGGTAAAAGAACCCATGTTGCCGTCGATGGCGGCTTGGGCGATGGACTGCTCGCCGTCGTATGTGCCTTTGTCTTTGTAGGAGCGAAGTCCTAAACGCACCGCCATGTCAACGGTTGGGCGTACTCCCACCTTCTGGATCAGTTCGACGAACGTGGTGTTCGGGGACTGTGCCAGGGCATCTTGCAGGCTCAGTTCGGGTGCGTAGGTCCCGGCGTTTTCGACGCAGTACGCCCCGGCGGGGCAGTTGCGGGCGCCGCCGCCTCCCATGCCGTAGACAACGGAACGCGGCGGGGTGTTCAGTCTGGTTTCCAGGCCCATGCCCTGTTCCAAGGCGACGGCGGCGGTGAAAATTTTAAACACGGATCCCGCGCCGTTTCCCACCATGGAGGTGGGCTGTGGCCAGATGGTTTGGCCTTCGTCGAGGTTGAGGCCGTAGTAGCGCGACGAGCTCATGGCGACGATATCGCGGGAGTTTTCGCCGGGACGGATGACATTTAATACACCTGCCACACCGTGCGTGTTGGGGCTGACGCTGGCGCGGATCGCTTCGACGGTGCTGGCCTGAATCTGCGGGTCAAGGGTGGTGGTGATGGTGTAGGAGCCGCGCTCAAGATCTTCTTGGGGCAGGCCTTTGGAGTCGAGGTAGCGCAGTGCATAATCGCAGAAAAACCCGTTGTCTCCTGCGGCGATGCAGCCGTCGGGGAGGCGGTCTGGCACTTCGAGGATTCCTAATTCGGAGCGGGAGTATGCGTCGGCTTCGGCGTGGGTGATGTAGCCCTGGTCCGCCATCCGGGTCAATACGATGCTGCGGCGGCCCAGTGCCCCTTCTGGGTTGGTGTAGGGGTTGAGGTATTCCACTGACTGCAGCATCCCGACCAGCAGGGCGCTTTCCGGCACGTTGAGCTGCGCGGCGGGTTTGCCGAAGTAGGTGCGGGCGGCAGCTTCGATGCCGTAGGCGTGGTTGCCGAAGGAAACTAGGTTTAGGTAGCGCGTCAGGATGTCGTCTTTGGTCAGTGTCTTGTCTAAGTCGGAGGCCATGCGCATTTCGCGCAGTTTGCGGGGGATTGACTGGGCTGTGGCGGCGGCCGCCTCGTCGTCAGTTTTTGCGTCGATTAGCCACAGGTAGTTCTTCACGTATTGCTGGTTGATGGTGGACGCGCCTTGCTCGACGCCGCCGGCTAGCAAGTTGGTCACCATTGCGCGGGCGAAGCCTTGCATGTCGACGCCTTCATGTTCGTAGAACCTGCGGTCCTCGGTGGACACGAGGGCGTCCTTGGTGCTTTGGGCAATACTTTGGCTGGGGACTTCGTAGCGTCGTTGGTTGTAGATCCAGGCTATGGGGGCACCCGTGATGTCGGTGATGGTGGTGACGCCGGGGACGTCGCCGTGGGTGAGGTCTGCGAGGTTCGAGCGCATCGTTTCGTCGGTGCGCGCGATAGCCATGCCTCCCAGCCCGGCGATTGGGGCCAGGCACAGCGCAGTGGTGAGCGCCGCGGCCAGAAGTGCGAGCACTAATTTGGCGAAGGAGGTCAAAGCATGCACCTTCACTACCTTAAGTGATGGTCTCCGCGTGGGGGAATAGTTAAACACCCCTAATTGTGTGACCCATTCGACATCATCAAAGCGGTGTGAATAGACTTACATCCAGAAATCTTCTGTTTGGAAACTTGTTTGGGTACGCAAGTGTCGTGCCTGAGTGGGTGACTAAAAGTCCGCAATGCGGATCTCGTGCATCTTCGTTAAAGGAGAGTTTAAATGACCACCACTTTGAGCCCTGTCGGCATTGCTGTCCCTCAAACCACCAGTAGAAGCGATTCGGCTGGCAATCTCGTGGTGGATCGTGGTGAGTGGGTCACTCACGCCCACTGCCGCTCTGGGGATCCGGACGCTTTGTTTGTTCGGGGTGCTGAGCAGCGCAAAGCCGCAGCGATTTGCCGTCGTTGCCCGGTGATCATGGAGTGCCGTGCAGACGCTTTGGATAACCGCATTGAGTTCGGTGTGTGGGGTGGTTTGACTGAGCGTCAGCGTCGCGCTGTGCTGCGCAAGAATCCTGAGGTGACCGATTGGGCCACTCACCTTGCTGAGGGGCGCGAAATAGCGGGACTGTGATCCCGGCCCCAGGTAGGGTGTGGGGCATGAAGAAATGGGAGTACGCAACGGTTCCGTTGCTTTCGCATGCCACTAAGCAAATTCTCGACACGTGGGGGGAGGAAGGCTGGGAGTTGGTCACGGTCACTCCCGGTCCGAACCCCGACAATGTTGTCGCCTACATGAAGCGGGAGGCGCAGTAGTGGCGACGTGGACGAAACGTCTCGCGGAAATCGGCATTGAGTTGCCCCCGGTGGCTGCTCCTGTGGCGGCTTATGTGCCTGCTACCCAGGTGGGAAACCAGGTGTGGACCTCTGGGCAGCTTCCGCTTGTCGACGGCACCCTGCCGGCAACCGGCAAGGTCGGGCTTGAAGTTTCCGCGGGGCAAGCCGCCGAGCTGGCGCGCCGTTGCGCTCTCAATGCTTTGGCTGCAGTCGATGACCTAGTCGGCATTGACCGCGTCAAACGGGTCGTGAAGATCGTTGGTTATGTTGCCTCCGATCCGGGTTTCGTGGGCCAGCCGGCGGTTGTCAACGGTGCCAGCGAGCTGTTTACGGAGATTTTCGGCGCAGCGGGTGAGCACGCCCGCTCTGCGGTTGGTGTAGCTGCCTTGCCGTTGAACGCTCCTGTCGAGGTTGAACTCGTCGTGGAGCTCAACGACGAGATTTTTAGGCGGGAGTAGGTAGCAAACCCGCTGGAAAACGGTAGGCTAAGCGGTATGCAGCATCCCGCTTACAGCCAACTGCGCCAGGTGACCCCGTCTGCGGCGGTTGTCCTCGCGCCGAATCCGAGCTACGCCGCGTTGGAGGGGACGAACTCCTGGGTTATTCGCGCCCCCGGCGATGATTTCAGCATCGTCATCGATCCTGGCCCGGAGGACGAGGGCCACCTCAACGTCCTCCAGGCAAAGGGACAGAAGGTGGCGTTGATCCTTCTGACCCACCGTCACCACGATCACGCTGACGGAGCTCAGCGATTCCGCCAACTCACCGGCGCCCCAGTGCGCGCTTTCGACCTGAATTATTGCGCTGGCGCTGAGGCTCTTGAAGACGGCGAAGTTATTTCCGTTGCTGGTGTCACCCCGACGCTGAAGGTCGTGGCCACTCCGGGCCACACGATGGACTCGGTGAGCTTTTTCGTCTACACCTCCGAGGTGGAGCGCGACCAGCTTGAGGGAATCGTCACCGGCGACACCATCGCAGGGCGCCACACCACGATGATCTCCGAAACGGACGGTGACCTCGGCGCCTACATTGAGTCCCTGACCTTGCTGGAGGAGCAGGGCAAAAACGTCACCCTGTTGCCGGGCCACGGCCCGGAGGGAGAGGACTTATCCGCTTACGCGCGTAAGTACATTGATCGCCGCAACCAACGCCTTGAGCAGATCCGCGAGGTCATTGCGGAAAAGGGCGAGGATGTGGATGTCAGCACGATCGTTGACGAGGTCTACGACGATGTTGACCCGGTCCTGCGCGGAGCGGCCGAGCAGTCCACCCGTGTCACCTTGCGCTATCTGCGCAACAAGGCCTGACCACGGGCCACCCGCAACTGGCGGAGCAACACTAAACGCCCCCGGGAAACCGGGGGCGTTTGACCTATCCAGACTTTAACGTGCGCGACGGGCAAGGTGTTCGGTGTCGACGATGAGCACCGACTTGCCCTCCAGGCGGATCCAACCGCGGTGGGCGAAGGTGGCCAGCGCCTTATTTACCGTCTCGCGGGAGGCGCCGACGAGTTGAGCGATTTCCTCCTGGGTGAGGTCGTGGTTGACCCGCAGCGCGCCACCTTCCTGAGTGCCGAAGCGGTTGGCCAACTGCAATAAAGTCTTGGCCACGCGGCCGGGCACGTCAGTGAAGATGAGGTCGGCGAGGGAGGCGTTGGTGCGGCGCAGGCGGCGAGCCAGAACGCGCAGAAGTTGCTGGGAGATCTCCGGGTGGTTTTCAATCCATTCTTTGAGCATCTCGGAGTTCATCGTCGCGGCAGTAACCTCGGTGACGCACACGGCGGAGGAGGTGCGTGGGCCCGGGTCGAAGATGGACAGCTCACCGAACATGTCGGACGGTCCCATGACAGACAACAGGTTCTCGCGGCCATCCGGGGCGTGACGGGCAAGTTTTACCTTGCCGTCAATGATGATGTAGAGGCGGTCGCCGGGCTCGCCTTCATCGAAAATGGTGGTGCCGCGGTTAAAATTCACCGTCTCCATGTCTGCGATGAGGGCGGCGACAGCAGTGGGGTCAACGCCTTGAAAGATGCCAGCGCGCGCGAGAGTGTCCTGTACGCCTTCCATAGGTCTCCTCCTGTGAGGGTTTCGGATGAGTGACCGACCATAGGCTTGAAGGTGCCGTCGACAAGCAAGCGACAGCGGGTGGGGTCACGTTTACGCAAGAAGCTTACCAAAAGTTGTGATAGCTCCGTCACAAATTTACGCAAATGTGGCTAATTCTTCGCGGCCGAAGCGAAATCTCTCAAGGCGCACCTCGCGTCGAAGGTCAATCCAAAACAGCGGCCTCAAGCTTTTCCATCGCCACCATAAAAACACCGAACACCAAAGGCACAAGGGCGACAAGTACGACAGTCATAAATCCCACTTTAGCCGCGTGATCACTATAGTGTCGGGCATGACTGCAGCGACCGGTGCCCGATTAACCCCGCCGCGGCGCCGACGTCCCGGCACCCACCCGGCCGTCAAAAACAAAGAGAGCGACATCGGCCGCACCCGCCGCGCACGCCGGATCAACCGCACCCTCGCCGTGGCCTTTCCCGACGCGCACGCGGAACTGGACTACTCCACGCCGCTACAGCTTCTCGTGGCCACCGTTTTGAGTGCGCAGACCACAGACGTGCGCGTCAACCAGGTCACCCCGGAGCTTTTCCGGCGCTACCCCACAGCCCAGGCCTACGCCGCAGCCAACCAGGCGGAGATAGAGGAAATTATCCGCCCCACAGGCTTCTTCCGGGCCAAGGCCGCCAACCTAATTGGGCTGGGACAGAAATTGGTCGCCGATTATGGCGGCGAAGTTCCCACGGCGCTACAAGACTTAATTACGCTTCCCGGCGTGGGACGCAAAACAGCACATGTCGTGCGCGGAAACGCCTTCGACAAACCGGGGCTGACGGTGGACACCCACTTCCAACGCCTCGTTCACCGGCTCATGCTCACCGAGGAGAAAGACCCGGTGAAAATTGAGCACGCGATCGGGCTGCTGATTGAAAAGCGCGAGTGGACCATGTTTTCTCACCGCCTCATCTTCCACGGAAGGCGCGTGTGCCATGCGCGGCGCCCGGCGTGCGGGGTCTGCCCCATTGCCTACGACTGCCCCAGCTTCGGAGAGGGACCCACTGACCCGGCGCAAGCCGCGGAGCTAGTCACGGGACCGGAGCGCGAGCACATTGTGCGCCTGGCGGAGGAAGGAAACTCAGACCATGCGTAAATCGGTTGTTTTCAGCGTCCTTGTCATTGTCGCCGTGACTGGGCTCATTGTTGCGGGCCTGGCGGTGATTTCCGGGCGTGGCTTCAACGAAGGGACTGCGGCGAGCAGCCTCAATTCCACCACCACGCAGCAGGTGCCGAACCGGCCAGCGTGCCCGGGGCCCGGCGTGGCTGGTATCGACATGGACTGCCTCGGGGCCGAGGCCGACAGCGGCGAAGAAAGCGGCATCGCCGTGGTCAACGTGTGGGCATGGTGGTGCGAGCCGTGCCGCGCAGAATTGCCTGCCCTGCAAGAATTCGCGGACAACCACCCCGCCTACCGCGTCGTCGGAGTTCACGCGGACCGCAACGCGGCAGGCGGGGCGGCTTTGCTCAACGAACTTGGGGTGGACATACCCAGCTACCAAGACCCCACCAATGCCTTCGCAGGCCAGCTCGGCCTCCCCCCGGTTGTGCCAGTGACCTTGGTCGTGCGCGACGGCGACGTCATCCACACCTTCTTGCAGCCCTTCTACAGTGCCGCGGAACTTGAAAAAGCCGTCTCAGAGGTGGTCTAGATGGTTGATGTTCCCGTGCGCCCTGAACACGCGCCGCAGTGGTTGAACCCCCTGGTGGGTGGCTTGAACTCCGCAGATGCGGCCGCTTTCGCCCGCCGCGAGGTGGCTCGCAAGAAGTTGGCGCACCGCACGCCCGGCCCCAGCGCGCCCGGTTTCGGGGCTCCTGCGGAAGCTGCGGTGCTGATGCTGCTGACAGGCGCGAAAGCCGCCGTCGAGCGCCCTGCCGGTGCCGGTGTGCTGATCACGCATCGCACACCGACGCTGCGTAGCCACTCCGGCCAAATGGCTTTTCCTGGCGGGCACATCGACCCCACCGACGCAGGCCCAGTCGATGCAGCACTGCGTGAAGCGTGGGAAGAAACCGGCCTCGACCGCCAGCGCGTGACCCCGCTTGCCAGCCTTGAGCCCGTCATCGCCGGCGGCAGCGGGCGCCTGGTCGCGCCGGTGCTCGCCTTCTCTGCAGATCCCGGCCAACCCCACGTTGCGAGCCCAGCGGAGACTGACGACGTCTTCATTGCCCCGCTCGACGAACTCATCGCCCCCGAAAACCGCCTCCAAGTCGGCATGCAGGGTTGGAGCGGGCCCGCTTTCCGTGTCAACGGCTACCTTGTCTGGGGTTTTACCGGTGTGCTTCTCGACGTCATCTGCGAGCTTGCCGGCTGGACTGTGCCGTGGCGCCACGATAAGGTCATCCCCCTTGCGGACGCTTTGGCTACTTCCCGCAACGCCGAGCGGCACCGCTAAAATCACCTCATTGCCTCAACCGTGAAGGAGCCCTTCGCTAAGTGACAGCCAACCTCATCGTCGACCTGGTGCTCATCGCGTTGCTGCCGTTGCTATTTATCAGCGGCTGGCGTCAAGGAGCGATCACCGCGGTTTTTTCAGCGGTGGGATTGTGCGCGGGCTTAGTAATCGGCCTGGCTATCTCCCCGTTGCTGGTCGGGCTGGGTGAGACTCAGGGGTTGAGGCTGGTGTTGCTGTTCGCAGTGATTGTGTTCTTCTCCGGCGTCGGCTACACCGTCGGTGGTTTGATCGGGGTGAGCCTGCGCGATCGCGCCAAGTCCCGCTCGACGCTGAGAGTCGATTCGGTGGTGGGCGCGGCCTTCCAAACAGTCGCTTGTGTCTTTGTTATCTGGTTCGTCTCCGTGCCGCTGGCGGTTTCTTTGCCGGGGGTGGCCGGGGAGGCGTTGCGCGAGTCGCGGGTGCTGGCCGCTATAGATCGGGCCGTGCCAGCCGGGGCGGACACGCTTCCCGCCCGCTTCGCCGCGCTTCTTGACGACTCCGGCCTGCCTCCCCTAGTCTCACCCTTCCACCCGCCCGGCGACGCAGCCGTCGACGCCCCGAACCCCGCCGCTATCGACCCCGCCATGGTTGAGCGTGTGCGCCCCAGCATCGTTCACGTCATGGGCGACGCCGAGGTGTGCAGCCGCCTCCTCATGGGCTCCGGCTTCGTCACCGCCCCCGACTACGTGATCACCAATGCTCACGTCGTTGCCGGGACCGAAGAAGTGGAACTAGATACCGTACTCGGCGTGAAAGAAGCCGAGGTTGTCCACTACGATCCCGCGGCTGACCTGGCGGTTTTGCACGCGCCGGGGCTTAACCTGGAGCCTTTGCCTTTCGCCGCTGAGCAGTTGCGCCCCGGCGGAGATGCCGTGGTGATGGGCTTTCCGCAGTCCGGGCCCTTCACGGCCTCTGCCGCCCGAGTGCGCCAAATGCTCACGATCTCCGGGCCGGACATCTACGCCACCGGCAGGGTCGACCGCGAGGCATACACGCTGCGCGGCGAAATCGTGCAGGGAAACTCCGGCGGGCCCGTCCTGACCCCCGCCGGGGAGGTCGCGGGCGTAATCTTCGGGGCTTCCGTTCAGTCCTCGGGCACCGGCTACGCCCTCACAGCCCGGGAAGTGCGCAACCGGTTGGGTGGCGCAACGAATAAAACCGTGCCCGCCGACACCCGACAGTGCGTGGCGCGTTAGTCGTCGCAAGCGAGGAAACTAGCTACACGCTCGGCGAATCCCAACGGGCGCTCAACGTGAGGCGAACCCTCCAACGCTAACTCCGGCGCAGTCAAGCGCGGCGATTTATGGGACAGAAGTTTCGAATTAGCCAGAATATAGGGCGCAGAATGATCAATCGCCGCCGCCTGCAAACGCAGCTTAAGTAACTCCTCGAACTCGGGGGAGGAATGGAACGAGGAACTGGTGGTAAGGCGCAGGTGGCGTCGATAAGCGTGCGCACGAACCGCGGGAACAAAAAGCGGCGAAGGAACGTGCGACAGCGCACGACGAAGCACCACTTCACGGCGCGTCGGCGCCGCCAGCGAAACCACCCGCGTGCCCGCGCCAGTCGCAGCCACCGCGCGGGCAACAACCGCGCCCGTGTCCGCCCCCACCACAACAGCATTGCGGTGCCCCAACGCAGCAATGGCCCCCTTGACATCACCAGCGGCAAGGAGCAGACGATCGCCACCGCGCTGCACGGGCTTATCAGACATGCCGTAGCCACGCGCATCCAGCGCCGCCGCACGAAACCCGTGGGCAGCCAAAGGCGCGAGAACATGACGGAAATCGAACCAGCCACCGAAAGCCCCGTGCAACAACATCACCAAAGGAGCGTCACGCTGCCCAGCCACCGCCACATGCAGCCGCAAACCCCGCGTGTGCAACATCTGGTGGGCAAAAGGGCCGTCAAGCTCGACGACACGCGGTGAAACCGCCACGGCACCTCCCTGTATGGGGCTCCCCCTCATCGCGGGTTTAATTCAAACGCGAACGCCCGCGCCATCTTCTCTGTGATGGTGCGGGCGTTTCACAAGCTCTCTACTTATCCAGATCCGCAGCAGTCGATCCGCTGCGCTGGCTGACCCGGTCACGGGAAGCGCCGGTGGAAGAAGACGGGCGAGCCGCCGTGTGCGTGTAGAGAGCACTGCGGTCCTCCGCCAAGTTTTCCTGGGCTTTACCCGGAACCAAGTTCTTTAGCTCGTTGACCGAAGAAATGGTCTTTTTCGGGGCGCGGACCGCCTTGACCTTCTTCAACCCGATAAAGGCCAAGATGCCAGCCAGGGCGATCATGACAAGAAAGACAATAAGAAAAGCGGCCCACCACGGCAACCACAGGGCGAGCAGCGCCGAAAGGAAAAGGAAGAAAAAGAAGGTGGAGTAAAGAGCTACCACGCCAGCTCCCGCGAAAAGACCACCGCCAACAGCGCCCTTTTTCACCTCTCCGATAACTTCAGTCTTGGCCAGCTCAATTTCACTGCGGACCAAAGTCGACATCTGCTCGGTGGCGTTGGACACCAAAGTGCCTAAAGAATCCTGGCCCGGCTGGGTGGTGCCGGTGTCGCGCAGCGGGATGGAATCCACCTTTGCGGACACCGCGGCCGACCCGTCTGTGTACAGACCCTTGTTGCTCACGTTCTAACTACCTTTCGTCAAAAGCGCACGAATCCGGTCAATGCCTCCGCGCGAAAATCTCGGTCTCAACCTTAACACCGTCAGGGGCGGAAGGTGCTTCGTGGAACATGCGGAAATGAATATGTTATCTGGGTGAGATTCAGGCGCTGTCTTGATTTTTGGCCTCCCGCAGCAGGCGTTGGCCCAGCCACAACCCAAACGCAGTCAAGGCGGTGACACCGGCGACCACGCCAGCGCCAATCCCGACCTCGCGGGCGTTGGGCATCTGGATCAGGGGCACCGGATTGCGGAAAGTGCGAACCTCCCACCCGTTTTTCATGGCGTGCTTGCGCAGGGCCCGGTCAGGGTTGACCGCGACCGGGTTGCCCACCATTTCCAGCATGGGAATGTCGGTGGCGGAGTCGGAGTAGGCGTAGCTGTTGGCCAGGTCGAAGCCGCGAGACGCAGCGAACTGCGTGATCGCCTCCGCCTTCGCCCCGCCTTTCAAGTAACGGGTGATGGTGCCGGTCAACTTGCCGTCGACGACTTCCATTTCGCTGGCCACAACCGTATCAACGCCTAATTCGCGTGCGATTGGTTCCACCAAAATGGAGGCCGAGGCGGAAATGATGATGACTTCGTGGCCCTGGCGGCGGTGAAAATCAATCAAGTCGCGCGCTTCAGCGTAGATCGCGGGCGTAACCACATTGCGCATGGTTTCGGTGGTGATGCGGCGGACCTCCTCGATTGGCCAGCCCGCGACCATCTGCCGCAGGGAGTCGCGGGTGGTGTCCATTTGTTCGCTGGAATGTCCGACGAACATGTAGGAGGCTTTCGACAAAGAAAGCTCCATCGCCTCCTGCCTGCTGATCAGGCCGTTGTTGAAAAACTCGCGTCCGAAGGCATACGCCGAGGAGGTCGCGATGATCGTTTTGTCCAGATCGAAAAACGCGGCCGTTGGGCGCTGGGCGGGCACGGTGGAGGACATGCCTCCGTAGCTTAGTCGTGACCACGGTGTAGTGAAAGGTGATGCTAAAAGGGGTCGTGAGTGTGTGGGTTAGCGGAAAACGCATTATTTGCCCGCGCGTCTTGCCCTTCTTAGAACCCATGTGTCATACTCTTGGTGCAAGGCCCCGACATACTGTGTGGCCTGCCCCGGCCCATCCCCCCGAGGCCGGGTTATTGACGGCCCGCGCGAACCCCCCCGAGGCGCGGGCCGTCCCTTATTTTCCGTCCCGGAATGCATGGTTTTTCACAGTTGATTTGGTGAAGTATCACTGACTAAAGGGTTTGTCCACAGAAAAACCCTCGCCCATTGTGGCAGTGTTTTTCCTGGTAGAGGCTGTAGCCATGACTCTGAACGCTGCAGCGGATCCGCTGCTTATCGCCGTGGACGACCCAGTTGTCCACCCCGAAGCCACCCACGTAGCGGCTGCGGCGGGCCGTGAGATCATCAATGCGCGAAGCGTCGACGCTTTGCGCCGCCATTGGGCCAAGGCGCACGCCGTGTTTGTCGACACTGCCTTTGCCCCTGCCGCTGCCGAATTGCCCGCCAAAGCCGGTGTGTTTTACCTCAGTTCGGATGTGGAGCAGGTTCATCCGAAGTTTGAGTCTTATGTGCTGCCCGCCCAGGCCGGTGAGTTGCTGCGTGCTCTCGGGGCGCTGCGCGCTCCGGTAGTGGAAACGCGCGGCGACGGTGCCGTCATCGCCGTTGTTGGTGCCGCTGGCGGGGTAGGTACATCCACCCTCGCCGCTTGCTTGGCCCGCCTCGCGGCGGCGCACGTCGAGCCGACACTTGTTGACGCCCACCGTTTCTCCGGCGGCGTCGACCTGTTGCTCGGGATCGAAGACGAGGCCGGTGCCCGCTGGGGTGAGATCGTGCTGGGCGAGGGCATGGTGCAGCGCGCAGATGTGCGCCGCGCTCTGCCCGAAACCCGCGATGGCATCGCCGTTTTAACCCAGCCCCGCACCACCATCAAAGACCCTTTTACCCTCACCAACAGCGACGTCGACCGTTTCGTTGCTGCCGTGGCGACCTCCGGGCTGACCGTCGTGGACGCACCTGTCAGCCTCCTTCCTACCGGCTGCGACCTTATCGTTGTGGTCACCCCAGCGGAGGTCAGGGGAGCGGCTGCGGCGGCACGTATCGCGGCGGAGGTAAGCCCCGTGGCGGTGGTGTTGAGGCATCGCGGGTGGTCGTCGTTAACCGCCACGGAAGTTGAGCGCATCACCAAAGCCCCAGTTATCGCGGAGCTGGGGGAGGTACCCCGGCTGCGCAAAGCCGTCGAGGTTGCGGGCCTGCCGACGCGCGTGCCGAAAACACTGGCCAAAGTGTCACGTTCGATTCTTGAGGAGGCTGGGCTATGACAGGTGCAATCGACCAGGACGTGCTGGAGCGCGTCCAGCGGCGGCTTGCCGAGGAACCTGAAACCCCGGAGCCTGCACGCCTCGCCGCGATCGTACGTGAGGAAGCGGTGGTGATCAGCGACCTTGATGTGCTGGGCATTTTGCGCACCTTGCGTGACCACACTGCCGGAACCGGGCCGTTAGAGGCGGTGCTGGCCAGCGCGGACGTCACCGATGTGTGCGTTAACGGCCCCGACGCCGTGTATGTCGACCGGGGACGGGGCCTCGAGCGCAGCGACGTCACCTTCTCCTCCGAAGCGGAGGTGCGCCGCCTCGCTGCGCGCCTTGCCACGTCGTGCGGGCGCAGGCTTGACGACGCCCACCCCTACTGCGACGGACACATTCTGCGCCCCGACGGCCACATCTTGCGCTTCCACGCCCTCCTCGCCCCCACAGCCCACGTGGGGACCTGCATTTCCCTGCGGGTGTTGCGCGGCAACACCACCACCCTCACCCAACTGGAAACCGACGGCTCCATCGCCGTCGAGTGTGGGAAACTACTGCGCCGCATCATCAGGGAGCGCGCCTCCTTCCTCGTCATCGGCGGCACCGGCGCAGGCAAAACCACGCTGCTGTCGGCAATGCTCGCCGAAGTCTCGCACCACGAGCGAATCATCGCCATCGAGGACACCGTGGAACTTGCACCCGCCCACCCCCATGTTGTGAACCTAACCACCCGCGGCAACAACGCGGAAGGCGTCGGTGAGATCTCCATCGCCAACTTGGTCCGCCAGGCGCTGCGCATGCGCCCGGATCGCATCGTCATCGGGGAAATCCGCGGTGGGGAGGTCGTGGACCTGCTTGCCGCCCTCAACACCGGACACGACGGTGGGGCTGGCACCCTGCACGCCAACTCGGTCTACGAGGTGCCGGCGCGCATGGAGGCGCTCGCTGCTCTCGGCGGGATGGACCGCGCCGGGCTGCACTCCCAGTTGGCAGCGGCCGTGGATTACGTGATTGTGGTCAAACGCCTGGCCGACGGTAGCCGTCGAGTGCATCAGATCGCCGCCCTGGAAGGCAACCCGGTGAGAGTGCGGCTTACATGGGAGGATGAACCATGATGTGGCTACTTGCCGCCAGTGCCCTCGCCCTGGGCACTGCTTCCCCCGCCCGGCGGGTCACAGCAGCCACCCAAAGAGCAGTGGCCCCTTCCCCGGTGTGGATCCCGGTGGCCACCACCTTTCTCGCCGCCACAGTGATCGCGATGGACCGGGTTGCGCTGGTGCTGTCGGCCTGTGTGGCGGGGGCGACGGCGATCAAGGTTATTCAGCTGCGCCAGCACGCCGGCATCTCTCGACGCAGGCTCAGCGCAACCGCGGTCTTTGTCGGCCACGTGGCGACTAATCTGCAGGCGGGGGCGACGCTGGTGCGGGCGACGACGCGAGCTGCCGAACACTTGCCGGACAACGCCCCGGCGCAGTTGCGACGCGACGTGCGCCGGATGGCGGGCAGTGTCGCGGCGGGCTCGTCAGCCGAAGCCGCGCTTGCGAACGCCAATAGCCCGGAGCTGCGGGAGCTGGGAGTGCTGTGGACCTTGTCGAGCACCCGCGGACTGCCGGTGGCGGACCTGCTCACCCAGGCCCGCCGCCGCCTGGACAAACAACAGCGCCACCGCGCCGCCACGGAAGCCGCCCTGGCGGGCCCGAAAACCACAGCCACCGTCCTCGCCGCACTTCCCCTGGCTGGGGTGGCGATGGGCACTGCGATGGGGGCGCGTCCCCTGACGGTGCTTCTAAGTCCTGGCCCCGGAGGTTGGCTGCTTCTCACCGGAACAGCGTTGGTGTGCGCAGGAGTGCTCGTCAGCACACGCATCATTGAGGGGGCGTTGAGGTGAACATGATGCTTGCCTTGGTGCTGCTGGCGGCTGCGGCAGTGTTGGTCCCGCCCTTGCCCGCCCAACGCATCTCCACCACTAAGGTGCCACGTGATGGACCGGCGAAGGCGAAGCGGGCCGGCGTCGACCGGCACCGCATGGCCAGCGACATTGAGCTGTTCGCCGCCTGTTTCCGGGCGGGTCTTGGCGTTGACAGTGCCGTGGCGGCCGTCGCAGAGTCCTACGGGGACACCGACAATGAGGCTGCTGAGGTGTGGCGCACGGTCGCCTCACTGTCGGCGCTCGGCACCCACACCGGCCTGGCATGGAGCGAGATGCAGCGCCTGCCCGGCGGGGCGGGCCTAGCCAACCTGGTAGCCCTCTCCGGCGCCTCGGGTGCCGCTTTGGCCGGCGGGTGCGAACGCCTCGCCGCCGAGCTTCGCGACGCCGCCGCCGACGACGCCACCGCCGCAGCCGAACGCGCCGGCGTTCTCATCGCCATTCCTTTGACCGCATTTTTCCTCCCAGCCTTCTTCGTCCTCGGCCTCGCGCCGGTGGTCATCGGGCTGGCCCGAACCCTGACCTGAAAACCACCTCGACTTAAGGAGTCACCATGTCCACCATCACCAGCTACCTGTCTGCCCATCTCACCGCCCGGCTCGCCGCCATACGCAATGACCGGGGGATGTCAACCATCGAATACGCCTTTGGAAGTTTGGCTGCCGCAGCCCTCGCCGGGGTGCTGTACATGGTGGTCAACGGCAACGGCGTCGTTAGTGCTATCGAAGGCGTAATCACCGACGCCTTGAGCAACACGCCGGGTTAAATGACCACCATCGAAGGGGCTTTGTCACTGACGGTGCTCATCACCGTCACCGCCGCGATCATCAGTGGGGTAGCCACTATGGCCGCCTACATTTCTGCAGTCGACATCGCGGGGGCGGCGGCGCGCGCCCACGCCATTGGAGTCGACTACGAACCTCCGCGCGGCACCGTGTCGGTGGGGCAAGCTGGTGGAGTCGTCACCGTCACAGCAGAAGTACCGGCCCCGCTGCGCACCATGAGTGCCACCGCCGTCTACCCCGTGGAGTTTCGCTGATGAACCGGTGCGGAAACGATGAGGGCTACGCCACCGTCGCCACGGCCGGGATCACCACGGCGATTGTCAGCCTTATGCTGGCCGTTGCCGCCGCGGGCGGGCACGTAGCCAACTCCCACCGCGCGGCAACTGCCGCCGACCTGGCGGCAGTCGCCGCAGCCACCGCTTTGTACGAGGGTTTCGATGCGTGCGCGGCGGCGCGGCGCACCGCCACGCTCAACGGCGCCAGCGTCGGTGCGTGCCATCTCAAGGGCGAAGATGTCATTGTCACCGCCCGCATCGGTATCGCCGAGCACTCAGCACGCGCCGGGCCTTTGTGACAGCGCCCGTAAAAGTTTCAACGCCGCCTTCTTGTCCAGTGGTTGGTTGCCATTGCCGCATTTCGGAGATTGCACGCATGAGGGGCAGCCCGCCTCGCACGCGCAGGACCTCACGGCCTCGTAGGTGGCGCGGATCCACTCGTGGAAACGGGCGTAGCCTTCGTCCGCGAAACCCGCGCCGCCGGGGTGGCCGTCATAGACGAACACTGTGGGCAGCAATGTGTCGTGGTGCAAAGCCGTTGAAACCCCGCCGATGTCCCAGCGGTCGCAGGTGGCCAACAGGGGCAGCAAGCCGATCGCCGCGTGCTCTGCGGCGTGCAGCGCGCCGGGCGTTTCACCGGGGGTGATCCCCATTTCCTCCAACACCAGGGGGTCTACCGTGTAGGCCACCGCCCTGGTAAGCAGGCGCTGCTCCGGCAGGTCCAGGGCGATGTGTTCGGAGACGGTGCCGTCGGAAAGCCTCACCACATAGCCGGTGACTCGGTCGACGACCTCCACATCCACATTGGCCACCCACACCCCGGGCAGCGGGTTCATGCGCGTCGAGGCCTCTCCGACAATGTTGATCTCCGTTGTTGAGCGGGCCTGCGTGAAGTAATCCGGCGTGTCCGGTCGCGCCAACGCCACATAGTCCTCCAGGTCGAGCGACTCAACAACGAAGTGCTCGCCTTGGTGAATGTAGACCGCACCAGTGTGGACCTGGCTCAACGCACGGGCCGCATCAATCGTGCCCAGCAGCCGGCCGTCAGTGACGTCGACGATCATTACCTCTGAGCCCGAGCCGCCACGCAAACTTATTGATGAGTGGGCCGTCTCGGGACGCAGATGGCCCTCCAGCTGCGGTACGGCGAACCAGCCGCGCGGGCGCTTTTTCAACAAGCCCTCACTGGTCAAGTCTGCGACAACCTCCGCCGCCTCAAAAGCCGCCACATCCTGCTCCGAAAGGGGTTTTTCCACCGCCGCGCAATATACTTGCGCCCGCAGAATGTGAGGGTTTGACGGGTTGAACACACTGTTTTCCACCGGGCGTCCCAGCAGCGCCTCCGGGTGATGCACTAGGTAGGTGTCCATCGGCTCATCGCGCGCGACAAGCACCGCCACCGAGGATTGGCCGCGGCGGCCGGCGCGACCCACCTGTTGATAAAAAGACGTCACAGTTCCCGGAAAACCCGCCATGACCACAGCGTCAAGCCCGCCCACATCGATCCCCAGCTCGAGGGCGTTTGTGGTGGCCAGACCCAGCAACTCACCTTCGTCGAAGGCGCGTTCCAGCCGACGCCGATCTTGCGCCAGGTAGCCGGCGCGGTAGGAGGCGATGCGCTCGGCGAAGTCGGCGCGACCAGCCGCCACCAGGTTCTTTTGGGTGTGCATGGATACCAGTTCCGCAGCGCGACGGGAGCGCACGAAAGTGAGCGTGCGTGCGCCTTCGGCAACGAAAGTGGACATGATCGCGGCGGCTTCGGTGGTAGCGGCGCGGCGCACCGGCGCACCGTTTTCCCCTTCCACACCTTCGAAAAAGCCCGGCTCCCACAGCACAATGGTGCGCTGCCCGGTGGGGGCACCGTCGTCGGTCACGGCTGTGACCTCGCGCCCGCACAAGCGGGAGGCTTGGGCTGCCGGGTCGGCGGCGGTCGCGGAAGCAAAAATCATGGTCGGCTGGGCACCGTAGTGCTGCGCGAGGCGCAGAAGGCGGCGCAAGGTGAGCGCCACGTTGGCGCCGAATACGCCGCGGTAGGTGTGACATTCGTCCACGACTATGAAGCGCAGGTGGCGAAGTAGGCGCGCCCAGCGGGCGTGGTTCGGCAAAATGCTGGCGTGCAGCATGTCGGGGTTGGTGAAGATGCAGCGGCTTTCGTGGCGGATGGCGGGGCGTGCCTCTGCGGGGGTGTCGCCGTCGTAGGGGGCGGGACGTACATCGGCGCCAGCTAACTTCGTCACCGACAGTAGCTGGTCGGAGCCCAAAGCCTTCGTGGGGGTGAGGTAGAGCGCGCAGGCGGTTGGGTCCTGCGCCAGGGCGGTAAGGACGGGAAGTTGGTAGCCCAAAGACTTGCCGGAGGAGGTGCCGGTGGCGACGACCACGTCGCGGCGTGCCCAGGCAATGTGGGCGGTCTGGGCCTGATGGGAATACAGGCGAGTGATGCCGGCGTCGTTAAGTTTGGCGGTTAAACCCGGATCGACCCATTCGGGCCATTCGGCGTAGCGCGGCGGTTGCGCTTCGACGTGCTGGACGTGGGTGATGGTGGAATCTCGGAAGCTGTTGCGCAGGGCGTCGATAAGCTCAGCGCCGATCCCGGAAGAAGCCTCGGACATGTGTATCACCCCCGGTTGTGACAATGAATTGTGAAATTATGCCAGCGGGATACACCAAATAAGCAAATCCATGGCACAATGACAGGCGGTCGCAGATTCTGTGCGCACCCAAGACGGTGCTCGTGAGTTTTTGTTACGCGGGCACCAGGTCACTAACGGCCTGGTGAACGAATGACCGTTCATTGCAATCGCATCAATCGGAAGGTTCACCAATGGCTACTGGAACTGTTAAATGGTTCAACGCTGAAAAGGGCTTCGGCTTCATCGCTCCGGACGACGGCTCCGCTGACGTATTCGTCCACTACTCTGAGATCAACGGCGCGGGCTTCCGCACCCTCGAGGAAAATCAGCAGGTCGAGTTCGAAATCGGCGAGGGCACCAAGGGCCCGCAGGCGCAGGACGTGCGCGCACTCTAAGCCGTACCTAAGCGCCCTCTGCACCTTCGCAGGGGGCGTTTTTTATATGGCGGATACACCCCGGCGGACATCGCGGTAGTCGAAAAGCCAAGCCTGCAGCCTTTGAATCCCCACCCCCACGAGAGAACCCAGCAGCACGCCCACGATCATGGCGAGCAACGGAAAATCCGAAAACAGGGCGCCGCCCAAATAGCCAACCCCGACGCTGAGCAACGCCCAGATGAGCACGCCGATCGTGTCGTAGAAGAAAAACGCAGGCCAGCTATAGCCTGCTGAGCCCAGCACGATTGTGGCGACCCACCGTGCCCACGGCAGGAAGCGGGCGACGATGATGGTCGGGCCCGCGCCGCGGTTCATGTTGCGCCGCACCCACGTGATCGACCTGCCGGCCTTCGACTTCGGGTCCAGGCTATTGACCACCTTGATCAGGCGTTTTCCCAGGCGGAAACAAATGTTGTCGCCGATGATGGCGCCGATTGCTGCGGCGATGATAACCCCCCAGACATCGGGCACCCCGCGCGCGGCGCTGAAGGCGCCCGCCAGGTTTAATACCGTCTCCGAAGGAATCACAGGCGCGAGGGCGTCACCGATGATCAAAACCGTGACCAGCGGGTAGAAAACCGGCATCTGCATGAGCTGCTCGAGGAAGCTGATGAGCGAATCAATCACGGGCGAG